>JBQMYN010000019.1:0-29159 GCA_052173475.1 Treponema sp.
CCAAACAGTATTGAGTTTTTCTAACAAAAAACTCAAAGTTCAGGAATGAACACGGACGTTCATTCCTGAACGATGCCATCCTTGGCGGTTCTGATAGTCATTATTGTATAAAGACTTAATTTTAAACTCGCTATCAGCTGTGCTGATGGAGCATCTCTAAAAATCTAACCGAGTTTTTAGAGATGCCCTGTTGTATTGTAAGGAGGTAATTGCCGCCTCATACAAGGCGGTTCGTGAGTTTTTGCTCACTGTATAATTCTATACATACCAGAGAATTACCGCCTTATCAACTTATTTTTACAAATTTTTTGCATGGTTCTTGTTGCTACGCTAATTTCGTTACACTGCTTTATCAGAGGCGGTCTGTTTACTTCAAAAAACTCGAAATCATCTGTCCTAAAAAAGAACCGCACCAGATGCATACAGCAAGGATACCACATTCAATAAAAAAGCGAATAGGCAAAAGGGACAAGAACCGACTGGTTTTCATAGATGTTTTCCGGCTGTTCCACTGTGCTATTCTTTTTTCATCATCAATAAAAACCTTAAAATAGAACGAAGAACTTTTAAATAGCAGCATTTGAAGCAATGCTAACAGAAGTGAGCCTGATGTATTCCACATAACGGTTATCTGTTTTTTATCAGATGCAAGCCTGTACGATCTTGTTTTGACCCATGCCTCTTTTAGAATAAAAAGACCGGTATTATCGGGTACTTCGATGGATACATCGTTACCTGATAGTGTGTAGACACAATTTTCTACTATTACTACTATTGGAGAGCGTGATATATCATCACGCCCCGTATAAATATACCTGATAGTCATAATCCTCCATTATTCTAAAATCACACGGAATATGCCAGCGTAATTTATTTTCTTGTGCAATTTCCTGAATAAAATCTTCAGCTTCATTCTTTTTTGTCGGGATAGCACTTTTTCTATAATCGCGTATCTCGGAAATATTGAAAAAAGGTATATGCTGCACTTTATACGCTGCCTCTACATTTCAGATTCTTATAGCAATCATCATTTTTGCCTCAGGGTGATTTAGTTATCCCTAAAAATGAACATCAACATCGTTATGTTAAAACATTACTCAATATCCTCATAGGCAGAAATATCTATAGGGTTAGAGACATTACAATTATTGAAATTTTCCATACTTGAATCCATCATTTTTAAGGTATTTACTGAAACTTGAAAAGGCTTCGTAAGTTCTCGATATTCAAGCAATATTTTGCCGTCGTCATACTCTTCTACATGGAAATATTCGTAAGATGCGTTTCGCAATGTAATTCTTTTTTTGAGTTAATTTTTGCGTCGTAGGATTTTACTGCCATTGTAGGCATAACAAACCTCCTTTTTAGCGGAAAATCCCATAATTAAAATATAACCTGAAAGAGGTATCTCATCAAGATATAAGAGTTCAAGCTTGGGAAATACCGTAAAACCGTTTAAGGCTTTGACTGTAAGTGTCTGCATATCAATACCCCCCGCTTACGTTACCATTTCAGTAAAACAGTGTTACTTCCCCCATGTAAGATAACTTACAAGTCTTTATAAAATTTATAATTCTAAACATATCATAGAATTATCAGTTTATAAAGCTATTTTGCATATTTTTGTATAAATACACAAATGTCTTCACTTCGAGTGTTCATTAAAAACTCAATACTGTTTGAAGACTCCGGCATGAGGATGCCTCAAAAGTTGGTTACTTTTTGGACAGCCGCATTTTCATTTTCTTATCTTCACTGAGCTGAGCAATAAGACGCGCCGCATCCTGAGCTCTCCAGAATGGTACAACCTGATGTATGAGGTTAATCAGCGATTGTACGGTATACTTTTTTCCATATTTTGCAACAAAGGTAAGGAGTGCATTCTCATCCTGCGGATACAACCGTGCCGTTTTACTGCAAATATCGCATCCGGAGCAGGCAATACTTTCATCTCCAGCATGAGCAGGCACTGCCCGTTTTTCTCCTAAGGCTTCCAACAGCACTTCCCGTCTGCATCTGCCGCTTTCAGCAAATGCAGTAAGCACCTCTGCACGCTTTCGCTGCTGCTCCGGTAACCGGGAAATCCGTTGAGCATCTTCAGGACTCCACAAGAGCACTGCTTCAGCGGGGCTTCCATCTCTGCCGCCTCGCCCTGCTTCTTGAGTATAGGCTTCCGCAGTAGGAGGCGGATCCAAATGGATAACAGTATGGACGTTCTTTTTGTCAACGCCCATACCCCATGCGCATGTTGTTACCAGAATTGCACTCTCGTGCCGATGGAACCACTGCTCAACTTCGTTTTTTTCACTGCGCTGTAAACCAGCATGATAAAAACGTATCCGGTTATCCTTGAGTGTATACCGTAAAAATGCAGCAGTCCTTTCTGCGCCTGCCCGTGTTGCACAGAACACAACTGCCGGACGGCGGCGGCGCATCACCTCATGTAAAAGTGCGGGTTCTTTTATCCGGCATCGGGTAACAAAATAGCTGATATTTTTCCTGTCTGTCTCGCCTCGAACAATATGAGCGGCACTATCAAACAAAATAGTACTGATACGCTGCAATACCGTATCGCCGGCAGTTGCAGTAAATGCTGTTACAGCCGGAGGATTGAGCGTCGCGATAATTGCTTGCAACTGTAAATATGCAGGGCGGAAACTATCACCCCATTCACTGGTACAATGCGCCTCATCAATAGCAAGGTGCGCAATACCCCGAGATTTGATGCGGCTTAAAACCGTAGGGTCGCCCAAAATTTCAGGGTTTGCAATGATGAGCTTAGCTGGCAGCTGACCATCTGAACCGTCAAGACGGGCGTATTGGGCTGCCCGTTCCTCTTTGGGTTGCCCCCCTTGAAAAACAGCCGGCGCAAGTTGCCCCTCCTGCATTCTTCGTAGCTGATCGCTCATTAATGCCAGTAGCGGATAGATAATAAGGGTAGGTTTTTCTAAAAGCAGCGCAGGAACTTGAAAACACAAAGACTTTCCTGCACCGGTCGGCAATAAGACAATTTGTCTACCGCGGTGAATACCGTCTTCGTCATATAAATCGCTGAGTTTCTCTACATCCTCTGGTAGAGTATCCCCCTCTGTCTCTCCTATATGCAACGGCGCAGCTTCAGCTGCATGAACGGCATCTAAAATATTTGCAATGACAAGCCGCTGCCATGGATATAATACCGGTATGCCAAAAACGGTACGGGCACACACTGCCACAGCATCTTCAATACGCTCTGAACTATAAATCGGATCATCCCATTCAGAAATAACCGGACAATATTCACCATCCGGTACCGCGCTGCTATATTCATCTATGTTCATATTTTTAATATAAAGCACCGCTAAAAAATTGGTTTGAAATATCGCAATAAAGATGCCGCATCAGCAAAGATTATAACAAGTATTTTTTATCAATACTATAAGCATGACACATATAAGTATTTACCATTCTACTCAGATTTTTCACTTTGATGCTGCTCAAAAATAAATTGAATATATAAATCTTCGAGAGTCCGTTTTGGACCTTCTTGCTTCATGCGCCGCCGTGCTTCCGCATTATTCTTCCGCTCTACAAATGAGCTATAAAATAATCGAGGATCATCAGGCAAAAAATCTGTCTGAAGCCCAAGCAATGTATACGCCTCATCACGGCTAAGTGCTGATAACCGTTTTTCTTGCAAAAAATTACGGATAAATTTTATCTGTTCAAATGAAATACCAAACAAAAACTCTTCAAGTGCTTGTCCAATTTCAGGATCGGACATTTTAGCAATCATAAATTGAGACCACGATTCGTCAAGCTCCATAGAAAAGATAAATAGCTCACTTACACCCAACATAGTACCAAAATTAGGGGCCAATTTAGTACGTACAGTCCATACTTTGTGCAAAACAGGAGCAAATAAGGAGCATCGTTCATCTAACCGCTGCTCCCACAACTCCATAAGGGACTCTGCGATTTCTTTTTTGATCGCATAGTCCAATTCCTTTGTGTCAAGTAAGGTCATATATACATCTTCGGCCATAAGAGCAAACATCACCCGCACTGCTATTTGCCGGAGTGCCTGAATATCAGCTTCTTCAAAAAAAGCATTCATAGCGATCTTCGTTAATGCAGAAAAAGCCTGAAACTTTGCTATCAGAAAGCTCTTTCCTAGTATCACCTTTGTAGGAAGAGCGAGGAGTCTGGAATCGGGAGTAACACTACAAAGAGTGTCAATAAGAGTTTGAGCAGAACGCTGCTGCCCCCCTAATACGCTGCTTTGCAGTATCGGCGGATAGCGTGAAATTGCTATAGCCACTTGCTCTAAAGTTGTAATATGATTTGCAATATTTGCAAGTACCCCGGGTGCATAGGCTTGTAAACTTTGAAGTACATGATCGAGTACCGCAAATTCGTTTTTATCGAATACCACAATATCGCTTGAGGTACTCTCACCATTAAGCACACTAGAGCTTGAAAGTTTTGCTGATAACGATGCATAAGTCATATCTCTATATTATACCACAAAAATAGACTTCTGCCAATCATTTTCTTATATTAGCTAAAAACATGTGCATTGCATAAAAAAACGCCCCTAAGGGCGTTTTCAGTTTAAGCTTCTGCTGATTTTTTATTTTTCAAAGTAGCTTTACCTATTTTTGAGATAGAAACTTTTTTCCCATCTATTTCATGTTCATACAGGAGCTTAACTCCGGTCTGTCCTGTAATCGGACAGGTACCGCGACCTTTATTCGGAACCGAATTTATTCCTTTTCCCCGATGTGCTTTTGACATACTTTATTCCTCCGTAGTCTTAGACTTAACCTCAGCTGATTTTTTCATGCTTTTGTCAAGCGTATAATCAACTAATTCCAAAATCGCTACTTGAGCAGCATCGCCTTCACGCAATCCGAGTTTTAATACACGTGTATACCCGCCATTACGGTCTTTCATACGGGGACCGATATCTTCAAAAAGTTTTTTCAAAATATCATTATCCCAAATATATGTTGCAACCTGACGGCGATTATGCACAGAATCAACCTTTGCACGGGTAATCAATTTTTCAGCAGTACGCCGAATTTCCATTGCCTTTTGTTTTGTCGTAGTAATCCGCTCATACTTAAACAAAGAGGTAACCATGTTACGATGCAATGCGCGCCGATGCGCACTGGTTCGTGAAAGTGGATTGAATCCGTTTTTATGCTTCATCTGTCTCTTCCTTCTGTCTCGATAACTTCACCAAATTTTTTAGATGACTATAGTCAGTCATGCCTAAACGCAAATTACGCGCCAGTAATTTCTCTTGTATTTCCTGCAAACTTTTCTTACCGACATTGCGAGTTTTTGAAATCTCGTCTTCGGTCATATTTGTTAATTCGCCGATCGTCGACACATTCGCATTCTTTAAGCAATTAGATGCTCGAACCGAAAGCTCAAGCTCTGAAATAGGCGTTGCAAGCAATTCTTTGATCTTCTCATCGCTTTCGTCAGTTTCATCCTCGCTAATAAGCTCATTTTCATTAAAATTGACAAAAACGGTAAAATGCTCTTTCGCAATTTTTGCAGCTTCCGCTAATGCATCTTCAGGGCGTATAGTTCCATCAGTCCATATTTCAAGAACCAGCTTATCATAATCATTGCGCTGCCCTACTCTGCATGGCTGAATTTCATAACTTACCTTGAGTACAGGAGTAAAAATTGTATCAAGAGAAATAGTACCAACAACCTCAACATATTTTTCGTTTGTTTCAGCTGGTACATACCCACGCCCAAAATCGACTTGAAACTCTATCTCAACATGAGCTTCTTCCATCAATTCCATAATATGGAGGGAATCAGATAAAATTTCAAGCTGACCAGAACGGACAAAATCTCGAGCTTCTACAGAACGCGCTCCCTCAAACTCAAAAATAAATGTATCCTGTTCAATTTCATTGGGAAGCCGCAACCGCATTTGCTTCAAGTTGTTTAATACTTGCATAGTATCTTCAGCAACATGAGGAATAGCCTCAAACTCACTGGAGATACTATGAGGAACGCCATCTGCATCATAAGATGTAATTTTTACAGCTGATATTGCATATCCTTGAATCGAAGATAACAATACACGCCGCAAACAATTACCAATCGTCGTGCCGAAACCTGTTTCAAAGGGTGAAGCCGTAAATTTACCATAGCTTTCATTTGACACTTCGGATGCAAATTCCAGACCTTTTGGTTTTTTGAATCCTTTCAAAAGATTTTTACGAGCCATTCAAACTCCTTCTTACATTAGATGCGGCGAGTCTTACGAGGGCGGCAGCCGTTATGCGGAATAGGAGTTACATCACTGATAGAGCGAACCTTTAACCCCATTACCCCCAACGTTCTAATTGCTGATTCACGACCTACGCCAGGACCTTTTACAAAGACATGAACCTCGCGTAAACCGTATTGCTGCGCACGCTGCACAGCAGTTTCTGCTACCGTTTGCGCTGCAAATGGTGTTGATTTCTTTGCGCCATTAAATCCCAATCCTCCGGAAGATGCCCATGATAGCGCATTTCCCTTCAAATCGGTTATTGTAATAATTGTATTATTAAAAGTTGCCTGAATATAGACATTACCTTCATATACGCTTTTCTTTTCTTTTCGCTTTTTTACGGTATTAGCCACAGTAGTTTACCCCCATTACTTCTTCTTACCGGCAACGGTCTTTTTCTTACCTTTGCGTGTACGTGAATTAGTGCGAGTGCGCTGTCCACGGACAGGCAAACCTTTTCTGTGCCGAAGTCCCCGATAACATCCGATATCCATCAAACGTTTAATATTTAAAGCAACTTCCGTTCTTAAACGCCCTTCAACCTTAAAATCTTTATCAATAACAGCACGGATTGCTGCAAGCTCATCTTGATTCAAATCATTAATCATACGAATCGGATCAATATTAGCTTTTTCGCAAATAACCTTTGCAGATGAATGCGATATACCGTAAATATAAGTCAACGCTATGTTAACATGTTTATTGGGGAGGTCGACTCCCGAAATACGAGCCATTCTTATTTTTCCTCCATTAGCCTTGGCGCTGTTTGTGTTTTGGATTACTACAAATTATACGAATAATCCCATTGCGTTTAATAACTTTGCATTTATCACAAATAGGCTTTACACTGGTTCTTACTTTCATATTGTTTTCTCCTTATAAAAGAACAAACCTTTTTCCGAAAATACTACAGATTACGGGATCTGAGCTTTCCACGCTTTACTAAACCTTCATGGTGATGCATTTTCAGCTGTGCTTCTATTTGACTCATTGTATCGAGATCCACACCAACCAAAATAAGCAGTGAAGTACCACCCATCAGCATCGAAATAGACTGGGGAAATCCGAAAATAGTCTGTATAACTGTTGGTAAAACAGCAATTGCAGCTAAATACAAAGAACCCGGTAGAACCAGCCGATTTAAAATCCTCTGTAGATATTCCTCAGTTTTATCGGTACGAATCCCGGGGATCGAACCGCCGTTTTCTCTTATCTGCTTCGCAATTTCTGTAGGATTTAATGTTACTTGAGTATAAAAATATGCAAAGAAAATAATAAGAGCAACATACAAAATATTATACCACCATCCATTCGGACGCAAAAAATTTGCAAGACTATTCAGCCATCGGACATTCGGTCCAATACTGGTTGCAATCTGCATTGGGAATGTTAAAAACGATGAAGCAAAAATAATCGGGATAACTCCTGACGGATTAATTTTAAAAGGTATATAGGTATTCTGCCCGCCATACATATACATCTTTCGCCCGACAACCCGCTTCGCATAGTGTACAGGTATTTTTCTTTGTCCCTGCTGTTCATACACAACTAAAACAATAACGCCTACAAACATCACAAATGCGATAACGACAAAAACAAAATTCAACTCGCCAAGGCGGACAAGCCGGACTAATTGTGATACTGCATGCGGTAACCGTACAATAATACCGGCAAAGATAATCATTGAAATACCATTACCGATACCGCGAGAAGTAATTTGCTCACCAAGCCAAAGCAATACCATCGTCCCTGTTGTTACTGTAAGCATAGTAACAAACATATATACAGCCGTGCTTTGAAATATGATTGCACCGGGTATTGAATTTGCATAGACCGTTACGGCCGAGGATTGTATCAATGCAACAAATACGGTAATAACACGAGTCCATATTTGTATTTTTTTTCTACCACCGTCATCTTCAGCAATCTTCTTCAAACTAGGGAAAATAACTAACGCAAGCTGCATCAAAATCTGTGTAGAAATATATGGCATAACACCGAGCATAAACACAGAAAAAGTTGAGAATGCACCGCCTACAAAAAAATCCATATAATCAACAAATGCATTCCCGCGAACCTGCGACTTAAAATATGCCGAAAGCGCATGAGGATCGATACCGGGGATGGTGAGTACCGAACCAAGCCGGAAAATAATTAAAATACCTACCGTAAAAAGGATACGCTCCCGCAGTTCTTTTATCCGAAAAACATTTACAAACGCATTGTTAGCCATGTATTAAGCCCCGCCCTAGTTATCAGCCTGTTTGACGATACCGCCAGCTTTTTCAATCTTCTGCTGAGCCTGTGCAGAAACTTTATCAACAACAACCGTTAATTTTTTTGTTAAATCGCCGGTTGCCAGAATTTTTACTAATGCGCGGCGTTTTTTCAATAAGCCTTTCTGTATAAGAGATTCTCTATCAACTGTTTCACCGTCAGCATAATGCGTCTCTAACAGAAAGATATTCAATGCAACATATTCGGTTTTAAAAGGAGCGTTAGTAAAGCCTTTTTTAGCAACACGGCGGTAAAGCGGCATCTGCCCGCCTTCAAACCCGATATAGGTTTTTCCGCCGGATCGAGCATTCTGTCCTTTATTGCCCTTACCAGCTGTTGTACCCCGTCCGGAAGAAGAACCGCGTCCAACGATACGTTTCTTTTTATTTGCGCCTTTCGGAGCACTTAACATAAAATCAGACATCAATTCAACTCCTTTGTTTCAACTAAATGCTGAACAGCCCGTACCATTCCCAACACTGTAGGTGTAGCCTCACGTTCAACAACAGAATGTAATTTACCAAGCCCAAGTGAGCGCACCGTTTTACAAACGGGCTGTTTCTGCCCAATCGTACTTTTTACCAATTCAATACTAATTCTTTTTGCCATCACTTACCCCCATACTTCACTAAGAGGCTTGCCGCGGTTCTTTGCAATAACTTGCCCATCCATAAGCTCTGATGCAGCTTCAAAAGTAGCGCGGACAACATTTACTGCCGAGTTTGAACCCAGCGATTTTGAAAGCACATTAGTTGCTCCGGCAGCTTCCATTATTGCACGTATTGTACCGCCGGCAATAATTCCTGTACCGGAACGTGCGGGACGTAAAAGAACTGAGGAACCTTTAAATTTTGCCTGAACTTCATGGGGAATAGTTCCGTTCTTTAGCGGGATATGAATCATATTAGCCTTCGCCTTTTCAATGCTCTTTTTAATCGCCTGACTCACATCATTTGCTTTTCCAAAACCATACCCTACATGCCCATTCTGGTCACCAACAACGGTTAATGCAGAAAAAGAAAAACGACGTCCGCCTTTCACTACTTTTGCAGTCCGGTTTAATTTCACCAGTTTTTCTACCAGTTCTTTCTCACGATGAGAACCGTCTCTGTTAAAATCTTTTTGCCGATCCATATCTGCTCCTAGAAGTTTATTCCCGCCTTGCGGACACCGTCTGCAACTGCTTGGACTACACCATGATATAAATAACCATTCCGGTCAAAAACCGCAGCGGTAATATTTTTTTCCTTTAAGCGACGACCAAGCTCCTCACCGATTTTCGCACCTGATTCAATGTTAGCACGTAACGATATAAAATCCTTTTCAAGCGTTGAAATGGAAACAAGCGTATGGCGTGCATCGTCATCAATTACTTGCACAGAAATATTCTTGTTACTGCGAAAAATAGTCATTCGCGGACGTTCAGCTGTCCCATGGATTCGCTTGCGGATATGCACCTTACGCTTAAATCTCTTCCTATCCTTTTCGTTTCGCTTTTTAAACATAGCATCTATCCTTATTTAACACCGGTCTTACCGACTTTTCGCTTAATGACTTCAGTTTCGTACCGAATACCTTTTCCCTTATACGGTTCAGGCATACGCAACTTACGAATCTGAGCGGCAAATTCACCGACCTGCTGCTTATTGATACCGGATATAATAACCTTATTGCCCTGCGGTTCAACTTTAACGTCAATACCTTCAGGAATGAGTGCAATAAAATCATTAGAATAGCCTAATACCATTGTCAACATTTTACCTTGAACCTCAGCGCGGTAGCCAACTCCGTTAATCACCAAAGTTTTTGAAAAGCCTGCACTGACACCGGTAACCATATTCTGAAGCAGATTGCGGTATAAACCATGAAATGCACGAGCTTCCTTTGTATCATTTTTACGGGTTACCACTGCTGTCGAACCCTCCACAGCTATCTCAACAAGAGGATTATAACGCTGTGTCAGTGTACCTTTTGGACCTTCTACAGTAAGCATTCCATCTGCTATACTGACTTTTACACCGGCAGGAATTACTACCGGTAGTTTTCCAATTCTTGACACACTCGCCTCCTACCAAACTTTACAAATAAGCTCGCCGCCTACCTGTTTTTCGCTCGCATGCTTACCGGTTATAACACCAACCGATGTTGAGAGAATAAGAGTACCGTATCCGTTATATACACGGGGAAGTGTCTTATATCCTGAATAAACCCGCCGACCCGGGGTTGAAACTCTTTCAATACCATGAATTACAGAATCCTCTTTTTCATCATATTTCAAGAACATTCTGATTGTATTTTCACCGGCATCATTAATTCGTTTAAAGTTTTTGATAAAGCCTTCTGTCTTTAAAATCTTTACAATTTCAAGTTTAAGTTTTGAAGAAGGTACATCTACTTTCTCATGACCGGCTGCAGCTGCATTCCGTATCTTTGTAAGCATATCTGCGACTGGATCTGAAACGCTCATTATCTACCTCCTACCAGCTCGATTTTGTGACACCAGGGATTTGACCTTCACTGGCTAATTTTCTAAAACAAATACGGCACATTTGGAACTTCCGCATATATCCGCGCGGACGACCGCAAACTCTACAACGATTATACTGGCGCGTAGAATATTTAGGCGTACTATTCGCCTTATTTATCATTGCTGTTGTTGCCATAAAAACCTCTCTTACTTTCTGAAGGGCATGCCGAACTTCAGAAGCAGCGCATGCGCCTCTTTGTCGGTCTTAGCAGTAGTTACCACATTGATATTCAGCCCTGCGATTTTTTCAATTTTATCAAAATCAATTTCAGGGAAAATAATCTGTTCTGTAATACCTAATGAATAGTTCCCGCGCCCATCAAATCCATTCGGGTTTACACCACGGAAATCTTTAACACGAGGCAGTGCGACATTAATAAAGCGATCCAAAAATTCATACATTTTTGCACCGCGCAATGTTACCATAGCACCGATTTCGTGTCCTTCACGAAGTTTAAAGTTCGCAATACTTTTCTTTGCCTTCGTTTTTACTGCTTTCTGTCCAGTAATAGTACCAAGATCGGTTACAGCAGCATCAAGAAGTTTCTTGTTTGTGATAGCTTCACCAACTCCCATACTGAGTACAATTTTTACCAGCTTCGGCACCTGCATAACAGTTGTGTAACCGAACTCTTTTGTCAGCTCAGCTGTGATTTTTTCTGTATAGACTTTCTTAAGCCGTGGCACATAATTACTCATTATAAGACTTCTCCACCTTTACGGCAAATACGTACTTTCTTATCGCCGTCCATTTTATAACCGATACGCGTTGCACCATTTTTTTTACCTACGATCATAACATTAGAAATATGGATAGGCATTTCAATTTCAGCAATTCCGCCTTGATCTTGCTGGGAACGTTTACGCATAGTTTTCTTTCCCAGATTAATACCTTGAACAATGACACGGTGTTTTTCGCGCAACACACGCAATACGCTTCCGCGCTTCCCTTTATCACTTCCAGCGATAACTTCTACCGTATCGTTCTTACGGATCTTGATTTTTTCTTTCATCAGTCAATCTCCTTACAGAACTTCCGGAGCAAGCGATACAATTTTCATAAAATCCATATCGCGCAGCTCACGCGCAACAGGTCCGAAAACACGCTTACCCTTCGGGTTCTTATTCGCATCAACAATAACACATGCATTATCATCAAAACGAATATATGTCCCGTCAGGACGGCGGTACTCCTTAGACACACGCACAATAACCGCTTTTTCTACAGAACCCTTTTTAATTGCAGAAGTAGGAAGTGCATCCTTTACTGCAACTACAATGATATCACCGATACCGGCATATCGGCGATGTGTACCGCCGAGTACCTTAATACACTGTACAATTTTTGCGCCGGAGTTATCGGCAACGTTTAATTTTGTTTCTACTTGAACCATACTAGACGATCCTTACCCCTTATTTTGCGCGCTCAACAATTTCAGTCAACCGCCAGCACTTATCCTTGCTCAACGGTCGGCATTCAACAATACGAACCGTATCTCCAATATGTGCTGTATTTTGCTCATCATGTGCCTTATATTTCTTGCTTGAAGACACATATTTTTTATACAGCGGATGCAGTTTCTTGGTAGCAACCTTGACGGTAATGGTTTTATCCATTTTATCACTTGTTACCAAACCAACAAACTCGCGGTTCCCGGATTTCTTTTTTGCCGCTACTTCTTCCACGGGCCTGCTCCTACTCTGCATTTACACCGGCTAATTCTTTCTGCCGGATAAATGTATTTACCGCCGCTATCTCACGGCGAAGAGAACGTTTCAGCAAGGGATTTTCAACATGTCCCACTACAAACTGAAACCTCAAATCCATATACTTTTGCTTGAGTTCATTGCGCTTTACAAGCAACTCTGCAAGTGATGAATCCTTATAGTTTGTCTTTTTCATTCAGCTCACTCCACTTTAATTCTCGCGCGGCTGCTCGGCAAAGCGCGTTTTAAACGGAAGTTTACTACCTGCTAAAAGCATAGCAGCTTCGGCAAGCTCCCGCTCAACACCTGCCAACTCAAACAGAATAGTACCGGGCTTTACAACTGCAACCCAATATTCAGGAGCACCTTTTCCTTTACCCATACGTGTTTCTGCCGGTTTTTTAGTATACGGCTTATCGGGAAACACCCGTATCCACAACTTCCCACCGCGTTTTATCTTTCTGTTTAAGGCAACACGCGCTGCTTCTAGCTGACGGTTAGTAAGCCAAAAAGGTTCAAGTGCAACCAGCGCAAATTCACCAAAATCAATATGATTACCCCGTGTTGCGTTTCCTTTAATTCTACCACGCTGAATTTTGCGGTATTTTACTCTTTTAGGACTTAAAGCCATCGCCTAATCCCTCCCTGCTTCTGCACGCTCAGCTTTTGCCTTATCAGTTCTAAGAGCGCGCTCTCTGCGCTGTTTTTTTAACAACAAACCGGCATCATCTTTCTGATCGTTACCATACATCATACCGCTGTAAAGCCAAACCTTAACACCGATTTTTCCATAGGTTGTATGTGCTTCAGCAAACCCGTAATCAATATCTGCGCGGAGTGTATGAAGCGGCGTACGTCCTTCTTTCATTTCTTCAGTACGAGACATTTCAGCACCGCCCAAACGACCTGAAACGCGCACTTTAATCCCCTGCGCACCTGCTTTCATAGTAGCAAAGCAAGCCTGCTTCAAAGCTTTTCTAAACGAGGCACGCCCCATCAGCTGGCGGGCAACATTCTGAGCAACGAGAGAAGCATTCAGTTCAGCACGTTTAATTTCTTTAATCTTGATCTGAACTTTTTTATTCACTGCTTTTTGAATAGCAGCACCGATCTTTTCAATATTGGCACCCTTTACCCCGATAATTACACCGGGGCGAGCAGTATGAATTACTATCGTTACACGCTGCGGATGACGGATAATTTCAATATCTGCAATATCCGCATTCTTGCACTCCGGCAATGTTTGTACCATTGAACGGATTTTTAAGTCTTCATGCAGCAGGTCTGCATAATCTCTCGGACCGGCATACCAGCGAGACGACCAAGTTTTATTAATACCGAGTCTTAACCCAATAGGGCTTACTTTCTGTCCCATATTTATGCTCCTGCCTTTTCGTCAACTACAACAGTAATATGACACATTCGTTTTAACTGAATATCCGCCCGTCCGCGCCCACGGCACCACAACCGCTTTAATCTCGGTCCCTCATCAATACGGATCTCTTTTACATACAGCATATCTTCATCAAGTTTACTATTGACGTTTAACGCATTTGCTACTGCGGACTTCATAGTTTGAGAAATCAATGCCGCACCTTTCTGTGGCATATATTCTAAAATTGCCATCGCATCGGTACACGGTTTGTTTTTTACGACATTTGCAACCGGTCGAACTTTCGTCGGAGATGCTATAAGGTACTTTGTTATAGCCCGGTAACCGCTTTTTTCAGTCTTCATACTCACCTGCTATCTTCCTACTTTCTTATCCGAGCCGCCATGCCCGCGAAAAATACGGGTCGGGGCAAACTCACCAAGCTTATGTCCAACAAATTCTTCTGTAATATATACAGGAATCCACGACTTACCATTGTAAACCGAAATAGTAAACCCTACCATTTCCGGTATAATGGTAGAACAACGAGAGTATGATTTCACCATGCGCTTTGTTTTCTGATCTCCCGTTTTACTGATTTCAATAACTTTCTTGTAAAGGCTTTTTTCTACAAAAGGACCTTTTTTTACCGATCTTGACATTACCTACTCCCTACTTCCGTCTTGAAACAATAAAGCTATCAGAAGGATTCCGCTTTTTACGGGTTTTATATCCCTTACATGGCTGCCCCCACGGGGTAACAGGATTACGCCCCTTTCCACGTCCTTCACCACCGCCCAAGGGGTGATCAACAGGGTTCATTGCCATACCACGCACTGATGGACGAATACCCCGCCAACGCGCACGACCTGCTTTTCCCAAATTAATATTCATGTGATCAGCATTACCCACTTCACCGATTGTCGCATAGCATTTTTTATGTACCAAACGAGTTTCACCGGAAGGCAGACGGAGTGTTACATAATTCCCCTCTTTTGCTGCAATAAGCGCAGCCGCACCAGCAGAGCGGGCCATTTGACCGCCTTTCCCAATTGTAAGCTCAACATTATGCACGGTAAAACCAACGGGAATAGACTCCAACGGCAGAGCGTTAGCAGGCTCTAATGCCGCCATTGTCCCGCTCATAACCTTTTGTCCAATTTTCAATCCCTTTGGTGCAAGAATATATCGTTTCTCACCATCCGCATAGAAAATAAGTGCAATATTTGCGCTACGGTTTGGATCATATTCAATAGTGCGAACCGTGCCGGGAATTCCATATTTATTCCGTTTAAAGTCAATTTCGCGATACTTCCGCTTATGACCGCCACCCTGATGCCTAACAGAGATACGTCCATAACTGTCACGTCCTCCATTGGACTTCTTTCCTGTCGTAAGGCTTTTTTCGGGCTTCTGCGCAGTAATCTCATCCCGCAGCAAATCGATGCGTCCGCGCAATCCCGGTGTCATAGGCTTATATAATTTAAGAGCCATCTATAAATCCCCTTCAAAACAGCAATAGTGCTTACGCACCTTCAAAAACTTTAATCGTCTCACCAACCGCCAGCGTAACAATAGCTTTTTTCCAGCTTGACGTTTTCCCTGCACGATAACGGACACGACGCATCTTTCCATCAACATTCATAACAGTACAGCTTTCAACTTTCACATTAAAAAGACGGCGCACTGCTTCTTTAATTTCTATTTTTGTAGAACGCGGATCAACCTTAAAAGTATACTTCCGTTGTTCACGCATTTCATTTGACTTCTCTGTAAGCACCGGTGCTATAATAACATCAGTATAATGCATTATTCAGCCTCCCCACCTGCATAAAAACTCGAAAGATTTTTTGCAGCAGACTCAAGCATCAATACTTTTCGTCCATAAAAAAGATCATGAGCCCGTAATCGGCTGTATGTCAAGAATGAAAGAGTCGGAATATTCCGTCCAGCACGTTTCAGCATTGCATCATCATCTTTCAACACTAAGACAGTGCGTTCATTCTGCACAAATGCTTGTAAAATCTTCACCAAATCTTTTGTTTTTCCGTTTTCAACGGTAAAATCCTCAATAACAATCAATCTATCATCTTGAGCTTTCAAACTTAAAATAGATTTCATTGCCAACCGCTTCGCTTTTTTGGGAATTGCAAAACGGTAACTCCGAGGTTTAGGACCAAAAATCGTACCGCCGCCCACCAGAACAGGGGATTTTTTATCACCGCGCCGAGCACGTCCCGTACCTTTCTGCTTATACGGCTTTGCATTAGAACCATTCACCTCTGCACGCCCTTTTGTACAAGCTGTACCCACGCGCATATTTGCTAATTCATTTGTGATGGCGTAATAAATAACATCTTCATTCACAGGAAGATTAAATACTGCATCATCCAGCTCAATCGTCCGTAACTCTTTGCCATCGACCGAATAGACTTTCTTTTCCATTGTCTTCTCCTGCCGTTATCTTTCCCGTTTTACAGCGGACTTCAAGAACACCACAGCATCCTTCTTCCCGGGAACAGAGCCGCGCACCATTACGACACCCAACTCAGAATCAATTTTTTCAATTTTCAAATTCTGTACCGTTACCCGTTCAGACCCCATGTGACCGGGCATCTTTACATTTTTGAACGAACGGCTCGGACTTGTACACTGCCCTGTAGAACCTGGCTCACGATGGAATTTTGAACCATGCGATGCACGACCACCGCCAAAACCCCAGCGCTTTACAACACCTTGGAAGCCCTTACCTTTTGAAATAGCAGTAACATCAAGATAGCGGACAGCCTCAAACAACTCAACACCGATTTTAGCACCGACAGAAACCTCGCCGTCAAAACCTCGAAATTCTTTCAAAAGACGAACAGGCTCCACACCTTCAGCAAATTGATTTGCATACACTTTCGAGAGATGACTCTTTTTCACCTCGCCTACACCCAACACAACTGCATCATATCCAAAACGATCTGCATCTTTTACCGCAACAACAGTATTGGGTTCAACCTGCAAAACAGTTACCGGCGTTAAACGACCAGCCTCATCGAACACCTGTGTCATGCCGATTTTTTTACCAATCAGACCAATCATAACCAAAAACTCCTCGGAAAGTATCCTTTCCCGGTACGCACATCCTGATTAAAATGCCGTCTACCTTTCTTTTTATTGTTTAATTTCTACATCAACACCTGCCGAAAGCTCAAGAGCCATCAGCGCATTCATAACCTCTGTTGTCGGTTCAATAATATCAATCAAACGCTTATGCGTGCGCATTTCAAATTGCTCACGCGATTTTTTATTTACATGCGGCGAACGCAAAACAGTAAACTTATTAATCCGTGTAGGAAGCGGGATAGGTCCTGACACCTTTGCCCCAACTTTCTGCACTGCTTGTACAATCGCCTTAGAACTTTGATCAACAAGCTCTACATCAAATCCGCGAAGTTTAACGCGAATCCTTTCCTTAACCATACATCCTCCGTACAAAAATAAGCGGTTAAAAAAAGCACTTCAACCGCTTATTTTTCTGGCAATTATGCCAAAATCTCCGTAACCTGTCCGGAAGCAATCGTCCGGCCGCCTTCACGGATAGCAAGTTTAAGCCCTTTATCCATAGCAATCGGGTGAATAAGCTCACCGATAATCTTTGTATTATCACCAGGCTTAATCATATCAACACCCTCAGGAAGAGTAACAGTACCGGTAATATCAGTTGTTCTGAAATAGAACTGCGGGCGATAACCGCTAAAGAACGGACTATGCCGACCGCCTTCATCTTTTGAAAGAACATAAATCTGAGCTTCAAACTTTGTATACGGCTGAATAGAACCCGGCTTAGCAAGTACCTGACCACGCTCAACTTCTTTCTTTTCAACACCACGGAGAAGCAACCCTGCGTTATCACCGGCAATACCCTGCTGCAACTCTTTGTTAAACATTTCGATACCGGTAACAACCGTTTTACGGGTCGGGCGGATACCAACAATTTCAACTTCTTCAGAAAGACTAACAACACCGCGCTCAATACGTCCTGTAACAACAGTACCGCGTCCTGAAATTGTAAAGATATCCTCAATCGGCATCAAGAACGGCTTTGCATCATCGCGAACAGGATCTTTAAAATAGGTATCCATAGCAGTAAGCAATTCTTCAACGCATGCAGTATCTTCCGCAGATGCACCATCCTGAAGAGCTTTAAATGCAGACCCCTTGATAATTGGAGTATCACGAGGAAAGCTGTAGCTTTCCAGCGCATCGCGCACTTCTTCTTCTACCAATTCAAGCAGTTCAGGATCATCAACCAAGTCTACCTTATTCAAGAAAACAATAATAGACGGAACACCAACCTGACGTGCAAGCAGCAAATGTTCTTTTGTCTGCGGCATAACACCATCAGGAGCAGATACAACCAACACACCACCGTCCATCTGAGCAGCACCGGTAATCATGTTCTTAACATAGTCAGCGTGTCCGGGACAGTCAATATGGGCATAATGCCGCTTGTCGGATTGATACTCCAAGTGACGAGTATTAATTGTAATACCGCGCTCTTTTTCTTCCGGCGCATTATCAATCTCATCATATTTAAGAAGCTTATCACCATACTTTTTTGCACAATACGTAGTGATTGCTGCCGAAAGAGTTGTCTTACCATGATCAACGTGACCGATAGTACCAACGTTCATGTGAATCTTTGTTCTTTCGAACTTTTCCTTTGCCATGTAAATCCTCCTAACAGACAATAGGCAACTAACAAACCCCGCCCATCAATAACCAGCGAGACTATCTCATGCCGAAATGCAAAAATAAATTTTCACAATAATCCGCATTTACCAGAATCGGAATATATAATTGTAGAGAAAAGAGCAATAACAACCAGAGAGGATAAAGACCATTATAACATGACATGTCTAATCAGCTCATCATACGTTATTCGATAAGCTCTACTTCGGACCCACCTGATCATCAATACACTATTCCGATGACTGGTTTGGCATCCTACAGAGTAATAGGCGAACCCTTGATTTAATCATCAAAATCAACTCAGACACCTGCCTTTTTATATATAAAAAGGCTTTACGGCTCCGGAAAACTCTTCAAGAATACCGAGTAAATCACTATAAACGGATTTACTCATTTAACAGATGATATATACCATGTTTGTAAAAGTTTGTCAAGCGTATTTTTCAATAGGGCATCATGAGAACCTGTCCGCACTACCCTTTCACAATACATTTCTTCATCAATGCCCGTCTATCTGATAGATACAACAATAAAAGGAACCAGCCAAATAAACCCGTTCGGAAACTTCCGTTTCGGAACAGGTCTACTATTTTCCATCTGGCAATCCTACAAATTTCTGATTTTTATAACAAAAGCTGCCGCAATTTTATCACTCTGTTTGTGTGAAGATGCAAGAGCTGTATGGAGGAAGAGATACCTGCGCTTGGTTTTGTTTTGTTCCACTTTGAGAGCTATAAAACAACTGAAAATCTTTTACGGTATCCGGTAATACAGCTTCAACAGGACTACCCGAAATATTGTGTACAATAAAGGCGGTCTCGGTTTTATAGCGCATAGTGTATGAAACAAGTACATTGCTATCCATATCAAGGGGGGTTAGCTTTCCGCGCAGGAGTACGGGCATTCCAGTTTTTAGACGCACCAATGTCCGGTAATGGTTTAAAAGTGAATTACTATCACTTGTTTGTTCAAAAACCGGTACGGTACGTTTGTTATACCGTGATTCAATCCATCTAGTTTGCATTGGGTCTTTTTTATCAGCATTCCACAAAAAAGGTGTACGCAGCTGTTCGTCGGGCTTTGCACCCATCATGCCTATTTCTTCCCCGTAATAAATAAAGGGAATACCTTCGGTAAGAAGATAAAGCGAAGCAGCAAGTTTTAATTTTTCAGGCTCCCCTTTAAGCATACCGGCAATACGGTTTTGGTCATGGTTTGTCAAAAAGGGAGCGTCAATATATGCTGGATTTACTGCATTGTAAAGACTGTAGTCCATAGCAATCGTTCGTGCAAGATTATTTTTCCCATTTTTGCCCGCTTTAATGCTATCCGCAATAAGGGTTCCCAAGTCAAAATGAAAATGCGATTCCAGTGCAGAAGTGAATGCAGCACGTGTTGCAGCGGTATCCCAGATTTCTGCAACGATATACACATCGGGTGTAATATCTTTGCAGAATTGAGAAAATTCACTCCACCATTCAAGTGCATTTTCTTGTCCTTTTGTGCCGGCCGGTATTTTATTTGTATTAAAAATATGAGCTGCTGCATCAAGCCGAAAACCGGCAATACCTTTTTTGAGCCAAAATGCAGCTACATCTTTTAGGGCTTCCCGTACAGAATATTCTGCAAGATTAAAGTCCGGCATAGCACTATCAAATAAGCCTGAGTAATATCCTCCGTCAGTCTTATTCCAAAGCTGGTGTCCCCATACTTGCTTGGAAAGTGAAATACCGCCGGATTGTGCCGCTGCTTCATCATCTATCCAATAATACCATGAACGGTGCGGATCATTTTTATTCATTGATGCAAGAAACCACGGGTGTTCTTTTGAAGAGTGGTTGAGCGGTAGATCAAGGATAATAGAAATACCGCGTTTTTTAGCTTCACTGATGAGCAATTCAAAATCTTCCATTGTACCGTATTCGGGGTTGATGCTATAGTAGTCGGTTACATCATATCCATGGTATGACGGCGATGGAAAAATAGGCAAAAGCCAAATACCGGTAACACCTAAATCAGTGCATGTTTCATCAGAGCCGTCATTAAGGTAATCAAGTTTTTGAATAATCCCTTTTAAATCGCCAATGCCGTCGCCGTTACTATCTGCAAATGCCCGAACGAAGAGCGAATAGTACACTCCCTCTCGTCCGCCGTCTGCAGTACGGGGAATAGTAATACACGGTGTGTTTTTCCCGCAGCCCGCAAGCGCAATGATACACAAAAAGAGTAAAATGCTTATTTTTTTTATTGCGTGTTTTATCAACTGTGTTCTCCTATAAAAAAAGCCGCTATTCTAAAACCTATGTTTTGGAACAGCGGCTTCCGTAATGCAATAGACCTATTCGAAAACTTTGTTATCGAATAGGCTGACGATTTTAAGCCGTTGAAATAGAGCGGCTTACAACATCGCGTTTTAAATTAACTTGTTCTGAAACTCACGTTTCCCAACAGGTTTATTCTTTAACAGCATCACCCGCAAGCGATTTCAGCAAGAACTTTTGACCTGCCATAAACAAGATCGCAAAGGGGATTGCAACAAGTAAAGCACCTGCTGCAAACATAGTAAAGTTATCTGCTGCACGGCCGTTAATCATTTCAAATAACCCAAGTGCCAAGGTCTTTTTCTCATCACTGCGCAAAATCAAGCGCGGAAAAATAAAGTCCATCCACGGTCCTGTAAAACTGGTTAATGCAAGGAACATAACCATTGGTTTTACCATTGGCAATACAATTTTTACGTAGGTTGTGAAAGAGCCTGCTCCGTCAACACGGGCAGCTTCCTCAATACTTTTAGGAACCGTATCGAAATAGCCTTTCATTAACCATACGTTCATAGGAATACTTCCGGCAGCATAGACTAACAATAAGCCCCAGTGGGTATTTAATCCATTGAGTTTCCACAAGAGAACATACGTTGCGATCATTCCAATAAAGCTTGGGAACATTTGCAGAACAATCATTGATGCCATAAGCGGTTTTCGCAAAGGAAAACGGAACCGCGAGAACACATAGGCAGCCGTAACACAAACAGCTAGACTAAAAAGTACGTTCAGAATAGCTATTTTCAATGTATTACCGTACCACTTTATGTAGTTGGTTCCGCTGACATCGGTTGTTCCTTTAACAATCTGATCTGCAGGAGTAAGCAAACGCTGAAATTGATAGAGCGATGGCTCCTTGGGAATAGGTGAAATACTGGTTGAATTAAGGGAGTTACCTTTTGTAAAGGCTGCACCGATTGTAAAAGCTACAGGATACAAAACGAATAAAACCGTTGAAATTAAAACGGTATATAAAATCACAAGGACAAGTACAGTACCGAGAGAATACTTTTTCATTATAGTTCTCCTTCTTTAAAGGCTTTTGTATGTGTAAAGTTATACACTGCGAAGGGTACCAATACGATAAATACCAATACTGATAAGACCGAAGCAAGGTTATACAGGTTCGGCGTAAAGTACGTCAATTTGTATATCCAAGAAATGAGTAAGTCTGTAGCACCTGCTTGAGTTGTAATCGTATCATCAAGATTAGGTCCGCCCGCAGTTAAGAAGAAGACTGCACCAAAGTTATTGATATTTCCTGCAAATTGCATTATCAATATCGGCATTGTCTGATATAAGACAAGCGGCAAAGTAATGCGGAAGAACTGCTGTAACTTATTTGCACCGTCGATTGTTGCTGCTTCATAAATTTGTCCGGGAATAGCAGTCATGTTACTGGTAATAAGGATCATACTGTAGGGGAAACCAATCCAAATATTTACCAATACCATGGTTACCTTTGCCATAAACGGATCAGACAACCACTGAATAGATTCGGTTATAATGCCCAGCTGCTTTAATAAACCATTGATAGGTCCAAATGTACCATTTAGTAAGTTTGCCCAAATAAACAAACTTAACATAATCGGGATAGCATAGGGAAGGATAAAAACGGTTCTAAAGAATTTCGGCAGTTTAATGCGTTTATCCAGCAGAATAACGGCAAAAATCATACCGGTAAAATAACAGGTGGTTGTAGAAAAGAATGCCCAAACCAATGTCCAAATAGCAACACGCCCAAACGCTGAAAACCAGCTGTTTGTGAGCTTCGATGTGAACATGGTAACGAAGTTTTGGAAACCAACCCAGTCAACTAAATTATTCGGCGGAATATGGTGCGGTGAAGAATAGTTTGTAAATGCAACCAATGCCGAAAAAACAAGCGGCAGGACGGTAAAGAAAAGGATAAGAATCAGTGCAGGACTAAGTCCTAAATACGGGAAAGCCGATTCCAAAAACTTCTGCCGAACCTCTGCAGAAGACGGGTATCGCTGTTTTTCTACCAAATAAGCAGCAGATTTTTTTGCCATGATGATATTTGCAATATACAATCCGACAAAAATTATTAAGAACATTACAGTAATAAGACCGGTAATCATCATAAAAATAGAATGATCCCGCAATTTTACCGGCACGTTCGGTTTTTCTTCCCCAAGTGTGATCAGCCCAATAATACTACGGACTATAGGTCCTTTCGCATTCAAGGACATTGTTGTTTGATCAAAAAAAACAAGAAATAATACACATAATTCAAGTAAAGCAAAAAAAGCACCGCGAATATACTGTTTTAAATACAAAATCTGCCCGAGTCCCATAAAATAGGTTGATGCAGATGATGCTTTTTTGATAATACTTGTATCAATCAGGTTACCTTTTTGTGTTTGTACGGTTGATACAGCCACTTACATTCCCCCTTCCTATGAAAAAAGAATTAATCTTTTTGAAATTCATAGTGCTACGTATAAAAAGAACTGTTACCGAATATATGTACAATATATACGCGATACATTTCTTACAAACACAGAATTGGTTATAAAGCAGAGTGCTTAAACCAATCCTGCAAGATTTCGGAAGGCATACCTACTATTTTAGATAACTAACCTCCGTTGTGTTTTGCAAATTTTAGTTGGCAACCTCCATAGCAGCTGCAGCAGCATTAAGCTTTTCAGTTACATCACCGCCATCCCAAATATTCGCAAATGCTGCGCCCATTGCAGACCAGTATGTTCCCATTTCAGGAATAGTAGGCATCGGGAACGCGTATTTTGCTTGTTCCAAAATCCCTTTGCTTAACGGATCGTTAATAGCAATATCTGCACGGGGAGGAATCTGCTTGGTCATTTCATA
This sequence comes from Treponema sp., assembly GCA_052173475.1. Classification (GTDB taxonomy): domain Bacteria; phylum Spirochaetota; class Spirochaetia; order Treponematales; family Treponemataceae; genus Treponema. Next base: position 24,081 of record JBQMYN010000019.1, read on the forward strand.
GCGTTTCGACAGCATTTCTTTTGAAGTCATAAATTTTGCAAAGTCATGTGCTTCTTCAGGATGTTCGCTGTACGCACTAACAAATGCAAGACGTATACCGGAGAACGAAGCCGGCGGATTCGTGAAAGTGGGGAATGCAGGAATAGGAGCAATGCCGAAGTTTACATTCTGTTTTGAGAAATCTGCAATTTTCCATGGACCTGTGATCAGCATTGGGGCTTTTCCTTCGACAAATGAGGAGTTACAGAAGTCATCGGTTACGTCGCCGGAAGGAATGTCAAGCATTTTTCCGCGAAGATTTTGGAAATAGGTTAAACCTGCAATAGCGTTCGCACTGTTAATGTTATGCTGTTTGGGGTTATCGCCTCTTTCACCAAAGAGCGGTGCATTAAAGCCGCCCATGAAGATATAATCAAAGTAAGCGTTACCTACACCCCATACAATTGCGTATTTGTTTTCAGCTTTATTGTTCCATGTCTGTGCAAAAGCTTCTACTTCTTCCCATGTTTTAGGCGGTTCAGGCAGAATATCTTTATTATAGAACAAAGCATAGGTTTCGATTGCAAGCGGATAACCATAGTCCTTTGATTCGTAACCGGAAGCAGTAATTGCAGCAGGAACAAATGCATTCAATGCAGTTGCATCCTTCATTGGGAGAATATGACCGCCTGCTACCAATGCACCAATGTGATCGTGCGGAGAGACGAAAATATCAGCACCGTGTCCTGCAGGTCCATCAAGCTCAATCTTGGAACGTGCATCAGTATGCGGTACAGGCTCATACAAGAAATCAATATTAGGATGAGTTTTTTTGTACTCCTCTGCCGCAAAAAGCATAAATGCCTTTTCATTGCCTTCCGATTCCCAAAGTTTCAGAGTAATTTTTTCCTCTGTTTTTCCACCGCTGCCGCCGCAGCTTGCAAGTGCAAATAACAGTAAAACACCTACACAAGTAAAAATACTTGTTCCTATTTTTTTCATAGCGTATACCTCCGTTCGTTATGAAAAGTATCTTTAATGCTGCTTTTATTCAGAAGCAGCATCACTGCGGAAAATCACCGCAGTACACGGGTTTATCAGTACCCGATGTTCACTAAGCTCAAAGCTGCCCGATACATCTTTTCCATCAAGATATACGCCTGCAGCATCTGCAAATACGCGCGGTTTGTTTATGGTTCCTTTTAGATAAAACTCCTGTTTTTCGTTTGACGAATTATACAATATAAACCATGTACCGTCTGTCCAATCAAGGCTGTAACCAAAAGCAAGCCGGTTTTTATCATCTGTTGCAATGTGTGTTGCAGCCTTTGTAATTTTTTCTATATTGCCTATTCTAAATACTTCATATTTTTTTCGTAAACGAATAAGCCCCGCCGTATAGTCAAGTAAATGCTGATAGTCCTTATCTATACTCCATATAAACCGATTAACGGAATCAGAAGCGTCATAGCTATTACGGACAAATTTACCGACACATTCTTGTGATACATTGTGAAAATTCGGTTTTGTCCGTCCCCGTTCCTGCCCTGCGTGTAAAAAGGCAATTCCTTGACTTGTCAACGCAAAAACATTCCCAAGCTTTATACGTGCAATCAACTCTCGCTTTTCTTCAGGTTTGCTTTCATCAAGACGCGCATTATGCGCTATTGTATCATGGAGTGTAAGTCCGTCATGGCAAACCAAATACTGAACATTGTCACCAGGAGAATCCGCACGGTAGTTAATTTGCGGCATACCAAGACAATTAGCAAAGAGACGTTCCAAATCAGGTCCTTTCTTAGTTAGAAAGCCCCTGCCGCCTTCATTCATCCCTCCAGCTTTCAGCAGGTCACGGAACTCATCATTAAATACAGCAACGCTATCGGTTTCCGTCATAAACCGCTGATCCATTCCTACGGTACCGGCGGCACCATTATACATTTTCCAACCTTCACCGACAAATAAAACCTCAGGGTGAACTTTAGCACACTCATTATAAGCGTCCAACACGGTTTCAGTATCCAGTAATCCCATAAGATCAAAACGGAACCCGTCGGCTTTATACTCACGTACCCAGTGAACAGTAGAATCTACAATCAGTTTCCGCGCCATTGCCCGTTCAGAAGCAATATCATTGCCGCAACCGGAAGCACTCGTAAACTGCCCGCTCTTGCCTGTACGGAAATAATAGCCGGGTACAATCGAATCCAAGAAATCGGTTTTTGCCATGTGATTATATACAACATCGAGAATAACGGCAATTCCCTCTTTATGACATTCATTGATAAGTTCCCGCAGTTCTTTAATACGTGCATTGGGATTATGCGGATCGCTTGCATACCATCCCTCAGGGGTAAAATAATTATGAGGATCATACCCCCAGTTATAATTATTATTTTGAACCGTGCCGGCATCTTCATAATTACGGTTTGTTTCATCAGTATAATAGAAGTTAAGTACCGGCATAAGCTGAACATGGGTAATCCCCAGTTTTTTAAGATAAGGAATTTTTTCAATAAACGCTTTATAGGTACCCGGTATGTTTTGAACATCGGAATCAGGGCTTATCGTAAAATCGCGTACGGAAACTTCATAAATTACTGCGTCCTCCCGTTTCTGTAAACGAGGATACGGATATACCTGTTCCGGCAGCAGAGCGGGACTCTGTAAATCAACTACAGCGGCGCGTCCAATACCGCCGCGATCGGTATATGCTGCCATTGAATATGCGTAGGGATCAAGCACCTGTTGAGTTCCTGCGCTGTTGGTAAGCGTGTAGTCATAAAAAAGACCAAGCGTATCATAGCCACTTACCAGAAGCGACCATACACCTGTTTTTTCATCATACTGCATCGGCAGCGTAGATGCAGGTGAATTATCATCGGCATTTTTGTACAAGTTTACTGATACATTTTCAGAAACGGGCGACCATAATGCAAACCGGCAGCTTTTTTCTTCTGCATTGTAATGCGCACCAAGCAGTGCATTTTTTTCAGGTATTGTTTTTTCAAGTGTTTGTAATAGCAAATCTTTCATATCTACTGTGATAGCTCCTTCAAAATGTTCATTATATACCGTAATACTATCACTCAAAGCAAGAGGCTCCGCACTTTCGATAATAATAGATGCGGTAAAATTGTCATAAGGGGTTTGTGGATTATCGGCATTTGCAACAGTTTTTAATAGATATGAACCGCGTGAACCTTTCACGGAAAAGCCTGAAAAACCGCCATCGGTATCAAGTCCGTACTTTCCGCTTAAGGTAAGCCGTATAGTGCGAGGCGTTTCCATAACAGCTCGTGTCATGCGCGGCTTGTATGCTTTTGCCATATAGGTGTGTTCATCCTGCGAGAATACAATGCAGGCATTATCCGTTTTAAAATTCCATTGCCGGTCAGCTTCTCCGTCTTTTTCCCATGATTCCCGCTTGCGGACAATAAAGCCCGTATCGCCGTTTGCACCAAGCAGCGGAGTACCGTTTTCCAAACCACTCTTTTTAAAACGCATAAATGCAATGCCATTCTCCGTATTCCATGATTGCGTATACTCCCATGCTTTTGAACCGTCACCGCCCGGCAATGCCCATATCCATAATGCCCAGTCATCATATTTTTCATCTTGGCGTACATAGTAGATAGCAAACTCATCATTAGTAATACCAAGCTTTTCATGGAGCTGTAAAGCTTTTTCCAAACCGGCAGGGGGTGCATCTTCTACCGTCCCCGGTGCAACAGCAGGGCTGCCTTTTGCAGTACAACCGGCACAGCACAGCAGCAAAACAAAAACATTTATATAATAATGTACACGTATCATGTTACGCCCTTTATTTATATATAATTTTTTAGTTAGTTATAATAAAACACATCCAGATTATTAAAAGTATTGATACTATTCTATAATTTTACCCCGCTTTTTCAATTTGTCAAGTTTTTTTTCTCAAAGACAGTATAAATTGTACATTAAAAAAGAAATCAACCTATATTTTCATTGGACAGCGGTTCTATCGCCAGTATTGCTTGCATCCATTCAGATTCATGACTCTTATTAGCCTGTTCCAAAACGAAAGTTGCCGAACAAATTTACCATATCAGCAGCCAGATGGTTTATTTCAGAAACTTTAGAAATGCTGTAATAAGAAAGACCATGGGAAAAACGGAATTGCACAGCTAGTGATATAGAGGCATACCATATCAGCAGCATACGCAATTACAGCCTATGGAGACAGCCGTGAGCATAACACCAGCTTATGCAGCCGTAATTGTTTGTGCAATCCCATATATTCGGAGTTATTCGATTTTTGCTACTATTTTTACTTATACGATGAGGAAGCACGCATCTAACAAATAATTTCTTTTTGTATCAGCGGCTCCCTCCAAAAGGCTCTTCAGTCTTATGACTGCTTTGTTACCGTGATAGTAACAGGACTAAAGGAGTATTTTGCCTCTAATGCTTTTTTAAGCGTAAGAGTAACGGTTTTATTTGCTCCTGCATTTGCTACATTCACTTCCAAAACATCTGCTGCTTTGTCAGAATCTTTTAAGCCGCTAATTGCCTTATCACCAACGGTAACTTTGCTTTTATCAAGACTATCGAATTTACCAGAGTCTAACTGTACCGAGTACTTTCCCTTGGCTCCTGTTACAGCCGCACTGTCAACGGTGATTTCTCCAATCTGTGCATCATCAATGCTCAATGCAGCTACGCTGCCGCCGCCTGCTTTTGTTACTGTGATAGTAACGGGACTAAAGGAGTATTTTGCCTCTAATGCTTTTTTAAGCGTAAGAGTAACGGTTTTATTTGCTCCTGCATTTGCTACATTCACTTCCAAAACATCTGCTGCTTTGTCAGAATCTTTTAAGCCGCTAATTGCCTTATCACCAACGGTAACTTTGCTTTTATCAAGACTATCGAATTTACCAGAGTCTAACTGTACCGAGTACTTTCCCTTGGCTCCTGTTACAGCCGCACTGTCAACGGTGATTTCTCCAATCTGTGCATCATCAATGCTCAATGCAGCTACGCTGCCGCCGCCTGCTTTTGTTACTGTGATAGTAACGGGACTAAAGGAGTATTTTGCCTCTAATGCTTTTTTAAGCGTAA
>JBQMYN010000020.1:0-28641 GCA_052173475.1 Treponema sp.
AAAAAATTACCCCCCCCCCCCCCCCCCCCCTACATACACGTATATTCTCTAACCAAGATCGCTACTGTCTAAAATGACGTACAGCGGTATGCTTTCATGTAGGCATATTTATTATACAACCGTACTTTTTTCTCTCATTCCGTATTTCGGTGTATCTGCACATCCACCCTAAATACAAAGGCTAGAAAAAATTAAGTCATTACAACATAAAGACTTAATTTTTAACTTGTTATCAGCTGTGCTGATGGGGATGTCAATGAGGTCAATCAGCTATCAATCACTACACATTATCTTACTTAAGGAGCACATACATGGAAAAAACCAAGAAACGCTTTTCTATGCGTAAAAAATTATTGATTATTTTTGGTATATTAATTGCACTTGCATCTCTTATTGAAGAGGCACTTGCAGTAAAAACTGCGGAGTATGCCGTTACAGAAAAAGTAGAAACGCATTTAATTGATAAAGCAACTGATGTAACAAAAGTGCTGGATGGTAGAATTATTGCCTTTTTTCAATATATTGAAGGTGTTGCCCGAATGCCGGCAATACAAGATCAGAGCGTTCCTTTTACTGAAAAAAGCCGCTTGCTTGATCTCGAAGCTCGTTTTAATGACGATATTATGGAGTTTAATATTGCAGACCCGCAAGGAAATTTATATTTAAGCGATGGAAGAAGTACAGATGCTCGGACACTTAATTGGTATAAAAATTCAAACCAAAAAAGATATGCTTCAGAACCCTTTATCTCGCCTACATCAAATAAATTAGTTATGGCAATTACCGTTCCTGTTTTTGATAATAACCGTAATTTTATTGCAACACTGGTTGCTTTTACCGATGGACTATGGCTATCCAAACAAATTGATGATATTATTGTCGGTAAAACAGGTTATTGCTATATACTCGATTTAAAAGGCACGGTAGTTGCTGCTAAAGATACCCGGCGAGTTGAAAAAAGGGCAAATATACAGGAATTAGCAAAAACAGACACCAGCTTTACTACACTCGCAACTTTTGAAAAGATGGCTATAGAAATTGATGAACCTGCTGTTGGTTTTTATGATTATAGTGGCATCAATAAAATTGCCTCATACGCAACCATGCAAACGACAAAGTGGACAATCATTGTCTCTGCGCCCGTTTATGAATTTATGCAAACAGTAGCGGATTTGCGTATCCGCATGGTATTTAGCGGCATAGCTATTTTCCTGTCTGCCCTTATCACTACATACTTTGTCGGCCGCCGTATTATAAAGCCGGTGCAAATAGCTGTTAATGCTTTGCGGAATATTGCACAAGGCGACGGAGACTTAACAGTACGGTTGCCGCTTGTCGGAAATGATGAAATTACTGATCTTGCCGAATACTTTAACCAAACAATCGGAAAAATTGCAGAGGCCATACAGGCAGTCAGCGCAAATACCACTGTCATGGAAGATATAGGTACTGAGCTTGCAAATAACATGACTGAAACTGCCAGTACTGTGCATCAGATTAGTGCAAACATTGACGGTGTAAAGCAACAAGCACTCACCCAATCGGCTAGCGTTACCGAAACGGCAGCCACGATGGAAGAAATTATCAGAACACTCAAGCAGCTGAATCATAGCATTGAAAACCAAGCAGCTTCTGTTTCCCAGTCTTCCAGTGCAGTTGAACAAATGGTTGCAAATATCGCTTCTATCACTCAAACACTTGATAAAACAAATGATGTTATTAAAACGCTCGCAACTGCCACTGCTGACGGAAAAGACACTATTATAAACTCAAACACGGTAACACAAAAAATAGCAGAAGAATCAGGAAGCCTGCTTGAAGCAAGCAACGTTATTCAGCACATTGCAAGCCAAACTAATCTTTTAGCAATGAATGCCGCTATTGAAGCTGCCCATGCAGGCGAAGCAGGCAAGGGATTTGCGGTCGTTGCCGACGAGATCCGCAAACTTGCAGAAGATTCAGCAGCACAAGGGAAAAGCATTACCACAACGCTTAAGATTTTATCAGGAGAAATTGAAACGCTCTCTGAATCTTCAAAAACTGCCGGAGAAAAGTTCAACACAATTTTTAATTTATCAGGGCAAGTAAAAAACATGAGTAACCAGCTTATGGAATCAATGCGGGAACAAGAAAACGGCAGCCGCGAAGTGCTTTCAGCCATTAAAACCATTAATATGGTAACGATAGAAGTAAATGCAGGAGCCGATGAAATGCTGAAAGGCGGTGAAGGTGTAGCAGAAGAAATGCGTAAACTTGACGACCTTACCCGTCTTATTGCTGACAGCATGAATGAAATGGCAGTAGGAGCAGTGCAAATCAATAATGCCGTGCAGGATATAAACGAAATTACACAACAAAATAAGGCAAGTATTGAAAACTTAGCTAACGAAGTCAATAAGTTTAAAATTAAGCAATAACTCAATTTCGATAAGTCATTACCCCCCCCCCCCCCCTGTTCAGAAACGAAAGTTTCCAAACAGGGGTATTTAGTAAGGGAAACACGCTATCAGCTTTGTCGGTGGGGTATCTCTACACGCTGCCTGCGTTTTCGAGATGTATCATCAGTAAAGCCGATAGCGAATGCTGAGATACGCCGCCTTTTAATCAGCATGGCTTATCTCAACTTAGCATAAAAATCTACGGACGATTTAATAATCCTCCAACTCAGACATGGAATCATCGACTAAACCGCCGCTCGGTGCCTGCGTTGTAAGTTCCTCTTCAACATCCATATCAGATTCAGCATCGAATATTTCCACCGGCTCCTCAGAAGCCTCTGCTAACTCGCGTTTACGCCGTTCAAGAAATTCCTGCATTTGTTCATCAAGATCAATCTTATCTTTATCAAACAGCTTCACTGCCCGATATTGCGACATACCGGTTCCAGCAGGAATCAAATGCCCGATAATAACATTCTCTTTTAAGCCGCGCAGCTCATCGGTTTTTCCGGCAATAGCAGCATTGGTAAGCACCTTTGTCGTTTCTTGGAACGATGCGGCGGAAATAAAGGAATCAATATTAAGAGCCGCTTTTGTAATACCTTGGAACATAGGACGTGCAACAGCCGGCTGACCGCCCTCTGCGGTAACACGCTTATTTTCTTCATGGAATTGATATTTATCAACTTGCTGCCCATAAATAAACCGCGTATCACCAACTGAGATAACTTCAATTTTACGCAGCATTTGGCGAACAATAACCCCGATATGTTTATCATTGATAGAAACGCCCTGCATCCGATACACATCACGGATTTCATTCATCAAGTAATTTTGCAGTGCATTCTCTCCAAGAATTGCAAGAATATCATGCGGGTCAAAGTTTCCGTCGCACAAACGTTCTCCAGCTTCAACGGTATCGCCATCGCGGACAAGCAGTCGCTTAGACATTGGAACAAGATGCTTATGATCTTTCCCGTAATGATCACGGACAAAAATAATACGCTTACCTTTTAACAAGCCTTTAAATGAAACCGTACCGGAAACTTGTGCCAACACAGCTGGAATTTTCGGGCGGCGGGCTTCAAAAAGCTCTGAAACACGGGGAAGACCTCCCGTAATATCAAGGGTTTTTGCCGCCGCTTTTGGTAATTTTGCAATAACCGTACCGGCACGGATTTCAGACATATCATCAACCATAAGCTGAGCACCGCCGGGCAGATAGTAGGTACCAAGCGCATTACCCGCCTCATCAGAAATGTATACGCGGGGTTCCAGCTGGTTATCTCCCTTCATGTCGGTAATATGGCGTTCTACAACTCCTGTTTCATCATTCACATCTTCCGAAAGTGTGGAACCCGGAATAATATGCTCATAATGCACCACCCCATCCTGTTCTGCGAGAATCGGCTCGTTGTATGGATCAAATGTTGCGATAGTTGCAGATGCCGGTACATAATCGCCTTTCTTTACCACAACTGTAGAGCCGTTACGAATTTCAGCTTTTTGCTCGGGGGCAACAAGATAGAGCATTGTTTCAGAAAGGCGGGTAATACCATTCACCGTACTGCGTACTACAACGCCGTCCGCTTTTGTGTACAGCACATCATCACACAAAATACGAGCATCATTTTCCAAACTTACCGTATCAGATGCATCGAGCTTATACTCACCAAGGACTTTTTCAAAAATCAAAGTTCCGCGGCGAGTAAAGAGTACCGCATCGTTGCCTGAAGGAATATGTACTCCCTGAATATCACGGATAATAACCGGATATTTAAAGGTGATGCGGTTTTCTTCTGTCGCACTGCTTGCAGTACCTCCAACGTGGAACGTACGCATGGTAAGCTGTGTACCCGGCTGTCCGATAGACTGTGCCGCAATGATACCGACGGCTTCTCCAATTTCCACAATTTTATTCCGTGCAAGGTTACGCCCGTAGCATTTAATACAAACGCCATGCTTTGATTCGCACGTTAAAACAGTGCGGAGTTTCACCGACTGTACACCAGCTTCTTCAATCTTTGCAGCAATTTCATCAGTAATATACTCATTCACATCAATCAGCAATTCATGTGAAATCGGATGCTCTACCCGTTCAAGCGTATACTTGCCCACAATCCGCTCACTGAGCGATTCGATAATTTCATCGCCTGATTTAACCGCTTCATATTCAATACCGTTGATAGTACCGCAATCCTCTTCATTAACAACAACATCTTGCGCAATATCAACAAGGCGGCGTGTCAAGTAACCAGCATCAGCAGTTTTAAGGGCGGTATCGGCAAGACCCTTTCGAGCACCGTTTGTTGAAATAAAGAACTCGATAACATTCAACCCTTCTTTGAAGTTTGAGCGGATTGGCAACTCAATAATATCGCCGTTCGGCTTTGCCATAAGACCGCGCATACCTGCAAGCTGACGTATCTGATTGCGGCTTCCGCGCGCACCCGAAGTTGCCATAAGGTAAATCGTATTAAAGCCGTCTTTATCTTTTGCAAGCGTGTCCATCATAATAGAAGTCAACTCTTCATTTGCTTTAGACCATACCTGTACAACCTTATTATACCGTTCATCTTGCGTAATATGTCCGCCGCGGTACTGGTTATAAATAGAAAGCACTTCATTATTTGCTTTTTCAAGCATAGCAGCTTTTTCATCGGGGATAATAATATCATCCATACTCAACGTTGCCCCGAAGAATGTAGCGTAATAGTACCCAACCGATTTTAGCTGATCAAGCATCTGCACTGTTATCCATGTGCCTTTTTCACGGTATACCCGCTCAATGAGCTTTCGGATTTGCTTATCATCCAATGCAGTATTGACAAAAGGAACACCCTCGGGCATTGCCTCATTGAACGCAATCCGACCGGGGGTAGTCTCTACATCTTCACCGCGGTACCGTATTTTTATAAGCTGCTGCCAGCCGACAGAACCGCACTCAGCAGCCATCATCAGTTCTGCCACAGAGGAATAGCGGCGTATGGATTGCCCTTCTTTTAAAGGGCGGTTTTTTGTTAAGTAGTAAAGTCCAAGAACCATATCCTGCGAGGGGTATACAATCGTTTTTCCGTTTGCAGGGTCAAGCAGATTGCGGGCGGACAGCATTAATGTCCAACATTCCATTTGAGCCGCCTGCGTCAGCGGTACGTGTATAGCCATCTGGTCACCGTCAAAGTCTGCGTTAAACGGTTTACAGACAAGCGGATGCAACTTTATTGCCTTGCCTTCAACAAGTACCGGCTCAAATGCCTGAATACCCAAGCGGTGCAAGGTAGGAGCACGGTTCAGCATAACAGGATGTTCGCTAATAACCTCATCAAGCACCGCAAAAACCGGCGCAGATTCTTGTTCTACTAAGAGTTTTGCTTTTTTAATATTAGAAACAATTTCTTTTTGCACCAGCTTCTTCATAATAAACGGCTTAAAAAGTTCCAATGCCATTTTAGTAGGAAGCCCGCACTGCCATATCTTCAGTTCAGGACCAACAACAATAACAGAACGCCCTGAATAATCAACACGTTTACCAAGCAAGTTTTGCCGGAACCGCCCCTGTTTTCCTTTCAGCATATCGGAAATTGATTTGAGCGGGCGGTTTGAAGAAGCCTTAACACTACGCTTACGCTTGGAATTATCAAACAACGCATCGACAGCCTCTTGCAGCATACGCTTTTCATTACGGATAATAATATCAGGTGCTTTTAGGCTCATCAAACGAGTTAAACGGCTGTTCCGGTGAATAACACGGCGATATAAGTCATTTAGGTCAGATGTCGCAAAACGCCCGCCGTCTAATTGTACCATCGGCCGCAAATCAGGCGGAATAACAGGGATAACATCAAGAATCATCCATTCGGGCTTATTATCAGACATACGGAAATTTTCTACAATTTCGATACGTTTGAGCAGCCGCTTATCGCTTTTTGCACCTTTTTCAATCATTTTCATTCTAAGCTGCGCTGCAAGTTCATCAAGATTGAGGTTGTGCAGCAGTGTTTTTACTGCTTCAGCCCCCATTCCCGCAGTAAATGCACCGCCATACCGCTCTTGCGCATCACGGAATTCATCTTCACTCAGCAGCTGATTTTTTTTCAGATCGGTTCCGCCCGGTTCAATAACAATGTACTTTTCGTAGTACAACACTGAGCGGAGAGCGGCTACCGGTAAATCCAGCAACAGCCCCATGCGGCTAGGAACAGAGCGGTAATACCAGATATGAGACACAGGAGCGGCAAGTTCAATATGCCCCATACGCTCACGGCGTACTTTGAAATGGGTAACCTCAACACCGCAGCGATCGCAAATAACTCCTTTATACCGAATTGATTTGAACTTACCGCAGTAACATTCCCACTCTTTTGTCGTACCAAAAATACGTTCACAAAACAGCCCTTCGCGCTCCGGACGCAACGTTCGGTAATTAATTGTTTCAGGTTTTTTTACTTCCCCGTAAGACCATGCACGAATAGCATCGGGGGAAGCAAGTTTTATCATAATATTATTAAAATCTTGAATATCTCTCATAACGCATCCTTCCTCAATGAAACTCAATTAAAACTTCGAGCTGTTTTCTGTTATCAGCTCTTCATCACGTTCAGTCAATGGAATCTGCTTTCCTTTTTCATCATAAATAGTAAAGTCCAATGCCAAACCGCGTAACTCCTGTACCAGTACATTAAATGATTCCGGAATACCGGCAGCAGTAGCTGCTTCTCCCTTGACAATCGATTCATATATTTTAGAGCGTCCGTGCATATCATCAGATTTAATCGTAAGTAATTCTTGCAGGGTATTTGCAGCACCGTAAGCTTCCAACGCCCATACTTCCATTTCTCCCAAACGCTGACCGCCGAATTGAGCCTTACCGCCAAGCGGCTGCTGTGTTACCAATGAATATGGACCGGTAGAACGGGCGTGCATTTTATCGTCAACAAGGTGAGCAAGTTTCATAAAGTAAATAACACCGACAAATACGTCATTTTGGAACGGCATACCAGTGCGTCCATCGCGCAAACGCACTTTTGAATTTCCCGGAATACCGGCTTGGATAAGTTTTTCAGATATTTGTTCATTAGTCGGCGACTGGAATACCGGTGCTTCATACCATTCATCAAGCCGTAAGCCGGCAAGGCCAAGCTCCGATTCCAGAATCTGCCCAATATTCATACGGGAAGGAACACCAAGCGGGTTCAAACAAATATCAAGCGGAGTACCATCTTCCATATACGGCATATCTTCTTCCGGCAAAATACGGGCAACAATACCTTTATTTCCGTGCCGGCCTGCCATTTTATCCCCTTCGCGCAGCTTACGTTTGGTGGCAATCAATACCTTAATATACTCATCAACACCGGGGCTTAAATCATCACCTTGCGATCGTTTTAATCGCTGTACATCAATAACCGTACCCTCAATTCCATGAGGAACACGAAGTGAAGAATCACGGACATCTTTTGCTTTTTCGCCGAAAATAGAATTAAGCAACCGAAATTCCGGAGTGGTTTCAGATTCATTTTTCGGTGTGATTTTTCCAATTAAAATATCACCAGACCGGACTTTTGCTCCAATGCGGATAATTCCTTCAGCGTCTAAATTGTCTAGACTCTTTTCCGATCGGTTCGGAATATCGCTGGTAATACGTTCCGCGCCCAGTTTTGTTTCCCGCACTTCCGTACTAAACTCTTTAATATGTACAGAGGTAAACATATCTTCTTTTATAACACGCCGAGAAATCAAAATAGCATCTTCATAGTTATAGCCATTCCACGGTACAAAGCCTACCAGAATATTTCGTCCAAGCGCAAGTTCCCCTTGGTACGTAGCAGGACCGTCTGCAATAACTTGCCCCTCGTCAACATGCGCCCCAACAGAAACAATTGGACGCTGATGATAGCAGGTATCTTGGTTAGTACGCTGGTATTTCAAAAGCGGATACTCCATCCGCTTCCGCCCTTTTGTATCTGCTTCATCAGCTTCGATAACAATTTTTTCCGATGAAGCATACACAATCGTCCCGCTTTGTTTTGCCTTTACTAAGACTCCGGAATCGTATGCACATTTACCTTCCATTCCGGTTCCAACCCGCGGTGGTTCAGGGAATACCAGCGGAACCCCTTGACGCTGCATATTTGAACCCATGAGTGCACGGTTCGCGTCATCATGTTCAAGGAAAGGAATGAGGGAGGCTGAAACAGAGATAATCTGTTTCGGAGAAACATCCATATACTGTACGTCTTTCGGACTGCGTGTGGTGTAATCACCGCGGTGCCGGCATGCAATTTGTTCAGCAGCAATCGTTCCGTCAGCCGCAACAGCGGTAGACACCTGCCCAATATAATACTTATCTTCATCCATAGCGGAGAGATATTCAATTTCACGGGTAGCAACGCCATTCACCACTTTTACATAGGGAGCCTCTAAGAACCCGTAATCATTGACATGAGCATAACTTGCCATTGAAACAATCAAACCGATATTCGGACCTTCAGGCGTTTCAATCGGACACATACGACCATAATGAGTATAATGAACATCACGAACTTCAAAACCGGCACGATCACGGGATAAACCGCCGGGTCCCAACGCATTTAGACGGCGCTTATGGGTCAACTCTGCCAGCGGATTAACTTGATCCATAAACTGAGAAAGCTGACTCGCACCAAAAAATTCTTTAATTGTCGCCACGATGGGCTTAATGGAAATGAGTTCCTGCGGTTTAATTGTTTCCAGTTCCTTAGAACCCATCCGCTCACGCGCAATCCGCTCCATACGAAGAAAAGCGGTTTTAAGCGTATTTGTCATAAGTTCGCCAACAGAACGAACACGGCGATTACCCAAGTGGTCAACATCGTCAATAGCTGCATCGCCAATATACACTTGAATAAGATGTTTCATTGTATTAACAATATCACTAATAATGAGCGTACATTCTTCTACTGGCGTTTCATAATCAAACTTTTTATTGAGCTTATACCGCCCGACACGTCCAAGATCATACCGGCGGGAAGAGAAAAACATCGACTGCAAATCTTTTTCTGCTGCCTCGACAGTCATCGGATCACCGGGTTTTAACGCAGCATATACAACAGACAGTGCTTCTTCTTTGGACGGTTCATCGCCCTTGGCAGCGTCTGCAAACCGAATCTCCTCCCGTTCAAAACAATTAATAATGATGGGAGAATTGAGGCTGCCCTCTGCCTTAAAATCAATTACAACAATTTCATTGATATTATTTTGGCGCAAGTCATCCACGATGTGCGGATGGATTTTTTCACCAACCTGATAGAGTGTACGTTCACCGGACTCATCGGAAACAGTAATGCGGCGGGCAAGTACGCGCCCAACCACTGCATCATATTCAGTCCCTTCGCTGCCGAGAGAAATAGTTTCTGTTTTGTAGAAGCAGTCTACAATTTCTTCCCGTGTTTCATACCCAAGCGCACGCAAAAACAAGGTGCCTAAAATTCGCTTTTTCTTGTCTAATTTCGCATAAACCAGTTCTTTCTTTTGATCAATTTCAAACTCAAGCCAGCTACCCCTGTAAGGAATAATGCG
Organism: Treponema sp.; assembly: GCA_052173475.1. Classification (GTDB taxonomy): domain Bacteria; phylum Spirochaetota; class Spirochaetia; order Treponematales; family Treponemataceae; genus Treponema. The sequence continues at coordinate 9,996 of JBQMYN010000020.1, forward strand.
GCTGGAGTAGACATCCTTATCATGCGAGAAAATGACACCGGGAGAACGGTGTATCTGCGAAACGACAACCCGTTCTGCTCCATTAATAATAAAAGTACCGCGCTCTGTCATCAGGGGTATATCCCCCATATAGATATTCTTTCGGCGGATTTCGCCTGTTTGGTTAAACACAAGATCAATTTGTGCCTTTAGGGGAATTGCATACGTCAGCCCTTTTTGCTTACATTCCTGTTCGGTAAACTTAATATCATCTTCATCGAGTGTATAAGATTGATACTCCAAAGTCATATCACCGTTCGGACTTTCAATCGGGAACGTAGTACGGAACACATCTTCCAATCCAACCTCTTCAGAAGTATTACTACTACTATGAACTCCCCGCCGTAAAAATTTTTCATACGACGCGAGCTGAATATCGATCAGATTCGGTAATTTCATAAAATTTTGAATATTTTTTCCAATATATTGACGATTAATTGTTTTACACACAAGCATCCCGCTACCCCCTCTCTTGCTTGAAAAGCCTAAAACCAAAAGAAAGCTGCGCAATCCATTAGTTTACTATGATTTATGCCATCTTTGCACAACCGCAACTGAACTAAACTTATTTATATATTGCAACCTGTATATTTTAACCTGTAAAAACCGAAAAAGCCTCCTATTTTTATAAGGAAGCTCCATCAAAAAGCGTATGAGAAAAATGATATAGCAAAATGCGCCGGATATTACCATATCCGGCGCAACATAAAACTTAAGCAATCTCAATCACAGCACCGGCTGCTGTCATTGTTTCTTTAATTTTCTGAGCTTCTTCTTTAGAAACATTCTCTTTTAGAACCTTTGGAGCACCTTCAACAAGCTCTTTAGCTTCTTTCAATCCAAGCCCTGCAACAACGTTTCTCACTTCTTTGATTACTGCAATCTTTTTACCCGGATCGCTCAATGCTTTTAATGTTACGGTAAATTCAGTCTGTTCTTCAACAGCAGCTGCCGCACCGGCACCAGCTGCAATAGCCACAGGAGCTGCTGCAGTTACACCGAACACTTCTTCCATTGTTTTAATCAATTCAGAAAGTTCAAGGATTGTTTTCCCTTTAATTGCTTCAATAATCTCTTCATTTGTTAATGCCGCCATATTATCTTCTCCTCTATAATATAAAAATCAATCAGCTCATACAAGCTGTAATAAGCAGACAGGAAGACAGCGCATGAAGCCTGACTGCATATACTACACCTGCTCTAAAACTGAAGTTTCCAAGCAGGTGTATCGCGAAGCAGCTATTCCAATGAATACTATGCTTCAGCGGAAGCAGGCTCTGCTACAGCAGAAGCTCCGCCGCCGTTTTCTTTATCAACAATAGCCTGAAGTGTACGGACAAACTTAGCAGTTGTCGCGTTCACTGTAGACATAAACATTGCAATAAGCTCATTTTTACCGGGCAATTTAGAATATGCTTCGACCTTTGCCGCATCGTAAAACTCGCCATCAACTACAGCACCTTTAATAATAAGTGCAGGAGCATCTTTTGCAAACTCAAACAAGGTTTTCGCTGCTGCATTTGCATCTTCATTTACCATTGCAACAGCAGTAGGCCCAACCAAATAATCTTTTACATCCAGCTGCATTGAATCAAATGCAATCCGTGCAAAATTATTCCGCACTACTTTATAGGTACATTTGTTTTCACGAAGTTTTTCCCGCAGTTGCGTTATTTGCTCAACAGACAACCCACGGTACTCTGTAAAGATAAACGAGGAAGAATCCTGTAGTTCTTTTGTAATACTTTCAATCGCAGCGACTTTTGCAGGCTGCGGTTTATGTGCTCGTAACGCCATCTTATTCACCTACCTTATAATCAACCCAAACACCGGGCCCCATACTAGAGCTAACCGACACAGATTGAATAAAATCGGCTTTTGCATCAGCAGGTTTTTTACGACCAACCTCAGACAAGAGCGTTGTAATATTTTCTGCAATTTTACCGGTATCCATAGAAACTTTCCCGATTGCCAAATGAACAACGCCGGTTTTATCCGCACGGAACTCAACCCGCCCTTTTTTCAGCTCATTAATTGCAGCACCAATATCTGTTGTAACTGTACCGGTCTTAGGATTAGGCATCAGCCCCTTACGTCCAAGCACCATACCCAAGCGCCCAACATCTTTCATCATATCAGGAGTGGCAACCGCAACATCAAAATCAAGCCAACCACCTTTTACTTTGTCAATATATTCAGCAGCACCAGCATAGGCTGCGCCGGCATCCAAGGCTTCTTTAATCCGGTCTTCTTTACAAAAAACCAGTATTTTCTTTTCACCACGAAACTGATGCGGCAGCACAACAGTATCACGTACTGTCTGATTTTTACCGAGCTTCAAATTTACATGAACTTCGACCGTTTCATCAAATTTTGCAAATTTTAACTCTTTAACCATGTCAACAGCCTTATTAACAGTAAAAACCGCCGATGGATCATATTTTTTTAATGCATTCCGATAATTTTTCCCGTGTTTCATCTAGCGTTCTACCTCCACACCCATACTGCGGGCGGTACCCGCAACAATCCGCTTTGCAGCCTCTAAGTCAAACGCTGTTACATCCGGCATTTTAACCTTTGCAATCTCTTCTAATTGAGCCTTTGTAAGTTTCCCCACTTTCTGTGTAACTGAGTTTGAAGAACCTTTTTGCAAACCGCATGCCTTTTTAATAAGAACAGCAGCGGGAGGAGTCTTCAGGATAAAAGTAAAACTCTTATCAGAATAAACCGTAATAACAACAGGAATAACAAGCCCCTGTTCCATAGATTTGGTACGGTCGTTAAACTGCTGCACAAACTGCGGTGCGCTTACGCCATGAGGCCCAAGCGCAGGACCTACAGGCGGGGCAGGCGTTGCCTTCCCAGCAGGGCATTGCAGCTTAATAACCGCAGTTACCTTTTTCTTAGCCATACATATCTCCTTCTGGTAATAGCGGGAACAAAATTCCCTCCCATAAAATTAACACCAATTAAATCAGTTCTACTTGCAGCATATCGACCTCGACAGGAGTCGTGCGCCCAAAAATCGCCACCATAACGCGCAACTTATTTCGGTCAGACATCACCTCTTCTATTACTCCAGTAAACGTGTCAAAAGGCCCTTCAATAATTTTAACCTGCTGCCCGATGTGATATACTTCCGCAGAACGCGGCTTTTCACCTTTTATCTCGCCTGATTTTTGTAAAATACGCTTAGCTTCTTCAGATGATATAGCCTGAGGACGGGCATTACCTACAACGCCCAAAAAACCGGTAACACCATTGATTTTACGAATACTCGCACAAACACTTTTCCAATTACCCACCGGCAAATCCATTTCAATAAGAACATACCCCGGTAAAAACTTACGCCTTACAACACGCTTCTTACCGTCTTTCACCTCAGTAAGCTCTTCTTCCGGTATTTTTATATCAGTAATAACACCCTGCGGTATCTCATTAGTATCTATTAAAGACCGTATTGCGCGTTCTATTCTATTTTCATACCCTGAAAAAATATGGAGAATGTACCACTCTTTTGCCATGCCCGCCTCTTAGAAAAACCAGCCAAGGCACGCGACAAAAAAAGCATCAACAAGACCAAGAAAAATTGAAACAATAACGGTAGAGACAATAACAACTTTTGTCGCAGAAATAACATCATCCGTTGTAGGCCAAACAACCTTCCGAAGCTCCGCAGCACATTCCTTTCCAAAACCAATTATTTTTGACATATCTACCCCTTATATATAACAAAACAGGCCAGGAAGGACTCGAACCCTCAACATTCGGTTTTGGAGACCGACGCTCTGCCATTAGAGCTACTGACCTATAATAAACCGGACAGCTTTTCGTCCGGTTGAGAAAACTACTTGATTTTTGCTTCTTTATGCACGGTATGCTTGCGATCAAACGGACAATACTTATTTAACTCAAGTTTCCCCTGAATGTTTTTACGATTTTTTGCAGTAGTATAATTCTTCCGCTTACATTCAGTACATTGAAGAGCGATCAACTCAACAGATGTCTTTTTTGCCATAACAGACCTCCTTCACAATCCTTCATGCAAAAGCTTCCGAGCGGAATCGAACCGCTGACCCCAACCTTACCATGGTTGTGCTCTGCCGACTGAGCTACAGAAGCATTGTCTATCCTAGATAATGACAATCAACTATACCAGATAATTAAAAAACTGTCAAGATAGGCATCACGCTGTTTTGGTGTTTTCTATAATCTGCCCATCTAATATTTTAATACAGTGATTTGTCATATCAACAATTTTTGAATCATGCGTAGAAAAAATAAAGGTTGTTTTTATATCTTTATTCACTTCTTTCATTAATTCAAGAATTTGAATCCCGGTTTTTGAATCGAGGTTCGCCGTCGGCTCATCAGCTAAGACAATTTGAGGCTTTGTTACCAGTGCCCGCGCAATTGCGACACGCTGCCGCTGACCGCCTGAAAGTTCATTTGATTTATGGTGTTTCCACTCCGTCAAACCAACTTTTTCAATAAGATACTCAATCCATTCCTTGCGCTTTCCTTTACTTTCTTTTGCTTTGCCAAATAAGAATGGAAATTCGATATTTTCATATACATTGAGTACCGGAATAAGATTAAACGATTGGAAAATAAATCCGAGATATTCATGGCGCAAACGGGTAATTTTTTTATCCAATTTATTCGGAATTTTTACTTTTTTATGCTGAGATTTGGATAAGGATTTAAAATCATCAGCTTGATAAATCATTTCATTATTTATAACAAGTTCCCCAGATGTCGGCGTATCAATCAAACCAATCATGTTCAAAATAGTCGATTTACCGGATCCTGAAGGTCCTGAAATCGAAACAAATGACCCCTGTTCAATAGAAAAACTTACTCCCTTTACTGCTTCCACCGGAACTTTTCCCAGCAAATAGTTTTTTTTTAAATTTTTAACTTCTACAATATTCATCTAAAGACTCCTACACTAATATGACATCCTTGTAAGTTTAAAGCTAAGTCTTTATAGAACAAGGACTTATTTTAAGCTCGCTATCAGTTTTGCTGACAGAGACCCTATACGCTGCAATCCCGTTTTTATGAGATATGTTCGATAACTCCGTCATCAAATAAATTTCATAATATTCAATATATAATATTATGTCAAGTATAATACACCTGTCCGAACTCCGTTGGCGGAACAGGGGATGTCTCAAAAGTTGGTTACTTTTCCGCCATCCTCATCGCATTGCAAGCTAACCTATTCCAAAGCAAACGTTTTAGAGCTGATTTTATCATCCACACTGCAAAAAAATGCATTATTTTCAACATTTTTCGCATTTTTTGTGTTTTACCTCTTGACATTTCTAGGGGGGGGGGGGGGGTATAATGCCATAAAGTTGAGTTTTATCAGCTTCAACTTTCTTACCGTAATGAAACTCATTACGCAATTTTTATGGAGGTAAAACATGAAACATGTTTCACGTATCGTATTCGGCTTAAGCATTGCTGCCGTACTAGCACTGTTCACCGCTTGTCAACAGGCTAATGATGCAAAAAAAGCTGCAAACAGTCAGGGCAGCACAATACCGGAAGCATTGACCAACGGACAAGCTCAAAAAGGCGATAACGCTCAAGAAGTTAAACTTTCCGCAACGGGCGTTGCAGTAACTGATTATGAAAGCGTTAAAATTACTGCAAAAGAAGCAGGTAAAGGTGAGGATGTCGTTATCGGCGATGGTTCAGACAAAGCCTATACCGCTCAGAAAGATGCATTCGAAACTGCTATCAAAAAAGGCGTTGCTCTGAAAATGCCGAAAGCTAACACAAGCTACACCTTTACAGTCGAGCTGATTAAGCAGAGTAAAACTGTGGCAAAAAGCTCCGTAACAGGTTCTTCAAAAGAAGAAAACAGTCAGGGCACCACAATACCGGAAGCATTGACCAGCGGACAAGCTCAAAAAGGCGATAACGCTCAAGAAGTTAAACTTTCCGCAACGGGCGTTGCAGTAACTGATTATGAAAGCGTTAAAATTACTGCAAAAGAAGCAGGTAAAGGTGAGGATGTCGTTATCGGCGATGGTTCAGACAAAGCCTATACCGCTCAGAAAGATGCATTCGAAACTGCTATCAAAAAAGGCGTTGCTCTGAAAATGCCGAAAGCTAACACAAGCTACACCTTTACAGTCGAGCTGATTAAGCAGAGTAAAACTGTGGCAAAAAGCTCCGTAACAGGTTCTTCAAAAGAAAATTAAAAAACCAGTTTCCTATCCATGGGGCTGGCTGGAAAATAAGCATTTTTGCTATCGGATCTGCCAGCCCCATGTATGTAAAAATATGTCATAAAAGTAATTTACAACCGGATTGCACAAACACGGAAACCACTCATGCCGAATGTTCACGGCTGTCTCCATAAAAGTTTCTCACTGTTGACTGTGGTATGCCTACTCAGTCAAGGGCGTGCAATCCGGTTTCTTCCCTCTTACAAGTTAAATAGGTCTGGGGCATCTCTCATTATACACAAGCAGGTTGCGCTGCGGAATCCAGCCGGTACGGTCATCTGCTGTTTTGATATAATACCAGTCTGCCGTATTCCGCAAAATACGCAGACTTTCTCCTGCGCGGACTGCATACAAGCTGCTGCCGGCTGCTTCGGGAATACGCCGGATCGGTACTTCCCACCCGGCTGCTATACATACTCCTTGCGGCGTAGTATTTTTTTTGTAAAACACAGCAGCAGCTATACTACAGCATACAACAGCAGTACAGAATCCAACCACAGCAACCCATCTTTTACGAAATACAGATACAATACTGCCGGCAATACCGACCGCAGCAGCGCAGATACACATAATCCACCATCCCCGCGGATAGACCGGCAGAGGATTGGGAATCTGTAAAGTCTGCTCTAATTTTCTCCGTTCAGCATATACCCTAAACGGATACAGGCTGCGGATTTCTTTTCTGCGGCATGCAGCCAGCGCATGAATGGCGTTTATTTCATCGGCGGTAAGTAATGCCGTATCCATATCCTTAGCAACAGTTTCCTCAGTATTAATAAATGCTGCATGAGCAGGATGAACTACAGCTGCTGCCGGCTGTAGAGGGCTTTGCCGCACCATACAAAAAACAGGTCTTGTTTCAACACTCGATACGGTACGGCTATCAGACGAAAGGGCGGGATGAGCGTTCTCCTGCGAAAAATAGATTTTCCCCGTAGGGAGGGGCTGCTCACCAGTATGTAAGGGTATCCACTCAAAAGCTGCCAACACAAATCGCCCTTCTTCAAAAACAGGAGTAGGTAAAGATATATCAGGATCAGAAAAATCCAAACGGGACAGCAACGCATTGGCAGGAAGACCGCACTCAATTTTTGTAATGGGTGGAGGATTGTGTAAAAAAACACTGTTTTGGACTGCTTCCGCTGCCTTCGGCAAAGAAAAAACTGCTGTTATATAGAGGAAATAATGCATTCCTTGTTCAACGTTTTGTTTCACATTTTCCGGCGTAGGCGTTCCTGCCGAATCATACAAAAACATCGGTGTTTTATCTTCATTCCCTTGAAAAATGAACCATTCAAAGTGAGTATGCGCAGAAAGAGGCGGCGGAATAACATGAATGCTGAATGAGTCAAGCATTATAGAACGTTTTTGCCATTGTACTACCGGATGCACCGTGTATGTTCCGGTTTTTTGCATCCGATACCTATGCTCTATGCGAAGATCTGTACCAAAAGTACGGCTGCTGCTCTGCTCTAATTCTGCACTTGTGTTGAGTTCTTGGAGCTGCAACTGGGGTCTATCTCGCTTTTTTCTCGCGATATTTGAGACTGTAAGCGTAACAGTAATAGTTTGTCCTCTATACACCGTATCGGTATCCACCGACAGCGAAATGTCTTGAGGCTGACTACCATACGCAACAGCAGGCAGCAGTACAACGAGCAGCAGCCATACACCGGCTGCTAATAATCGTTGATAGCAGGTTGAGGATTGTGCTGCATTTTTTTCCATTTCATCAGTTCTCTTTTTTTCATAATATCTAAGATGATAGTATCTTCGGGAGGAGGAGTTTCCTGTTGTTCTGTACTATGCTGAGGCGAGGCTTGTTGGGCTTCTTGCGTTCGTATACATAATTTCTTACTCAATTCATAATTGATTTTTGCGTCAATATCATCGCCATTTAATTCAAGTGTCTGTTTGAATAATGCGGCGGCACTGCTGTAATCTTGCTTCTTAAATAAGATAATTCCTTTTTGATAAAGACTTTGAGCTTTTATCTCGTCGGTTCCTGTTTGTATTGCTGCCTCAAACTTTTGCAATGCGGAATGTTCCTCATTTTGCAACAAATAAACTGACCCCAATGCAAACGCTGCATAAGGCTGCAACACCGGATCATGGAGTTCTTTTGCTGCTGTTTCAGCACTAAAAAAATGCAGCGTTGCAGCATCCAAGTCATTCCGCATACAATCCAATCTTCCTTGCAAATGAGTAAGCTGAATATGTGCTTTTGCGGTACATGACAGTACAGCGGCCATACAAATCACAGCGGAAAGCCCTCCGTGTAATAAGAACAGCCGTTTATCTCGCTGTACACGCAGGAACAATCGTTTATACCGGCGTTTTTTTACCATATAAACCTCCTGTAAGAACTCCCGCACACAAAAAAAACAGTGCAGCAAGACCGCACACAGCACTATGCCGCATAGGAACTTGCGTAGTATACATCTTTCGTGTACCGGTGTTTTCTATTGCCTGTATAGCTTTCCATACGGAACCTTGACTATCGGCAGGCGTATAAAAGCTCCCATTACCGGTGTCTTGTACTAATTGTTTTAAGAAGCGGTCATTCAGCGTGCAATGTTTTGCACTGCTTTGCCCATCTTCAGTAAGAATAGTTACCGTGCCGCCCGCCTCAGTTCCAAGGCCTACTGCAATAAGCGTAATCCCTGCGGTACGCAGTTGCGGTGCCGTCCGCATAATCGATCCGCTTGTTTCATCTCCATCAGTAAAAAGAACAATGGTTTTACTGCCGCTGTAATGTTCCGGAAAGGCTTGCAATGCAGTAAGCAGCCCTTGCTCAAGATTTGTTCCCGGAGAGGTAAGCGCAAGCGGAGAAAGCGTTTGTACTGCTGCTGCAAGACTTTGATGATTCCCGCTCAACGGAACAGAGAGAACGCCGCTGCCTTTAATGAGTACCAAAGCGCAAGAAGCAGAGGGCAGTTTGGTAAGCATAAAGTCAATATATTGTTTTACAAAGTCCAAACGGGTAGGCGTAATATCGGCAGCGGTCATGCTGCGGGAAATGTCAACGGCAAATACCAGTGCGCTGCCTTGCTGCATTACTGCCATATCACGGGTCCCAGCTAGCGGCACAGCAGCAGCGGCACAAAGCAGCCCCCAGCTTATTGCCCATAGCCCTGATCGTATTTTAATATACTTTAGCAGTCTTACACTGTGTACATGGCTGTAGGTGCGCCGTATTTTTTCTATATAAAAAAAAGTTACGGCAAGACAAGGGATTATAAGCGCGATAAGGAATAAAAAGAGCGGATGTTCAAACCGTATCATATCAGTACCGCCTTCATACCTAGCCTGCGGATACTCCATGAAATAGCGGCGGCGCACAATGCAGCGGCGTAGCAGAGGCTTTCAAGATAGTACATTTTTTGTTTTGTAAACACCGGCTGGCTCGCGGGTATTTTTTCTTCAAGCCTTTTAAAAATATCTTGTAACATTTCAGGCGAATGAGCGGAAAAATACCGTCCATTACCGGTTTGCGCGAGTTTTTTTAACTCACTTTCATCAAAGGTGCTATGCAGGGTTCCTGAAATATTTTTTTTCTGAATAGGATCGAAGTAGCGTATCGGGGCATAACCGGATTTTCCTAGACCAACAACATAGAATCCGATATGCTTATGACATATCATTTCTGCTGCTAGATGCGGCGGTATCTCTCCGGCATTATTGTCGCCATCTGTTAAGAGAACAATTGCAGCCGGTATTGTTGTATACTGCGTTATATGCAGGACTGCTGCCGCAAGCCCCATTCCGATTGCAGTCCCTTCTCCAAGTTCACCTGCTTGCAAAGAATCGAGGCGGGATAAAAATGTTTTTGTATCTATAGTTGGAGGAATTAATACCGCCGCCGTACTGCCAAATGCAGTAAGGCCAAAGGAATCTCCACTATACGCTTCTGTAAATCGGCGGATAGTCTGTTTTGCAACTTCTAAACGGGTTTGACTGCCCATATCCTGTGCAGCGATTGAAGGACTGGTATCAATTACAAACATAATTGCATTTCCATGACCTGTATACATCGGTCTATGGGTGATATAGACGGGTTCTGTCAAAGCAGTTATCACTAAAACAACACAAAGCAGCAAAAAGCTGTATGAGATATAATAGAAGAAATAAGTTACGGTATGTTTTTCCGGCTCAAGCCCATTCCAATTTCCAAGCGGTAACGGTAATGCAGGCGTTTTACCTAATCCGTACCGTTTTAGTGCAAAGTAGAGCGGCAGTAACAGCAGGAGTAAAAAAAATTGCGGGTATTGTATACTAAGCATCTGCTGCTCCTTTTTGCGCTGCATACTGCAAGCGGGCAATGGTAATCTCTGTCCGTTTTATAAGTTCCGGTAGAGAACCAAGCAGCAGCGCAGTGCTGCCGGCATAACGGCAAAAGAGTTCTTGTTCTGTGCTGCCAAAGCGTTCCTGTTCCAACTGACGGTATAAAAGAGAAAATGAGCGTGCTATGCCGCTATTATCAGGGAATAATGCCGTAATCGCAGTAATAAGCTCACTGTATGTGGCACTGAAAACCTGTATACGGGTAGCACCGCTGCTGCTTTCAAGCAATGATGCCATATACAAGCGTACTGTATAGTCAAATTGCGCATACCAATTCTTAATTGCGAGTATAATTTCAGAATGAGTATAAGAAACCGTCTCTTCCTGTTCTTGTATATTCTGTGTATATACCATGCTTTTTTGGAGTTTCTTAGCATGTTTTTGGAGCTTTTTTATCTCTTTCCGTAAAAGTCGCACCCGCCGTTTTGCATTACCAAATAAAAAATATCTGCGGAATTTTTTTACGGCAGCAACGCCTACCGCTGCCAGTATACTACCTGCTGCAACAATGCCGATAGCAGTGCCGTATAACAGATAATCCGTGCCGGGTATCAGCAGAGGCAGCTTCGGATTTTGCAAAACGGCTGTACCGGTAGTTTCAAGAATAGACTCAATATGTACTGGCGGTAGCTGTGTTTGTAGATTTAAAAAAGAGAATAAAGGGAAATACATCGTACCGGTTTCCCACGGTATAAAAGTAATTTGTAAATACGGCTGTTTATCGCGAAGAATAACCCGCATATCTTTTATTGTGATGGTATCGCCTTGTATTTCATCTGCAAATGAAATGGGCGTATCAACCCCGATATGTGTTTGCATACCGTGCCACTCTTGCTCAGAAAGCGGAAAAAGGAATTGAGCCGTATCGCCGATAAACACTCGCTGAGGAATAAGTACCCCTTTCACATGCGTCTCCCTGCCGAAATACCCCTGCTTTGTGCTGTCATACGGGATGTACCCGTTAAAAAAAAGCGATTGAGTTCTTGAATACCGCTACTGTCTCCCGCTATTTCAATGGGGAATGCTCCACAGCGGAGGCAATTTGCTTTCCAGCGTTGTACAGCTTCCGCGTGTTGTTTGATGCGCTGCTGTTGAAAATGATGTGAGTCCGTAGGCAATAGCCGTTCTATCCCTGTTTCGGGATCTTGAAACCGCAGCACCCCTGCTTCCGGCAACACCGCATCATAATTCGATGCAAGCCGCACCGCGGCAGTATCGTGCATACGGGCAAAAACGCTTAACTCCTTTTCAAACCCCTCTGTTTTAAAATCAGAAAGAATAAACACCAGTGTGCGCTGACGCAGAAGTGGAACAGTCGCTTTAAGGGCTGTGGTAAGATCAGTGCCAGCGGTACGTTTATCACCGGAGGCTGCTTCCAGCGCGCGCAACAACCTGAATACTGCATTATGTCCCCGCTGCGGGCTTAGTATACGCGAAACAGCCCCATCAAACACGGTTACTCCTGCATAACTATGCACATACTCTGCTGCAAAAAGCAACAAAGCTGCTATTTCGAGCATTTTATCGCGGGGGCTTTGACTGCCTGACAGTGCCTCCATCGAATAGGAGGTATCCGCTATCAAAAACATACGGAAATCCCGCTCTTCACGGTATAACTTTACAAATGCTTTCCCGCTGCGGGCCATTAAATTCCAATCAATTAACCGGACATCGTCTCCGTATTCGTACTCCCGCAAGGAGTCAAACTCAATGCCCTGCCCACGGAAGTAGCTGCGGAAATAACCTGTTTGCATTCCTTGTACAAGAGAAAGTGCTGCTATCTGTAACTGTTTTGCCCGCGCAGCAATATATTCAGTTTGCATTAGTCTACATGCACGGAAAATATTTCCGATTTTTCGTTACCGGTAATATCACGGGCTGTAATCATAATGTCGGATTTCCCGCGGTTTAGAATAATTTTTCCCAAATAGAGTGCTTCGCTTTGCTGCAAAAGCAAGGAATCTGTAAGAGCCGTAGTACCGAGATATACAGAACCATTTTTTTGCGTAATTGTTTCAAATGGTAGTGTCCGTATATTTGCCCCATTGATAAACACCGAAATACGAAAGGTATTTAACGGTTGTTTTACTTCCTGCGTTGTGTCCCACACATCTGCATACAGTTCATAACTACCCTTGCGGATAGTTTTTTGTCCATTCAGCAGAATCCGTTGTTGAGATTCAGATACAAGAAAGACATTTTGCATTTGAGGTTTTAAGCTGTCTTCTACTGCCGGCAGAAGAAGCTGCGGATTGATATAAGCTTGATTTTGCATATCAATAACTTGGAAAATGAGTGTATGTGCCGTACCCCAGCCGCTATTGCCGGTTTTGCCAATAGGATTGCCGGTGTCTACCGTTATCCGGTTTTGTAAAAAACCGGTTGTTTCCAAATTACCGTACACTGTTTGTAAACCGTCTTCGTGAGAAAAGATAAGTGCGTTCCCAAGGGTACTGGGAAAATACCGCATACCATGTTTTTTTTCCATACTAATAAGCAGCATTCCGCTATCAGCACTGCGCACCATTGGCGGCTGTTCAAAAATAAGACCGTGTTCAAAAGTTGTTGTATGAATACGCTGACCGAACAGGCGTTGAAAAACAGGCTGTTCTGTAGGCCATTCTAATGCCCATACCGCATATAACACAACAAAAGCAATACAGCTGAATATAATTCGTTTCATTAATACACTCCTTTTATATCAATACGGGCAAGCGATCGGTCTGTTGCAATATAGAGTATGCCTCGTTCTTGAATAAGAAAGGTATTTTTTGACGGGAATGTGGTACTGCCGATTAAATGCATGGGTTTTTCAACAATTGAAAGGACAGCCGATTGTTCATTTTGAGTAAGAACAGTGGTTATATTTTTATAAGGATATAACCCGCTTGCAGTTATTACACCGCGCACCGGCAGGATGCCTGTAGAAAAATGCCGACAGTCAAACATTCCAATGCCATCGGAACATTCAAAAAAAGCATTATTTCCGTCTTTATCAAAATCCACAAACAGCTGTTTCCGCAAACTTTCTTTCAAATAACGGTGCTGTACAATTTTGTACTTATTTTTTTCAACACGGATAAGCAATGCACGTTGACGGTCAATACCGCATAAACAGGCAATAAAGCGGCCATCTTCCGAAAGAGCTGCGCCAAGAATAATCTGATAATTGCTGCCGCCCGGATAAAAATCCAGAAGAGCAGCCCCTTCATTATTTAAATACACAAGTCTGCCGTCAGAATAGCCGATAACCGTCCCAATAGCGGAACTATGAAAGGCAGTAATTACTGCCGTATGCGCATACCGCCATAGTTGCTCACCGTCAGGGTTATAAGAGGCAACAATGTTCCCACCCGGTTCAAAAAGATACAGACGCTGTTCATCAATATGAATAAAGCCCGCTTTACCAACTATAGTAAAAAGCTCCCCATTAGGACGGTAGACAGGGGTTTTTACTGCCTCCTCTGAGTATTCTGCCCACATTTCGGAAGAAAGAGAAACTCTATTTTTAATAATTGATGAGCGGAGCAAGGTACCGTTTTCTGTAAAATACCCAAACCTGCTTCCAGAAATAAAGGCTTTAGGCGTTTCCCCATTGAACTGCTCAGGCTCTGCACAAATGGAAAATAGTTTATCGCCTGTCATACCGGCAAGCTCCGCCTGTGCGCTATCGGGAGCAATAGTACGCACCCACACCGGCAAAAAATATACGTCTGATCCGAGCGGCACTGTTGCCGTAAACATATAGATAATTAAAAAAACGAGCGGAAAAATGATAAAATGCTTATTCGAATCTTTAAATTTCATGGTACTTATGGTATAATAGAGCTATGGAAAATTCAAGTAAGTATGAAGAATTATTTTTAAAAGCATTGGAGACGGCAAAAGATGCCTATGCGCCGTACTCTCAATTTCATGTTGGAGCAGCACTGCTATTGGATGATGGTTCGGTAGTTACCGGTGTCAATATTGAAAACCGTTCATACGGACTTACCAATTGTGCAGAAAGAACCGCAATTTTTCGGGCAATCGCTGAGGGGAAAAAGAATTTTACGGCTATTGCTATTGGAACCCCCGATGCCGATTATCCGGTTGGACCATGCGGTGCATGCCGACAAGTTATATCAGAGTTTATGAAACCTGATACCCCCGTCATTTTCGGTTCGTCTATTGACAATTATGTAGAAACTACGGTTGGAGCGATATATCCTTTTGATTCACTCCGAGAGCTGCAAAAAGACTAAAAGGGAGCTTTGCTCACGGGTTTTCTATCAGGTTTTTTCTATCAGGCTTATTTGCGATAGTATCAGCTTTACAGATGGGCATCGCTAAAAAGCTAGCCGATTTTTTAGCGATGCTCTCGTAACTGTTAGTTTTTCTTCATTTTGAATTGCGTATATGGTAAACTGAGTACACGCAACCTTAGAGTGTTAATTTTGCTAAATGATTGACTACCGCTGAAACCGCCTGCTGCTCTTTTTCGCTGCATATTTTACTGCTTGCAATAGAAGCAGTAATCGTACCGATGTTGTCATCTATTATTTTCATGTTATCGGTTATTTTTTGAGAAATTGCTGCTAGTTTTTTAGTTTCGGTATGGATAGCCGTATTCCCCGTTATCATTTCGACAGAACCTGATTTAACTTGTTCCGTTATGGAATTGATATTCCGAATTGCTTCGATCATTTGCATACTGCTGGAGCTTTGTTCTGCCATAGCATTCATAATTTCACTACTTCGATTATGTACTGATTGAAGCAAATGCATAATATTTGAAAATTGTGATTCTACCGTATGTTCCGCCGAACTTAACTGCTCAATTTTTACTTTTAATGTTTGTAATACTGTTGTGATATTTTTTCCCTGTGCACTAGATTCTTCCGCCAATTTCCGTATTTCATCAGCCACAACAGCAAACCCCTTACCGGATTCGCCTGCATGGGCAGCTTCGATCGCGGCATTCATTGCTAAAAGGTTTGTTTGACTTGCAATATTTTGAATGACCGCTGAGGCATCCAAAAGCCCCTCAGAACTTTCATTTATAATTTGAACGATTTCTCCTGCTGTAGTGATTGCTTTGTGTCCTTCTTTCGCGGCAGCATCCAAATCGGTAACGGCAGTAACCGTTTCGGAAGATATAGAACTCACCGATTTAATATTAGCATTCATCTGCTCTATGGTTGAAACTGAATGAGTTACTGCTGTGGACTGGCTATCAATATTTTTACCGAGAATCCCTAGAGAATTTGAAAGGGTACCGAGTGTTGACTGTGTAGTCAATACTCCATCAGCCTGATTTGTTACCTGTATATTGATAGATTCAATATTTTCGTTAATATTTTTTACTGCTGAGGCAGTTTCTTTCATATTTGCTGATAATTCTTCTGATGCTTCGCCTGAAACTTTTACTGCTGTCTGTAAATCTTTTAGAAATGTTTTATTAAAATTCAAAAAAGTGTTAAAGTCCGCCAAAAGTAATGCCGTTTGATCACGAGAATCAAGCGGTATATTTTCAAGACGGTAATTTCCTTCAGCTAAATTTTCAAAGTGCTGCTGTAATGCGGTAATTCTTTTTTCTGCTGCTTTGGTAATCTGTCTCAGATTCAAAATTGAAAAAAATGCACCAAACGAAAAAAGCAGCGCAGATGCGGTTAAAGCCTCAGGTTGAATGTCTTGTGTCTGTATTCTGATAAAAGGAGCGATTGATAAGAGTACTGTTCCCAGTATACCGAAAAAACTTGTTAAAGCAATTCGCATGGTAATGGAATACCCGAGATACTTTTGATGAACGGGTACAAAAATTGCCCAGCGTTCAAGTTTTCGTATTGTAACTGCACCAAAAAACGCCCCAATAATGAGCATATTTCCAGTTGCAATACACAACAAGGAAAACACAATATGCGGCTGTGAAAACAGTCCTGTTTCCCAGCTTGCTAATGCAGGACACACCGTACCTATCAAAAGAGGAATAATCATCAGAAGTTTTTCATATACTGCAATATTTTTTTGAGCTTGTTCAGGATCGTCGCGCCAGTGTATAATAGCCGGAAATAAAAGTTTTTGCTTTATAATAGGACTAAATACTACTATTATGATGGTAACAATAAAAGTAATACTGGTGGCAATCTTTACGATATTATCAGAACTTCCGATAATACGGTTTGTTATAACATCGGTTATAATCCAAACCAGATTTGTTAATATATCAAAGACTAAAATACTTTTGGGGGGCGGAGACGGTATATTTATTTCATTCATAGCTATCAAGCTCCTTTGCGGGAGAAAATATAAGTTCCTTAAAAAGTATACTATACATCTGTAAATTTACACAATAGGAATTTTATCAATGTATCCAAAATTGTAACATGTAACTATTAGGGGATGTCATTGCCGGCGGCAAAAAATTGGTTACTTATGCCATCGGCAAATGACATCCTCATCTGCACAGCTGATAGGCTTTCAGTTTTTGGACAGCCCCACGCAGATATTTTTTTGAAGCATTCGATTTTTGATGCAGGCATCTTTTTCTAACAATAGTACGAAAATATAAAACCGGATTGTACGCCCCTGATTGTGTAGGCATAACACAGTCAGGATTATACCAGAAACCTATGGAGACTGCCGTGAACATTCGGCTTAATCGGTTTCCGTTTTTGTACAATCCGGTTGTTGCTTTTCTTAATTGTGATGAGTTTTTTACATTCGTTTTACAAACCCGATATACTCTAAAAGAGAAGTTTCTTTTTTGCTGTCATCGGGCATCCATCCATACAACCTTAACTTTTAGTTACAGTGATAGTAACAGCAGTAAAGGTATATGTTTTTTTTGCATCTGTTGTAAGGTCAATGCCAATTTCCGCCCCGCTCTTTTTGATTGTAACTTCAAAAAGACTCGCAAAATTTGATGCATGCTCAGCTTTCAAACCATCTAATGCACCTGCACCGATTGTAACATCTCCTTTCTCAATTTGAGCAAGTTCTTTTGCTACTTGTACACTATAGGCACCTTGTGAAGCTGTTACAGGAACATTCGCAACGGTAATCTTGCTAATGTTTTTAATCGACAAGGCTGTAAGGTTACCTCCAGCACTTGCTTTAGTTACAGTGATAGTAACAGCAGTAAAGGTATATGTTTTTTTTGCATCTGTTGTAAGGTCAATGCCAATTTCCGCCCCGCTCTTTTTGATTGTAACTTCAAAAAGACTCGCAAAATTTGATGCATGCTCAGCTTTCAAACCATCTAATGCACCTGCACCGATTGTAACATCTCCTTTCTCAATTTGAGCAAGTTCTTTTGCTACTTGTACACTATAGGCACCTTGTGAAGCTGTTACAGGAACATTCGCAACGGTAATCTTGCTAATGTTTTTAATCGACAAGGCTGTAAGGTTACCTCCAGCAGCTTTTTTCTTGTTTACAAGTTTTACAGCAACTTCAGAAGTCTTTACATCTTTTCCGGTTCCTTTTGTAATTACCAGAACAACATCAATAACTTCTTCTCCTTTTGGAGCATCTTTTACTGTAAGAACGATATTGCCGCCATCCACTTTTGAGCTGACGCTCTTTTTTGCCGGTATTTTCACCTCTTTCAACGTATAACCGTCTTTCTGAGATTGCGGAATGGTAATAGTTTCGCCAGCCGTTTCCTCAATAATAAGGTTTCCTTTTTCAGCATCAATGGCAACACCGCTCATATCGTTCAAAGCAGCGAGTGCTTTTTTTGCCGTAAGATTAAGTTCATTTTTCAATGATGAACCTGTCTCTTTCTTAGCATCCGCCGCTTGAGGACAAGCAGTGAACAGTGCGAGTACGGCAACGATACTGAAGCCGAACAAAACACGTGAAACATGTTTCATGTTTTACCTCCATAAAAGTTGTGTAATGAGTCTTCATTACGGTATAAATTCGTTGAATCCGGTATGAATTCAATCTTCTTCCATTATACCCCCCCCCCCCCCAGAAATGTCAAGAGGTAAAACACAAAAAATACGAAAAAAATTAAAAAATTTGCACTTTTT
>JBQMYN010000021.1:0-28026 GCA_052173475.1 Treponema sp.
ATTGTGTACACCACGCACTACCTTGAAGAAGCGGAACAGCTCTGCGACCGGATGGTGATTATGGATAACGGACGGGATATTGCCAACGGTACCTTTGACGAGCTGAAAGACCTTATCCGCACCAGCGAAAAAGTTGTTGTCGAATTTGTCGGTCTGTACGATGATGCCGAGCGTACTACTATAATGGAAGCTTTGCGCACTATTCCGCATGTAACCGGTGTCGCACAAAACGGTTCGGAATGGCTTATCACCTTTGAAAACTCCATCAACAACTTAAACGAACTGATCCTCTTTATCAATAAACGGCAGCTCGCATATCGCAGGTTGTATTCCGAACGTCCCAGCCTCAGCGACATTTTCTTAGAGCTTACGGGAAAGGAGCTGCGGGACTGATGAATTTTTTACGCGAATTAAAGTATACGGCAATTTCGATGCTCTCGACGGTGGAAGGCATGTTTTGGACGGTCGCTTATCCGATCTTGTTATCCTCGCTGTTTTTTGTGATCTTCTCTGCCATCAACACGCAAGGCATAAGCACTGCCATCAACACCGGCGTTGCCGAAACGAATCCCAATCGAGGCATCCTCAATCTTATTCCGATATTGAATATAATCCCGGTGGAACAAGAATCCGCCGATGCAGCCTTGCGCGAAGGCAGTATTCAAGCGTTTATCGCTGACGATTTATCGATCAGGATATACAAAGATGGTATCGCGCAGACAATCGTTAAAAGCGTAGCGGAGCAGATAAAGCAAACCGAGGCGCTCGGTATTCCGATAACCCCATCCGCTTATCAGAACCGCTTCATCGACAGTAAGGATGAACAAAACAATTCCATGACAATTTTATTCTACTCGCTTTTAGCAATGGTCTCCATATACAGTATGTACGGTGCAATTTCCATTCCCGAACGCATACAGGCGAATATTTCGAAATTAGCGGTAAGAATGTCCGCTGCGCCCATCAAGCGGTTCAGGATATATCTTGCCGGTGTCATCTTCTTTGTCTGCTTTAACCTTGCGTCAAATCTTTTATACATCGGCTACGTGATGCTGGTGTTAAAGATTAACCTTATCACGGATTTTGCCGTAACGGTTCCGCTGTTGATGTATGCAAACCTATTTGGAACCGCGTTCGGCCTCTGCATCGGTTCAATTCCCAAACTAACGGAAAACACAAAGGTGATGCTGTGTGTGTTCAGTTCACTGGTTCTCTCCTCTTTATCCGGTATGATGAGCGTCAGTGTCAAAACGGCGTTGGATGCTTCGGTTCCGATTCTGAGTAAAATAAACCCCATCGCGCTTTTTACGGATACGTTATACAACATCAATATTCTGCACGAATACGATTTGGCTCCGTTATTTTTCGCTGTGTACTCAGGATTTATCGCGCTGTTTTTGATCATTGCCTTTTTTAATGCGCGGGAGGTGCAGTATGACAGTCTATAAGCATTTTTTGAGAATGGTGTGGCAGCGCAAAATCGGCACCGCCGTCTTTCTCGCTATCTTTTTGTCTCTGTATTTTGTAATGCTACAGCCGAAAAAGAGAGATGGTCAAAACTTTTCCGAAACACCGCTTACCGTTTACATTGCAGATCAAGATCATTCGCCGCTTGCGGAACAGCTTATTGCCTACTTGCAAACAAAACACCGGGTTACGCTTTTGGATGATGCCAGTTTGAGCGATGAGGTTCTTTTGAAAAAAATCAGGAAGGATATTTCCGTCGGTTTGATCGATGCAGGGCTGATTATTTCCGAAAACTTTACACGGAAAGCCGAGTTAGGACAGAAAGGTATTATCAGTATAAAAGACGGCAGGCGAGCGGCAGCGTTTTATATCGACTCGCAGATACAAAACTTTCTACGTTTCGCGCTTTCAACAAAGGAAGCGAAGGGATCGTTCGACTTTGAAAAGGTTCGAAATGCACTTGCGGTACAAGCTAAAGTGATAAAGGTGAATCAGGGGGATGACACATCGGCTTCCGTAGGGCTTAAATACTTTTTCAATTTTCTGGGATGGGCGATATTTTCGCTGATTATCAATTCCATCGGCTGGGCGTTGTTTGAATTACATAACGAGCGGCTGAGAATCCGCGCTGCCGTTTCTCCGGTTTCGAATATACGGTTTGCGTTTGAAAATTTCGCCGCACAGCTAACCGCTGTTGCCGTCTTTCTTGCATTGCTCATTGCCTTTGCTGCGCTGATATACCGCAAGGCTATCCATACCCTGCCGCTTGCAAGCTATATGCTGAACGCAGTTGTTTACGCAGCGGTGGTACTAAGCGCGGTTTTTATGCTGAACGCTGCGTTGAAAAAAGGCGCGGTAATGGGAATTGTCGGTACGGTGCTGCCTTTATCGCTCGCCTTTATTTCGGGGATTTTTTTAGATCAGGAACTACTGCCGGAAAGCATCACGGCACTCGCTCAAGTTTTTCCGACATACTATTATGTGCGCGCCAATACTTTTACCGAACGGATGCTGTGTCCCGATTGGCGCAACATCGGCATGCAGCTTTTGTTCCTGCTGTTGTACTTTACGCTCGGCATCTATTTCAGCAAGCTGCATAGAGTGAGAAACACGATTGAGTTTGCACAGAAGTAAGCGTAAAAAACGCCGTTGAATGTTGTCTACACCTTATATTTTCTAAGGTAAGTTTCCTGAACAGGTTTATTATTTTCATGGTGATTACAAAACGGCAGCGCACGGCACTATAATCAGATAACAAAAACACAGCGTTTGATCAAATGACGCTTGGGGTGCTGTACTGTTCTGAACCGTCGGAGCGGAAGCGCAGGAAAAGAGCAAAGCATCAATACAGCACCCTTACCGTATATGTTTCATCGTACAAGACGTTACGTTGCGTTTATGACTGACCGATTTTTTGTTAAATGTGCTATCTGCGTTTGCGACAGTGTAATATCAAGCCCTTTCAATAATGCTATAACCGCGTCCTTGGCGGCGTTTCCATTTTCTATATCGCTCATTCCATATTGCTCATTGAAAGAAGCCTTTATTTCATTTGTCGTTATGCCATTCACTCTGAAACTTAACGCATAGCGGGTCGGTAATTTTTGCACTGAGCCGGTCAACACATATTCCGCATTCGGCATCTATCCAACTACAGCAGCATTATCGTCAGAGTAATAGCCGCTTTTGCTCAGTTTTTGTTCTGCAATAACAACCGATTCGTTTTTTCGATCTAAAACAGTCATGCCGGAGAGAGTTACACAATGACCGGTAAGGGAATCCTGTAAAAATTGCGGCATCCAAGAATAAGTTGCGCTTGATTTTTGAAAGTGAGGGGCAGGAATTGCAATAGCTTTTCCCGAATACTGTGTTTTTGCGGTTGCAGATACGGCTCAGTGTGCCGCGTTTTATTGCCAGCAGCAGCTTCTTTACTCATTTGATGTTGAAAATCCTCATCGTTTTTTGATGAAGCACGGCGTTCTGTTTGTCAGGAATCTTCAGATGAGCCTTATTCCAATAACTTTGTTATTACTTAGGTTGACGAGTTTTAAGCCGTTAAAATAGAACGGCTTAAAACATCGCATGTCAAAGTACCCTACTCCCACTTAAGCGTGTAAGTTACACGAGCTCTTCCAACAGCATAGTTTGCCGCATTATCCACGTAGTACGTTATTGTAAAATCTTGTTCTTTACCGCGTTCCAACACAAACTGTTCATTAAAACTTGCCTCGACATTTAAAATAGTAAAATTACCGGCAATAGCTGCCTTTCGGCATTTCCATACATCTGCTGTTTTATCATAGAAAAACTCCACAACGCTTTGGTCATAATTAGAAAGAACTTGCTTATCTACTGTAGCACTAGTAGCACTACAATCATATTTTACCAGTTTTGTGTTTAACCAGAAAAACTGCGTATCAGGTTTTTGAGAAAATTCTTTCATTGTAGCATTCGAGGTAGTAGCGGCTTCCCCTTTCATTAATTTTTTTATCTTCGATACCTGAGTAAAACCGTTTGTGGCATCTTCACCATTATTAATAGACCACAGCGATTGATAATTATTAGGATCAGGCTTACCAGCAGCAGAAATCTGAAATTTAAAATTGTAAACAAAATATGCATGATCCTCATTATAATTGTTCCATTTATCATATTTGCAGTATAAATCTACATTTTTCAGTTCCTTTGCTGTAATCGTCAACCGGCGAGTGTCCGGAATTTTTCTAAATGTAACCACAACGGGGCTAGGTTTACCAGAGCCGACAGTAATATGTGCAACCATGTTATTACCCAAAATAGTACCGGCACTTACATTACTCCATTCCAGCACCTCATAGTTTTTGTCAGCCTGCGCAAAAAAAGTAACTTTCAACCCTTTTTTTACATATGCACCGCTTTTAATTTGTTTACCATCACAAATTGCAGTTATCTTTCCACCGCCTGAATCATGGACATAAAAATCCACTTGATATGACGCTTCAATTACTACGGCTGCATACGCCGTTTTTTTCACTGCAATCTTTTTTCCGTCAACTGCATTGTTAGTGTTTGTTACTGCACAGTAATAGTACATTGTCGAGACAGCAGAAGAATCAGGTGTAAACTCATACGTCTCTTTCTCAGCATCGGGAATTTTTTCCCCGTTTTCGGCATTTTTATCTGCTGTCTTATACCATTGAAAGGACAGCTCTCCCTTATCCATCGACAGAGCTTTTACCGTTAATGTTACTTTTTTCT
This sequence comes from Treponema sp., assembly GCA_052173475.1. GTDB lineage: Bacteria > Spirochaetota > Spirochaetia > Treponematales > Treponemataceae > Treponema. The sequence continues at coordinate 4,705 of JBQMYN010000021.1, forward strand.
CGGTATTGATCGGAATAACAGAGTTTTCCGGCTGTTTTGTAATTTCAGGCGGTTCAGCATCAACACTCAGCGGTCCGCTTTTTATCAGAAGTTTTACTGCATACGACCGTATTGTTTCAGCAGCTCCATTTAAAGGGTTCGTATTGGTAATAGCACAGTACACATAGCAATCCTTTTGCTGTGTTTTATCCGGAGCGTAGGAATCTTGTACTGCTCCCTGAATAGGAACACCCCCCTGATCTGACTGAATAGTATTTTCATACCATTGATAGGAAAGCACTTCACCTTCAGGTGGCTGGGCAACCCGTACACTAAATGTATGGCTGCCTGCTGCGTCAGGATTTATGCGAATAGCAGCCGGCTGGCGAGTAATAACCGGCAAAGACACGGTATATGCAGGATTTTCCTTTTTAATAGGTTCCTGATATTTTCTTTTAATAGGATTTCTGTACGGAGAATAGCCCTCCTTACCCGCTTTTTGCTCCGCTGGTTTTTCAAAGAGAGGATTTTTCTGCGCAGCATAATTATTAGCACTAATATTATCCTTTATCCAGCTATACAATACAACCTGTCCATCTTCTTTCACAAATCCTACCGGATCGCTTAAATAAAACGGTTCACCAAATTGCCGATGCTTACCGCTTGACGGAGCAGCATAATCAGTCCAACCGCTTGGCACTCCTAAATTGCTAATAGAATCCGGCTCACTATAGAAAAAGATAAATTTTGAGTAAGTGTCAACACAAAAGAGCGAGTTATCAAGATCAACGCCGCCTGATGCCGTAAACCGATAAAAATAGAAACGTTTTTCTTTTTCTGCATCAAAAAGCAGCGGAGCAGTACCATTCCAGCGGTCTTTCCGTGATGTATAGCGGTAAAATTTTACATTACCCATTTTTTTTACTCCGGAACCGAAATCAGGTCCTGCATAAACTTCAGGAGTTCCTGTCCATGTACCGGATTTAAACTGATAGCTGGGAACATTCGTACTGGTATTAAAACCGCTGATATACACAATCCATTCATCAAATTTTGACGCTGGAAAGCCGTAATCCTTACCGTAATATTGAAAGGGATCTGTCTCTGTTTCGACTGTTTTAACAGACATACTATATTTTTTATTTCCATTTTTATCTTCAGGATTAATTACCAGTGAAGGATCTTTAATCAAGCGAATACTCGTTTCCCATGCAAGGTAGCTTCCTTTCTTTGCAGGAATTGAAAGCATGAGTAAGGCGGTATCGCTTACCGTAATGTTTCCCCCTTTAAATTCTACATCCAATACGCCAAAATCTTTGAAAGAAGCAACAACATCATTAGGAGTAAGCGGTCTACCCATATCAGGAATAACAACCGAACCGCTTAGCGCATCATAGCCAAGCACAGAAAGATGCTCAAGCTGCAATGCAGTATCTTCATCGTCCTTTTTTTGCTCCCGTAAAATAGCAAGCTTTTTTTCAAATGCATTATATTGCCCTGCTTTTTCTTTTACCCGTATCAGCACCTCAGTGGTTGTATTTTCTTGCAGCTTGATAGGAGCATTATCCATTTCAACCGGTATAATAGTATCTTCATTATTCAGTATAAACGTTGCTTTAATATCACTGGGAGCAACAGCAGAATGCGCATAGGGAACCGCTACAGCACCGGAAGAAATATCGACACTCACTCCATGCACCTCAATCGATTTTAATGTTAGATCCTGCTGCATGGCTGACTGCTCCTGCCGCGTTACCTTGATTACTTTTTCAATTACCCCAAAAAGCCCGCCGGTATCCTGTATTTTAATCGTAATCGGAAAGGTTTTTCCTGCGGTAAGCGGGACTGTTTCACCATTTATGGTTATTTCAACCGGTACTTTGTCCCCTGCGGTTAGAGAGCTTACTGCCTCTACCGCAATATCCGCAGCAGAAAGTTCCTCGCAGCTGTAGGGAACTGTTACCATATATTCTTTTGCAGCAGCATAGAGTTCTAAAGCATTCAGATCATCTTTCGGCGCACTGGTAAGTTTCGCCGTAGTTTCCTTACCGGCAACCGTAATCTTAATACTGAAAAGAATCGCTTCGACAGTTTCTGCTGCACGAGGATAGAATGGAGTACCAATTACCGGTTTACACGAAGAAAGAGTAAGTATTTCATACAATAGGGTAACAAAAAACGATAGCTTTAGTATTTTTTTAACCATACGCTGCAGATACTCCTTACACCTTAAAATTCAGCCCAACACTGATTCCAAAATCAAAAGAATTCATATATAAAGAATTAAGCGGTGTATTTTCAACATCTTTTGACGGATCTCTTGACTTAATAGCATCCATTAACTTTTTCGGCATTGTCATATATTTCGGCTTGTAAATAATATATGATAAGAATGCCCCCACCATAATCTCCATATTATGGATGAACGGCTGATTATACTCAATGCCGGTTTTTAATGAATAGCCGATAGGATTGATCTTTTTCATTTGCTCTTCGGTAATAATGAGCGTACCGGTTTCATTTGCAAGGTCAATTTTTCCTTGTAATGCCGATTTTATCTTTTTTTCTTCTTCAGGCGTAAGATTAGTATACAGTTCATATACAGGATGCGGGTCAAGCGGCATACGCAATCCTGCTGAAAGACCGCACGCTAACCGGTTTTTAAAAAGAAAGACTTTTACTCCTGATCCAAGTGAAAGCACCGGTGTCATGTGAATACGGCAAAATACTTCAACATCCTTACCCTTACCGTCATTCAAAGACTTTTCATATTGCCCCGAAATTTGACCTAAAAAGCCTTGCCCTAATCCAAGATTGAATGCCCAGCCTACACCGCCGAACACGTCATTATCTTCATAATTAAAATAGCGGATAGAATCAAAGAGATAGGTAAGCTCAGCTTCTCCTACTGTAACATAGCCAAGCGTCCCCCGCATACCGCTGCCGCCTAAAAAATCCATATCTTCTTTACTTATTTTGGGATCGGTAAGCGAGCCGGTTAAATTTGCCCGTAAGCCCAATATAAATCCTGAATCAAATGCAAATAGCTGAACAAACGCAACCATCAGTAGTAGTACGAATATCTTTTTCTTCACCATTACCCCCCTTTTTCAAGAAAAGGTTTCTTCTTTTTACGATACCCAACGATACCCGCTATTCTACTTTTCGTCAAGCAGCCGATTAGCAAGTGAAATATGGAGAGTACCTTGAAATGCGATTGGAAACTCGCCGACCTTGTTCAACAATGCAGTTATCAAACAGATACCGTTCATTTCCCTATATTGGATTTTTCTAATAATGCACTTGCATAGTGATAAACATTGTTGTATAATTTATAATCTTGCTTACAGTAAACTTATTCGGAAACTTCTGTTTTGGAACAGGTTATCTTGAAATGCGATGTTTGAACCCGCCGGTCTGCTCGAAAACAAAGTTATCGAATAGGTCTAGTTTAAACTTAAAATTTATGACAGATGAGGTAGAAAAATTATGAGTTGTGATATTTCAAAAATGCGAAATATCGGTATAAGTGCACACATTGATTCGGGAAAAACTACACTTTCCGAACGCATTTTGTTCTATTGTGATCGTATTCATGCAATCCATGAAGTACGCGGAAAAGACGGTGTAGGTGCCGTTATGGATAACATGGAACTTGAGCGGGAACGCGGTATTACCATTCAATCAGCCTCCACACAGGTACACTGGAAAGACCATACGATCAATGTTATTGATACTCCCGGTCACGTTGACTTTACCATTGAAGTAGAGCGTTCCCTACGTGTTTTGGATGGAGCTATCCTCGTGCTTTGTTCTGTAGGCGGTGTACAATCCCAATCAATTACTGTTGACCGCCAGCTTAAACGCTATCATGTTCCGCGCATCGCATTTGTAAATAAATGCGATAGAACCGGTGCTAATCCATTAAAGGTACGGATGCAGCTGCGAGAAAAACTTGGGTTAAACGCCTATATGATGCAAATTCCAATAGGCTTGGAAGATAAGCTTGAGGGTGTTGTTGATCTTGTTACTATGAAAGCACTCTATTTTGAAGGAGATAACGGTACTGAAATCCGTATTGCGGAAATTCCGCCGCACCTAGCTGATGAAGCGCAAAAATACCGCGAAGAAATGCTCGATGCTGCTTCAATGTTCTCCGATGAACTTGCCGAGGCGTATTTGGAAGGTGCTGAAACAGAAGAAATGATCCGTGCCGCAATACGAAAAGGTACGCTTGCAGAACAATTTGTTCCAGTATTCCTTGGTTCGGCATATAAAAACAGAGGTATACAGCCGCTTCTTGATGCTGTTACCTACTACCTGCCCAATCCTACTGAAATTACAAACAAAGCTCTTGACCTTGATAAAAATGAAGAGCCTGTCGTACTTGGTAACGATCCTGATGCACCGGTTGTTTCTCTCGGATTTAAACTGGAAGATGGAAAATACGGACAGCTGACATACGTCCGTATTTATCAGGGTACCTTAAAAAAGGGCGGGGAACTTTACAATACCCGTTCCCGCAAAAAGTTTAAAGTGGGGCGGCTTGTCCGCATGAACTCAGCCGAAATGGAAGATATTTCCGAAGGTGGTCCCGGCGACATTGTTGCTCTTTTCGGTATTGAATGTGCATCAGGCGATACATTCTGCGGCGGCGATTTAAATTATGCAATGAGTTCTATGTATGTTCCGGATCCGGTTATCTCGCTTTCCGTAAACCCGAAAGATAAAAAATCTGCTGACCAAATGGCGAAGGCACTGAACCGTTTTACCAAAGAAGATCCTACGTTCCGTACCTTTGTTGACCCTGAATCAAACGAAACTATTATCCAAGGTATGGGTGAACTCCATTTGGACGTATATATTGAACGTATGCGCCGTGAATATAAGTGCGAAGTAGAAACAGGTATGCCGCAAGTCGCTTACCGTGAAGCAATTACCCAACGGGCTGACTTTAACTATACGCATAAAAAGCAAACGGGAGGTTCCGGACAATTCGGACGTGTTGCCGGCTTCATCGAACCTATCGCTGAACAGGATTATGAATTTGTCGATCAGATTAAAGGCGGCGCAATTCCGTCTGAGTTCATTCCATCATGCGATAAAGGTTTTAAAGCAGCTGTTAAAAAAGGAACTCTTATCGGCTTCCCAATTGTGGGTGTCCGTGTTACAATCAATGACGGACAAACACACCCTGTTGACTCCTCCGATATGGCATTCCAAGCTGCGGCAATCGGTGCATTCCGCGATGCATACAAAAAAGCAGCAGCGACCGTTCTTGAACCTATTATGAAAGTCTCTGTAGAAGGACCGCAGGAATTTCAGGGAAATATCTTTGGACTTATTAACCAGCGGCGTGGTATAATACTCTCATCAACCGAAGATGAACAATTTACCCGTGTAGATGCAGAAGTTCCGTTAAGTGAAATGTTTGGATTTTCGACAATTCTCCGCTCCTCAACACAGGGTAAAGCAGAGTACTCCATGGAATTTGCTAAGTACGGTAAGGCTCCGCAGAGTATTACTGAAAATTTAATCAAAGAGTACGAAGAAAAACGAAAGGCTGAACAAAAATAGGAGGCAGAATTATGGTAAAAGCAGATTTAATCGAACGCAGTGCAGTCCGGAGTTTTGAAAAAGCACTAGGCGGTGCAATACAGCCGGGGGAAATTGCAATTGTTACTGCAAAAAGAGGCGTAGGAAAAACCTCGATGCTTGTACAGCTGGGACTTGACCAGCTTTTACAGAATAAACCAATTGTACATATTTCATTTAGTCAGGATGTTGATTATTCCATGACATGGTATAACAATATGTTTGATGAAATAGCAGAAAAAAAGAATCTTGAAAAAGCTGCCGAACTGAAAAATGATATTATTTCCCGCCGTATTATTTTGAATTTTAATCAGGATATTGTACGGACAACCCAGATTATAAAGACTGTAACAGCACTTTGCGAAGGCGGTTCTCAGTTTTCTGCCTTGATGATCGATGATTTTGATTTTTCACGGGCAATGCCTGAAGCAATGCAGCAAATTAAGCATTTTGCAAAAGAAATGGGCATTTTTGTATGGTATACTTCAGCTGCCGATGTACGGGAAAAGGCTCTTACAAAAGACTTAGAACCCTATGCCCCCGATGCGGACTTTATTTTGTATTTGGAGCCGGCAACCGATGCCATTAAAATTCATGCGTTGAAAGCGCGTGATAAAGCTCATTTTGATACCGGCTGTAAACTTGATATAAAAACTATGCTGCTAACAGAGAAATAAACGGTTTTGCAGTAAAAAGGATCGGGATTCCCAAAATCACTTGCATTTTGGGAATCCCTTTTTTTATGCAGCGGTATTTTTTTCTGTCTATAGGGCATCTGCAAAAAACTTAGTTAGATTTTTAGAGGTACTCCATCAGTACAACTGATGGAGTACCTCACAGGTCTAGTAAACTTTGAATTTAGATACTTCCCCTGTCAGTCCTGCAATACTCGCCTTATTCTTTTGGGTAATTCCGTTTACATTCTGTATCGCATTACTAATTTGTACTGCTCCTGCTGCCATCTCATTCATACTGTCAGTGATTTTACGGGTAAGCTCATCGAGCTTGCGCATTTCTTCTGCAACCTCCTCACCCCCGATTAGCATTTCCCCGGAACACGTTTGTACTTTCCCAGTTACCGCATGTATTGTTTTAATAGCAGTAAGCACTTCCTTGCTGCCATTTTTCTGCTCGCTCATGGCTGTTATCAGCCGGTTACTCATATCTTTTACCTGCTCAGACAAGCTGAAAATGATATTGAATTTTTCTCCGGCGGTTTTTGACGAATGAGAAAGTGATTCTATTTCGCCGGATAACGTTTTGAGTGTTGCAGTAATCGTTTTCCCCTGCACACTCGATTCTTCTGCCAGTTTGCGGATTTCATCAGTAACAACGGCAAAGCCCTTGCCTGCTTCTCCTGCATGGGCTGCTTCGATAGCAGCATTCATCGCAAGCAGGTTTGTCTGGCTTGCGATATGCTGAATAACGTTGCTTGCCTCAAGTAAACTACCTGATTCTTCGGCTATTTTCTGTGTTACCGCCGTAGAGCTGGCAATAGTATCTTTACCGTCGGCTGTAGCAGATGTGAGATTTTTAATTACGCTGTCAGTTTTATGCAATGTTTCCGTAATGGAAGTAGAACTCGCTGCGATTTCTTCCGCTACATGAGAAGATTGGGCAACACTTGCAGCCTGTGTTTCAATGCTTGAATTTAACTGTTTTATTGTATGGATTATTTCTTCAACAGCAGCAGATGTTTTAGTTACACTCGCGGATTGTATATGTGCTTGCTGCTGTACTCCGTCGATATTCACACATATCCGCTCTACTGCAGCTGAGGTATCGGTCATATTATGGGAAAGATTCAAACCTATTGTTTCCATTGCGTGCGTGTTATCACGGATACTTTTAACTACAGTTCCGATTTTTTCCAGTGTATCATTGAAATATTCAGACATTGCACTGATTTCATCACGACCTTTTACCGGAAGCCGTATCGTTAAATCTCCCTCGCCTTGTGCAATATTGCGCAGTACCGATACCATAAAGGTAATAGGTTTTACTATCTGGTATGCAATAAGATACACGATCAGTCTGAAATAAAACTGCGCCCTTGCACTGCTGCTTGAAACCGGTCTTTATCGCGTATTGTTATTTTTTCACCCTCTTGACTATACAGTATCCCTTGCGCATCGCAAAAACTCAGATACAGTAATTCAGTATTAGAAAGTCTTTTATGCTTTAGGTAGGCGAGTTTTTCTTCTATCGCTGCCGAAGAATCTAGTAAAAGCGGTGTGTCTGCAATACCTTGCAAATAAAGTAAAAATTTTTCCATTCTTTCATCTATATAATGCAGTAACATCGTGCGATTTATCTTTCAGATGTGTTTCTACCCGCTCCATAATACCATTTCTGGCATGTATCACCGAAATTACACCTAAAATTACCATTGAGGTAAGAACTAATGTCCCAATACTTGCAATTAACCTTGTTTTAATTGAAAAATTCTATTTATAAATCATACGATATTCCTTTTATTGATCATAGGGCAGCTCTAAAAGCTACCTGAGTTTTTTGCAGATGCCCTATACATTATGTGATTATTTTTTAAATCACTATTAAAAAAAATTCCTGACTATACAGGATATTTCTATTTATACACTATTTTTTATGAATAGTATACTAGGGAATCTGCAAAAACGTAGATATAGATTTTTTTCAGATTCCCAGCGAGTTCTAATTTAAGTCTTTATGTTATAATGACTTAAATTAGAATATTGCAAATAAGATTAAGGAAGTTTCGGAACAGGTGTACTGAGAATCCCCGCGTTTACTCTAAAACAGCATTTACAAAGCATCTGTCATTGAGTATACTGGATGCATGACGGAAAAATGTGTTACGGTACTGGAGCTTATTGATCTTGATTTAAAAGAGCATGATACACTGCACTTACGCTGCTTGTGCGGGCAGCAAGGGCTTTCCCGTAACATTACTATTGCTAACCTCAACAGACCGGGACTTGCCCTCTCCGGTTTTTTTGATTCTTTTGCACATCAGCGGGTACAGTTATTCGGACGGGGCGAATGTGCATACTTACAAAAAATTGTCAATGACAATGAACTGGAAAATCTACAGAAATTATTTACTTACCCGATACCGTGCTGTATTTTTTCTCATAATAGTACTCCTCCAGAAGCTTTTATGGCACTTGCAAAAGCAAACAACTGTCCGATTCTTCAAACAGATCTAAGTTCCACAGAGCTTTCGCAGCGGCTTATGCGTGTACTCGTTAATATTTTTTCTCCATCAAAGGCATTACATGGCGTTCTTGTTGAAGTATACGGACTCGGCATTTTAATTTTAGGAGAATCAGGGGTAGGAAAAAGTGAAATAGCCTTGGAGCTGATCGAACGCGGACACCGCCTTGTCGCAGATGACCTTGTTGAAATTTCATGTATTAACGGCAATACCCTCATAGGACGCGGTGCAAATAAAATGATTGGCTACCACATGGAAATCAGGGGACTTGGAATTATCAATATAATGCAGTTATACGGTGTCCGCTCTGTGCGTGAACAAAAACAGGTGCAGTTAGTGGTAAAGCTTGAAGAATGGGATGCTCACAAAGTATACGACAGAATAGGAATAGAAGACCCAAAAATAGAGCTGCTTGATGTAAGCCTGCCGTTTTTAGAAATACCGGTAAAGCCCGGTAGAAATATTCCCATAATTCTTGAAACGGCAGCCATGAATGAACGATTGAAAAGCATGGGATATTTTTCAGCAAAAGAATTTAACCAAAATGTATTACGGTGGATAGAAAATGATACCAGCCGTGTCCCCTATTATTCTGATGATGATACCTACTAAAAGACAATAAACCTGTTCTGAAACGTACCTTTCAAAACAGGTTGCTTAACATGGGGCTGCCCACAGACTTCAGGGCACCTCTAAAAACTCAGGTATAGATTTTTAGAGGTGCTCCATCAGCACAGCTGATAACGAGTTTAAAATTAAGTCTTTATACAGTAATGACATCCCCGACGAGTTTCGGCGATGCTGAAACTCGCAGCTGATACATGTACGTTTTTGTACATGTATCAGCATAACATCGCAAATAAAGGTTAAGGAAAACCGGTGAGCTTTGCTCACCTCTAAAAACTTCCGTTTTTAAAGGTTTTCCTTCAGTTTTAGGGCAGGCTATCTTAAAATGAGATATTGGCCTATTCGAAAAGGGAGTTATCGAACAGGCTGACTGTCTGCATCAAAATACTGCTGTAATGCTGCTTGAGCGCGCAGTCTATTGCCCGATTCTGGTACACCGGCAGCACTGCAATGTATCCAGCTGCCATCTTTTTGCATCTGAGAGGATTTCATGGTGTCTGCAAAATAGACATCAAAAAAATGCTGGAGCGTTTTTTGATGCTTGGCATCAAATACCGGAAATACAAGTTCAACACGGCGTTCCAAATTACGGGGCATCCAGTCGGCACTGGAAAGATACCATTTTGAGCTGCTGCCATTTTCAAAGTAGAATATCCTACTGTGTTCAAGATAGCGATCTATAATGCTCATAACCCGAATATTATCGCTTAAGCCGGGTTGTTGCGGAATAAGCATACAAATACCGCGGATATGTAGGTCTATTTTTACCCCGTCTTGCGATGCACGGTACAAAGCAGCGATTATCTCAGGATGCGAAAGATTATTCATTTTTGCAATGATTCGCGCCGGCTTATGTAAAACCGCCTGCTGCCGCTCCCGCTCTATTGCATTGAGTAAAAAATCCTTTAACGATTCCGGCGCAGTAATCAATGTATGCAGTTTTTCTTTACTGTATTTACCGCAAAGCCGGGAAAAAATAATGCGTGTATCGGCGATAATATCGGGACGAACGGTAAATAAAGAAATATCGGAATAAGTTTTTGCAGTAATTTCATTATAATTTCCGGTAGAAAGATGTGCATAGCCTTGCATTGTGTCCCCTTCTTGCCGCATTACCAGCATAAGTTTTGCATGGACTTTAAGATGCGGAAGATCGTATACAACTTTTACGCCATGCCGGAGCAACCGGTTTACCCACTGAATATTACGCTCCTCATCAAATCGTGCTTTCAGCTCTACAAAAACCGTTACTTTTTTACCGTTTTTTGCTGCTTTTTCCAACGCATGGACAATGGGCGACCCCGTACTGGTGCGGTATAAAGTCATCTGAATGGACACCGTATCGGGATCATACGCAGCATCTGTTACAAAACGGACTACCGGCTTATATGACTGATAGGGAACACACAGCATAATATCTTTACGCTTTATGTGATCCCACAGCGGCTCTTTTTTTTTGAGAAACGGCAGCGGCGTATGGTGCCATTTGCTATTCCTCAGCTGATTAAACCCTTCTATATCGGCAATTTTTGAAAACGAACTCAAGCCTATTGGTGCATCGCTTTGGTATATCTCTTCTTGGTCAAGCTCAAAAAGTGCTGCCATACGCCTCACCAAGCGGGGGCTTTCATAGGTACAGGTCATGCGGACTGCAAAAGAGTACCGCCGCTGGAGTAATATCTCTTGCAGTGCTTGAATAAATCCATCATCAGAAGAATCATCGACAGTCATACTTGCCGAACGGTTTATTTTGAAGATTCCTGTACCGGTAATGCGGTAGTTTCTAAACAGCAGCGGTCCGAAAAACCGTACCATTTCATCAATGAGGACAAACGCCGTGCCGTGTGCAGGGGCAATATCTTCCGGCAAAAACACAAAACGCTGTACTGCCGGTATTTGTATCAATGCCAGTAATTCATCAGCAGAATCGGCGCACTCATTCTTTTTTTGCAGTAAAAAACCGGCATGTTGCTGAATATTTGTTACCGTATCAGCAAGATCATCGGCATTATTAAGCATTTCGATTTTCAAAAGCGGATATAGATGCGTATAAAAGTAGTCTTTTAAAAAATCCTGTGCTGCCGGTGTACATTCTTCGGGCTTTAGATAAATAAGTCCGCAGGTTTTAAGATTCGGCAGTATCTCCGTATTAAGTGCCTGCTCTTGAATATCAAACAGCGCATGCGTTTTTCGTGCAATCTGCGCTAATTGTGCCTCAACCGTCATACCGGCAGCATCAATGGCTTCCGTGCCACTTTTAAAAAGCTCTTTTAATCCTGCAACCCGCACCATAAAAAATTCATCGAAATTTGAAGAGACAATACCGATGAATTTTAACCGCTCTAAAAGCGGTACGGCGGTGCTGCATGCTTCTGTAAGTACCCGCTCATTAAAATCAATCCATGATAATTCACGGTTTATATAGTCCATGGGAAAAACACGGCTCCTTAAAGCTTATCTATCAGCATGGAACATTTACCGGAGGGAATAGGCAGCGTTTTCTTTTTTTGCCCCAGAATGTTGATGGTAAAGTAGTAGAGCTTTTCACTTTCCATGTGTATTTCCCACCCTCGTTGTGTTTTGGAGGAAAGAATAGTAACAAGATTGCGCTTTAAACTTAAATGTTCAATCCCCATTACTTCAAGATTAGGAATAATCCAGTCAACCGTTTTGCGTGGAAAACTAATGGAAAGCCCAATTACATTTTCTATCATAAGGGTGATGGTAGAAAGTGCCGTAGAGCAAATGTACTGTTTACGCGGGAATTGCGGATTTTCCGGCCATTGTGCTGCGCCTTCTTTCTGCGGCTGGTATGCTTCCCACAATGCGCCTTTTTTACTATTTCCGTCAGGTGCAAGACCGTCAAGTACATAGTAAATATGCCTAATGGCGCATTCACGGGCTAATTCCCACCGTCCATATTTTTCTAATCCTTTAATCACAATAAAATTAAGGAATGGAAACACACTGCCTCTTGCCCCCATACCGCGGGGATCAAATGCAGGATCATCAAGTGATAAACTCGGAATAGGGTGGTCAGAACCGAAAGTTTCGGGATTTGATAGATGCGCTGTCAGCAGTTCCGCCTTATCCTCATTCGGTATTTCAGCTAAAAGCGGCCAAAAACCGGCAATAGTTTTTACAGGAAGCTGCTGCTCATTTTCATCTATATCATGGTAAAAGCCTGTTTCTCCATTCCACATGAGCGAATTGATACGGGTTTTGAGGGTGAAATACATGCGCTTGTACTGAAAACTTAGCTCTTTATCATTCAAAATATCTCCGAGTGCGGACATATAAAGCGCATTTATTGCCAAAGCCGCATTAAAATCTACGAGATATGCGGCTTTTTCACGCGGTGTATTGTACATTTCAACGGCAGCAAGCGGGACGGAATACAGTCCGTTCGGTTGTTTAAAATTATTTTCTAACCATTTCATGTAGAGTGTTAGAACCGGCATAATATCCTTAACCCGCTTTTTGTTCGCTGTTTTATGGAACATATTATATTCTGCCCATGCAAAAAGCGGCATTCCCACTCCTTCGGGGTTATCTGAACTCAGTACCGATTCACCGGTTTCAAGATTATACTTTGACCGGATTGCTCCCGTTTCTTCCTGATGCGCATAAAAAAAATCAAGATTTTGGGTCGCATTATAATTTCGGTTTGAATATACAAAGAAAAATGTAGATAAAATTGTCTCATATTGGTTTAAAAACATACCGGCATTTTCAGGATACTGCTCAGGATATAAGAAGAAATTTTCGGCTGAACCTTTTTGGGATTTGATTGGAAAGAAAAAATCTTGTATAAATAACCACGTTCTGTCATAAATATCAACAAAATCTTGATCATAGAAATGCACTCTTGGAAAATCGCGCTTGTTCACTGCTGCTCCTTACCCATTATATTAGACCTGTTCAATAACTCCGTTATCGAACAGGTTGGCGAGTTTTAAGCCGTTGAAATAGTACAACTTAAAACACCGCCTGTCAAAGCAGCCTGTTTTGAAACTGAAGTTCCTGAATAGGTTTATTACTTACATCAAAAGAAATATGCGTACAGCACCTCCGCTGCTGTATGCCCGCCGCTCTGATTATCAAAAATAATGCAGAGAATTGTTATTTTAAGAAATGTAGTATATCATATTTTTTCATAAAATTGTATAATTTCTTGCTTTTTTATACACTATTATGAAATTTATAGCATGACAGTGTATAAAAACATATTGAGCGGCAATAAGTTTCAAATTTATCCATAAAAGGGAAGAAAATAGTGTATCAATCTTTCATTTTTCTTGAAATCCGTATACTGATACCGTCAAACCAGAAAGCATTTTGTGCATGCAGCGCAGGAATAGAGTCTGCACACTGTCCGATATGTATGCGTGCTGCCGGAACTGTGCCGCTACTGACAAGTCAGGCAGCCGAAGATGCGTATCTTCTTTCACAAAGCCTTAACTGCTCTCTTATTCCACGTGCTGCGTATGAATATCCGTCTCATATTCCTGAAATGCCACCTGAATATCCGTTATGCGGGGCTTCGGTTAAAATTGCAGAAAACGGCTGGATTGATATTAATTTTCATCAGCGGAAAAAACGGATTCATATTCTTGAAATACGTATTGAAGAAGATGCCGGGAAACTTATCCATGCATCACAAAATACCTTTATGGATTACAGCACTGCCGGTATGCCGAGCATGAGAATTAGAACAGGAAATACCATAGAGTTGGGCGAAGAAGCGGAACTCTTTTTAACTGAATTAAAAAGCAGGATGTGTTATATCGGCATACTTGCTGATGGACAAATCAATCAGCGGATCCGCTGTAATGCCTACACAGCCTTAACAGAATTTCCTAATGCCCCTGAACATTATGTAAAATTGCGGAATCTGAATTCTTTTAATTTTGTACGACAGGCAATTAATGAAGATTTAAAACGGCAGGAGGCACTGCTGCGGAACGGAGAAAAACCGGTGTCAGAAAGCAGGTTATGGAATGCTCGGCAGGAGCGGACTATTCCCTATCAAAGCAGAACCTTTATTGACAGCATTCAAACGTATATCCCCGCGGAGGTACACTATTTTTCTTTTTCCGAAGAGCAGCTTGCTGCCCTTATCAGCACTGTACCCGAAAACCAGACGCAGCGGAGAGACCGATATATTAACGAGCTTGGGCTATCAGTGCCGATTGCGCAATCTCTATGCGAAGATGCCGCTCTCGCCGATTTTTTTGATACAACACTCCGCTGCGGGGGCGATGCACAGTATACTGCACACCGGCTCCTGTCTGATGTAGCCGCAGTGGTAAAGCGGGCTGGAAAAACGCTTGCCGATACCTGTTTAACTCCTGAATATTTTGCACAAATTCTTAAACTATCAGAAAACGGTACAGTCAATCATGCCATTATCCGCTCTCTTTTACAGCGTATTCTCCTAGAAGATGCTGATCCGGCGGAAGTGCTAACGCAGCGGGAATGGGCAACTATATCTGATAAAACCACCTTAAAAGCACTTATCCAATCACTTATCGGCAAACATCCTGATGAGGCAGAGAAATTACGATCAGGCATGATGAAGTATCTTGACATTCTTGCCGGTTTGGTGATGAAAGAAACAAAGGGGTTTGCCGATCAGCATTTAGTAAAGCAGCTTATCAAGGAAGAACTGAATATTAGCATTATTTATGTTTTGTCTATGGGCGGCACTATTTCAGGGCAGTTGAGCAGCGGGAAAATAGCAGCGGGGAGTATGGGGATTCTACCCCGTCTGTTGGATGATGATATTGCACAGCAGTCAATACAGTTTGAAAATATTACTCCTGAGGGCTTATTAAGCGAAGAACTTGAGCCTCCTGACTGGGCACGGCTTATTCATGCGGTGTGTGTAAAAATTGCTTCGGGTACGGCAAATGGTATTGTGCTTGCTCATGGAACTGATACACTTGTATATACAGCACCGCTGATGTATTGGCTTTTTGCGCATACTGATGTACCAATTGTACTGACTGCTTCCAATACCGCTCCGCTTGTTTCCGATGAAGCAAAGCGGAATTTAAATGATGCTATCAGACTCGCATGGAAAAAGCAAAAAGGAGTCTATGTTTCGTTTAACGGGGCAGTGTTATCGCCGCTCAATCTAAAATTTATCGGTTCTTCGGCACAATCTTTCGTCAATTGGAATATGAAAATACCGGTTTTTGAAGGCGAGGGGCTAATAACCGATTATGAAGAAAGTGATACGCTTATTTTTGAAAGTTTGCTGAGTGAAGCAGCGCATAATATGTTTTTAATAAAAACCTATCCGGGGATTAAAACCGAATTTTTACTTGCATTTTTACAAAAAAATATTAGGATATTTTTTTTAGAACTGTATGAACGGGGTACCGCTAATATGAAAGAAAGTCCCTATTCTTTAAAAGAATTTTTGGATCGCGGTAAAAAATATCACTGTAGATTTTATTGCACCTCGCAACAAGAGGCAGCGGTTGATTTTTCAGATTATGAAAGTGCTTTGAATCTTTGGAAACAGGGGGCAGTTCCTATGGGAATGCTCACAACGGAAACAGCTATTGCCTTGTATTATGCTGCTTCGTTAGTATGCGATACCGCAGAGGAATTAAACACCGTTATGGAAAATGCTGCATCGGACTATGCCGGATGGCAGCTTTGAGAGGATTACAATTGACATATTTTATTGAAACCTATGGATGCCAGATGAATTTTGCCGAGTCGGCGGCAGTGGAGCAGCTTTTAATCAGCCGCGGTTGGAAAAAAGCAACCGCTATTCAAGACTGTCGGTTGCTGATTGTTAATACCTGCTCGGTGCGTATTACTGCCGAAACACGGGTATTCGGCAGGCTGGGGCTTTTTTCTGCCTTGAAAAAAAAGCGGCAGTTTAGTTTGCTGCTCATGGGCTGTATGGCAGAGCGGCTGCATGATACCATAAAAAAAGACTTTCCCAAGATTGACTATGTTGTGGGTATGTTTGAGCGGAATCAGTTTATGGAAATTTTTGCTGAAGTAGAAGCACAGTATAGTAATGCAGCCGTTGCAGATATGCAGGAGCGTGTTGCACATATTCTGCCGTCTGCTGCATTATATACGGTGCAGCCTGCCGGAGGAGAGCAGCTTTTACAGTATACATTTGCTGATTGTTCCTATACTGAAGGGGCATTTCAAAGTTTTGTGCCTATTATGAACGGGTGTAATAATTTTTGTACCTATTGTATTGTCCCGTATGTACGCGGAAGAGAAATTTCCCGCACAACAGCAGATATTCTGCATGAAATTGATTTTCTCGGTACAAAGGGCGTAAAAGAAATCACGCTTCTCGGTCAAAATGTTAATTCATACCGCGGCACTGATATGCAAACCGGCGATTCAGTGGATTTTCCGTCCCTGCTGCGGCGTGTTGCCGCCCGCTGCGAAAACAGCAGTATTCAATGGATCCGCTTCTTATCGAGTCATCCAAAAGACATGTCCGATGAGCTTATCAATACGATTGCAGCAGAAAAGCGGGTGTGTAAATCAGTCCATTTGCCGGTACAGCACGGATCAGATGCTATCTTAAAACGTATGAACCGCTACTACACGCGCAGCAGTTATATGCGCTTAGTTGAAAAGCTGCGGGCAGCGGTAAAAAACATTGTTATTACAACTGATATTCTTATCGGTTTTCCCGGTGAAACAGAAGAGGATTTTCAACAAACCTTACAGTTGATGAAAGACATTGCATTTGATTCTGCTTTTATGTATCATTATAATCCGCGTGAAGGGACTAAAGCCTATAGTTACCCTGATAGGATACCTGATTCGGTACGAATTAACCGATTGCAGCAAGTAATAGATCTGCAAATGGAAATTACCGATCGGAAAATGAAAAGCCGGTTGGGCAGTACGGTTGAAGTGTTATTGGAATCTCATTCCCGTAATAATCCCGATGAATTATTTGGGCATACGGAGCAAGGCGAGATGGTTGTTTTAACAGAAAAATACGATTCAAAATATATTGGACATTTTGTGAACGTTATATTACAATCTGTTAAGGGAAAAACATTTAGAGCACAACCGATTTCATAGGAGGAACGTATATCATGCCGGGAAAACTCGTATATTTTATTATGATAATGCTGCTTGTTGCATTATTTATGGGGATGAATTTATCAAACCGTTGCGATATTTCGGTTATCTTTTATGTTTTTAAAGATGTACCGATTTTTTTGAGTATGATGTTTGCTTTTTTACTTGGAAATATTGCAGTAGTTCCATTTTTGTTCAACCGCCGTCAAAAAACAAAAAAAGCAGAAAATCCTGCTACAGTATATCCCGATGTTACGACGGTAGAATTTAAAAATGAAAAACATAGCTGGTTTGGTAAGAAAAAAAACAGGGAAGAATACGGAGCATCGGAATCCGATGCTGAATGACTGTGCATAGAGCCGATTTCTTGAAAAAAGTTGTTATACTATGCGCAGTATGGAGTGTTTTTGCTCCACTTGCAGCGCGTCAAACAATACCATTGTCTGTACGCCGTGTAGCTGAAGAGGCTTTTGCACAAAAAAGCTATACAGCAACCGTTTCATTTTTTGATAACGCAATTACTCAAGCGGCATCTACAGTTGAAAAATGTATCCTTTCACAGCTTCTTGCTGAATATGCAGAGCGGTACGGTAACTATCCTGCTGCTGCAATCCGCTATCGAAGTGCAGCAGCACTGGCAGCGGCATTTGATACTGCACAGGAAGAAGTATTGTTGCTGAATGCCGCCCGAGCATTTTTAGCAGGGGGCAGTATTCTCGATGCCCGTACTATACTGGAAGAACTGAGTGCCTTTCATAGTAACAGCGGAAGACTGTCTGATCATGCCGTAACTGCTGCTGTATACAAACTATGGCTGCTCATTGCAGAAGGACATATTGAAACCGCATTACAGCAAGCGCAACAGTATACTCGCGATGTACAATTTAAACCGTATCATGCCGCCTTGCTTTTTACTCTTTGGTGGGTAGATAATGACTATGCTGCAGGGCAGCGGCTGCATAGCGAATTTCCTGACAGTCCTGAATCAAAGGCGGTAAGTGGGGAACTGCTTATTCAACCTTCTGTTTTTTGGTATCTTATGCCGAGAAGCCGTAAGGCTGTTGCGGTATTTTCCTCAGCATCTTACGTTCAGGATCCGCAAACAAATAGCGGTACCGTACAATCCCGCAGTGATGTAAAAAAAGTCCGTTCATATCAGATAGGGTTTTATAAAACACATAAATATGCTGCAGGGCTTGTAGAAAAACTACAACAGGCAGGTTTTGAAGCATATATACGGGAAGAGACTCGCCCAAGCGGTACGGTATACTTTGCCGTTTTAGTAGATGAAAAGCCTCATACATCCGTAAATACTATAGGAGAAAAATTAAAAAATGCCGGATATGAACCGTTCCTTCTTCCTGAGTAGGGTAATTCTTGGTATTCTTATAGCGTTTTTGTGTACTGACTGTTCAAGTATTCCGCATCAACCGCCTTTTGCCTTTTCAGTGTGTTCTATGGGAGACTTTGAAACACTGTCTCAAAATGGACATGCAATGCAAGTAGATACAGTTTTTCCACTCCCTATGAAGATGTATGATGAATCTATTTTACCGAATAATTATATTTCTTTTATTGCATATAGTGGTCAGGCGCGTATCTATCTTATGATGGAAAATACCGCTTCTTTTACCCTATTTTTGAATGACACAAAATTGGAAACGGATTCTCTGTGTCCGCATACTGCGGTATGCATTGATGTATCGGCGTTTGTGCAAAACGGTAGGAATATTCTCTATATTGCAAATATTGCTGCAAAACAGACAACGATTCCTCCTCGTATTTATATTAAGATACCCTATCCTGTATTGTGTACAGCAGAATCGCAGGCTGCGCTTCCTGTTCCGATGCAGGAAGTATTTGCACTGCTCGATCAGCTGATTGAAGCTGAAACAGCACACGGTTTTCCGGGCGCACAGCTTGTTATTGCAAAAAATGGAACGATACTAAAAAATACCGGTTACGGGGTTGTTTCAACGGTTGATGCACAGGGGAATCGCAGCGGTAAGGCTCCAAAAGTTACCGCTGATACACTGTTTGATATTGCGAGTAATACTAAAATGTATGCAGCAAATTTTGCAATCCAAAAATTAGTCTCGGAAAAAAAACTGTTTTTAACTGATACAGTGCAATCATTTTTTCCCGACTTTACTGATAAAAAAAACGATAGAATTAAAGGCAAGGATACGCTTACTGTGTTTGATTTACTCACCCATCAGTCAGGATTTCCGGCAGGCGGGCGGTATTTTAAGAAACTTGCAGCCATGCCAGATTCGAGTCAGGAAAAAAACCGAGAGCGTACCCGCACATTGATTATGGAAACCTCATTTACATATCCGCCGCGCAGTGCTACCGTGTACTCTGATATTAACTATATGCTTCTTACCTTTATTATAGAAAAAATAGCAGGTATGTCTCTTGATGAATATGTACAGCAGAATTTTTATACACCGTTGGGCTTATCCCGTATAGGCTTTAAGCCTTTGGAACACGGCTTCCATTTAAGTGAAATTGCTGCAACTGAATATACGCCGGCAGGCAGGACAGGAGAAAGATATTCCGCCGGTACTGGTACGCTTATTCATGGAACAGTCCATGATGAAGAGGCTTTTTATGCTATGGAGCAAGTAAGCGGACATGCAGGATTATTTGCTAATGCAGAAAGTATTGCAGTGCTGGCACAAGTGCTGCTGAATGGCGGCGGCTACGATGCTATACGGTTCTTTGATCCTGCGGTTACCGGATATTTTACAGCACAGCATACCCTTACCCCATCTATTGCGCTCGGCTGGCGGCGGCAGGGTCCGCAAGCGTATACGTGGGCATTTTCTCCGTGTGCTTCAGAATATGCTTTCGGGCATACCGGCTGGACAGGTACACTGACACTGATTGATCCGCAGGAGCAGCTTATTATCGTTTTGCTTACAAATGCGAAAAATACGCCGCCGGCTAAAAACGGCGGCAGCAGATTTGAGGGCGACTACTATTTACCCAAGCGGTATGGAGCTATCACAACATTGGTGTATGAAGCACTGCGCAATCCTGATACAGAGCGGCTTGATAGTATTGTGCAAGAGCTTGCCGAATGGAAATATACTATGCTTGGTGAAGTGCGGGCATTCCAAAATACCGGCTATCGGAAAGATCTCGCTGCAATTATGGATGTGGTAAGACAGCGCGCCCCCACTTCTCCTCAACTGCAACAGTTTTTACAATCAAAAACAGCGAAAGCAATTGAACAGGAATTATACACAGCAGGGATAGAATAAACAAACCATTTGTACCAACCCTGTTCGGAACTTTCCATTTCAGAATAGGCTGTCTTGAAACACTAGGTCTTAAGCAGGGCTTATTTTAACAACTTAAAACTCGTAAGCCCTGATGACATTGACAGCCCTAGGTCTATTCTGTTGCAAGAACAAAATCATGCTTTACCACATTGTTCGCAATAAGCTGGTCAACTTCTTCTTGTGTTGTCTTAATCCAATACTGACTGCGCCCAATGCCAATACCAATTTCACCGCGCATTTCAAGCATATCTGACTTATATTTTTTACCGTCAGCCTTTCTGAAAGTGATTTTACAATAATAGTACTTACCGCTGCCCGGATCAATAATATAGCCTTTATGCCATACTCCTTCTGATTTTTGCTTTAAGTTGTAAATAAAGGGAGTGCCGACCAACGGCATATTAGATACCGTACCTTTTTTGGGAAAATCAGGATAGCTATTCTTACAAGCTGTTACAGCACCACGCGGCTCCCGGTCAATCGCAACCAGCATCTCGCCAAACAGAAGATTGTTCTTTACCTCAATCTTCCATGCACCGGTTACTTTACCGGTTTTTTCATCAACACTTTTCCACAATCCTTCTACAGGATCCGCCCTGCCGGGAATTGCACAAAATACAGCTAAACATACTACGCAGATAAAAAATTTCTTCATTTTAAACTCCTGGGGACCTCTAAAAACTCAGGTATAGATTTTTAGAGGTGCCTCATCAGCAAAGCTGATAGCGGGTTTTAATTTAAGTCTTTATATAGCAATGACTTAAATTAAAACATCGCAAATAAAGATTAAGGAAAACCGGTGAGCAAAGCTCACCTCTAAAAACAGAAGTTTTTAGAGGTTCCCCCCTATAAAAATATTACACTATATAATGGAGAGGCTATCAATGTCCAGTGCTGCATAAAATAAACCTAAGTGCTGACCAATACATTCAAAAATACCCTGTTTGCAACATCATAGACGCTATATCTAGTTCTATTTCAGTTCTAAGCAACCGAAAAACACTATGAAATATACTTTTTTGACAGTCATAGTTTTTTGCAAGCAGTTAGGGGTGTTTGTTTTTAATACCCTTTTCAATAAGTGCAATAATTTCATGCTCATACCAACTTTGTGAATATGGTATATGCTGGCGGATTATTTCGCGAGCTTTCAATTCAATCGCATCTTTACATGATTCACAAATATCGTATTCCCTAATATGCCAATAAGTACGCCCTTTATCAGATGCAGTTAATTCTTTGCGGCAGATATCACAATTTAGCGTTCTCATTATTTCTCCTCTATACATCAAGCAGTATCAGCAAAGCTGATAACGAGTATTTTTTTTATAAAATGTTATACTGTAATAATTTATAAAAAATACGTCGCAAATAAATCTAAGGGAACCTTTAAAAATGGAAGTTTTTAGAGGTTCCCTTGTATAAAATCATACTCGATATTATCTCTTTTGTCGAGTGAATCTCCATATCGTTTGCGCACGTATTTTGTAATTTTAGAGATTGTTATTTTTATTGATTTCTATTATTGTTGCAGCGAAGTAGTTACGGGAACTTCTAAAGATTTAGATGCGATGTTTAAAATTAAGCCATTATTGTATAAAGACTTAATTTTAAACTCACTATCAGCTGTGCTGATGAAGATGTCATTGCCATTCCTTTCATAGCGTTTGATTTTATTTGGAGGATATTGTATGAAAAAAATATGTGGCATTCTTTGTGCGGCTCTACTTATGACAGCCCACTCGTTTGCTGAACTGGTTGTATCGCCTTCTATAGGTTTGTCTCATCTGAATATTTTTGCTGAATACCCCTTAAAAGATTTGTATAAATCTGAAAATTTGAATACGAAAGCAACAGTAATGCGTTCACTTGTATGGACACCGATGACATTCGGTATGGATTTACGCTATGTTTCTCCATTCGGTTTGCTTATCGGTTTTGATAATTACTTTTCGATGCTGGGTAGTATGGATTTTAAGAGCGAGATGCGGAAAACATCAGATCCAGCAGGAACCATACTGAAACCGCTTGTAGAATACGAGGCACATGCAAAAAATGTGAAAGGTTTTTTCTGGGACAGTAATATCGTAGGAGGTTTTAGCATTAAAGCTATACCGCGCTTGCGTCTCAATCTTGAACTTGGTCTTGGAGTAGGTGTAGGCAAGCTCAACGCTGCTATTAAAACAAGTGCTGTCCCTGCCGATGTTACAACCGATATAATGCTTTTTACAGCCGGAATTCCAGTACGCGTTGATCTACAATATTTCTTTATAAAAGATATCGGTATTCAATTAAGTGCATGCGATGTACCTAGTTTTGGATTTGCTACGATTGAAGATAAAAAATCTCTAAGCCGCCTGCGTGAAACAGGCATAAAGCAAGATAATATAGTTGCAACAGGGTTTGCAAATATTTTACGGATAACACTTGGTCCGGTTTTCAAACTTTAAAAGGGCGGATCGACTGTCCAAATCTTAAAAGCCATCGGCTTTTTGCTATCGGCTTTTTCTGTAAGGAAATGATTGATTATATCCGCTTTAGCGGATATAT
>JBQMYN010000022.1:0-27832 GCA_052173475.1 Treponema sp.
GGGTATGCTCGTACATTTTATAAGACTCCTTTTACGAAAAAAATTACAGACACCTCTTTCTATCCGGCTTTCAAAGTTTCGGCAATAAGCGGTTTCCTGTATATATCGTCCTTTAGCGGCGCATCCTAATCGGAAAGAACTGCCTAAAGCCTGAAGTCTTTGGATAGTCTCCTACTGATTACGTTCGCTCATACAGCTTAATTATAGAACTTTTGCTGCTGTATGTCTAGCAAAAATGCTCGCAAAAATGCTCGCAAAAATGTTGGCAAAAATGTTGGCAAAAATGTTGGCAAAAAATGGGGATGTCCCAAAAGTAACCAACTTTTAAGACATCCCCGCTTGCTTTTTTTGATAAGCATTGATATAATTCTATAGAGAAAACCTTGGAGGATATATATGAAGAGGATATGCCGTTTAATACTGATGTGCAGCGTTTTTTTTACCGCTATAGCGTTTAGTCCTTTAGCTGCCGAGCAAAAAGAATCGGAGGTGTATTATATAAATACACAGCTTTTAAAGATTTGTCCGCATGCAAAAGGCTACTATGTTGTATACCGCCGTGCGGGAGGCGAAACCGCGGAAGCGCATATTCCGTATGCATGGTTTGATGCCCGCACAAGTAAGGCTGATATTTCTTTTATCGGCGGACGTGTTACTCCGTATTTGTCATTTTTTATGCGGAATGGTAATTTTGAATGTATTAGAATTTCGGCTCCGAGTGATTTAAAATCAAGCGTATGGGGATTGCTTGCAAATCCGCAAGAGCATGATGAAAAATTTGAAGGAGTTGAGACGCTGCCATTGGAATTTTAATACGGTTATGACCGGTATTATAGGCGTGTCTCAAAAAAGATACGCCTTTTTTATTAAAAATTTGCGTAAAAAGTGGTTTATATGTCACAGATTATAACACCTACTATCCCTCAGGCACTTATTGATTTTATTCATCAATATGATATTTTCCTTATTGCAGGTCATAAAGAACCTGATGGCGATTGCATCGGCAGCAGTTGTGCGTTATCGCTTTTTTTAAAGCGGTTGGGAAAAACAGCTATATTGCTTTCTGCAGGACCATTTAAACGGTTGGAAATCACAATGTACGAGCCGCTTTTCAGTGCACAAGTACCCGATTTTGTTCATAAGCAAAAAGAGAAAGCAGCTGTTATTATTGTTGATTGTTCAAATAGGGCGCGTACCGGCGATATTGAAAGTGAAATTGCCTCGTTTCCGGCTATTGTGATTGATCATCATGCCAGTAATACGGAAGCTAATCCTGCATCGCTTGTTTATACGGAAGCACCGTCTACGACATTTATTGTACAAAGTATTATTGAGTGCATGCAAGGAAGTGTTACAAAAGAAGAAGCGGAAATGCTTTTTCTGGGTTTATGTACTGATACTGGCTATTTCCGGCATTTGGATGAACGCAGCTCTGAAGTATTTACGCATGCTGCGCGGCTTGTAGCAGCTGGTGTAAGCCCTAAACAGATATTTGCAAAAATCAATGGGGGAAAATCTTTTGAATCGCGGACGCTTATTTCCCGTATACTATCCCGTATGCAGCGGTACTACGATGGAAAATTAGTGATTTCATACGAAACCCGTGCTGATACTGAGGAGTTTGGTCTTGAAAGTAGAGATTCCGATACGCTCTATCAATTAATACAAAGTATTGCCGGAGTTCAGGCAATTTGCATTGTCCGGCAAGATACGGAAACCCATTGCAGTGTCGGGTTCCGATCGTTTGATATAATTGATGTCAGTATTGTTGCAGCATCATTCGGAGGCGGAGGGCATAAACAGGCGGCAGGATTGTATATTGAGGGCACGGCTGAAATGCTCATTCCTCAGTTTGTAAAAGCTTTTGAAGCGCAGCTTTGAGGCATCTGCAAAAAAGTTATACCTGAGTTTTTAAAGATGCCCTTGACCTGTCCGATACATTGGGTGGCGGATAGATTATTTTCAAGGCAGCCTATTCCGAAACAGAAGTTTCTGAACGGTTTACGCATCTATAACTTTCTTATACCGCTTATACAAGTAGGAGGTATCATATTTATGAAAAAAACAGATAAAAATGTATCTCATAGATCTATAACATTAAAGTTTAAAATTATTTGTTTTTCCCTGTGTGTTCTGTTGATTATTTTTAGTGTGTTTATCGGATCAGGGATGCTTAATGCGCTTCGTTCTCATAAGTATACCATGGATAAACAATCAGCACTGTTGTATCTTGCCTACGATAAAAAAATACAAAGTCAAGTTGAAAGCATTATTACACTGATTGCATCCGCAGATTCCTTATACGAGCGGCAAGGTGTTTCTTTGGAAGAGCGACAGCAGATTATTAAAGAGCTGGTTAGGAATATCCGCTACGGAACCGATGGGTACTTTTGGATAGATACTTTTGACGGTGTGAATATTTTACTTCCTCCTAAACCTGAAACTGAAGGTACCAACCGTTCGGGGTGGACCGATGTAAATGGATTTCAAATGGTAAGCCATTTTATTGCAATTGGAAAAAATGGCGGTGGTTTTTGTGATTTTTGGTATCCGAAATTAGGATCGTCTGATCCAAAGCCCAAACGCTCCTATACAGCACCGTTTCAAAAATACCGCTGGGTAATTGGTACGGGGAATTATGTCGATGATATTAGCTATCATTTACAACAAGAGGAAGCAGCCTTACAAGAGCATTTTGATGCGCTTATGAAGAGAAACATTCTTATCGGTTTTGTTACCCTTATTTTTGCAAGTAGTGTTTTTGTCTTCTTTATGGTGAAGCTATTTGTTTGCCCTATTAGTCGTACTGCTGATAACCTGCGAAATATTGCCGAAGGCGATGGCGATTTAACCGTAACTTTGCCCGTGAAAGGAAGCGATGAAATTGCACAGCTTTCAAATTCATTTAATAAGACAATGAGAAAATTATGTATATTAGTGCGGTCTGTTATTGGAAACGCGGATATTATGCATGACATTGCAGATAATCTTTCCGAACGTATGGAGCAAACCAATTCGGCTGTACAGCGGATCAGCTCGAATATTAGCGAGGTAAAACAGCAAACTTTAGTACAAAGTGAAAGTGTGAAAGAAACATCGGATGCAGTTACGCACATTCTTCACACAATTGCTGATTTAAATAGCAGTATTGAAACGCAAGCGTACAATGTTGCCCAATCATCGGATTCGATCGCTCAAATGACAGAAAATATTGTTTCAATTAGTCAAACACTGCGTACAAGTAATGAAATTATTAAAAATCTCGCCTTGTCTACCAATGACGGTAAGGCAACGCTTAGCAATTCAAATACGGTTGCACAAAAAATTGCTGAAGAGTCAGGCAGTCTTTTAGAAGCAGGCAGTATTATTCAGCATATTGCAAGCCAGACAAATTTACTCGCAATGAATGCAGCGATAGAGGCAGCTCACGCAGGAGAGGCTGGAAAAGGATTTGCAGTAGTTGCGAATGAAATACGCAACTTAGCGGAAGAATCTAGCAGCCAAGGAAAAACAATTACTGCAACCTTAAAAAACCTTACTGCTGAAATAGAAAGTTTATCGGTATCATCTAAAACAGCTCAAGATACGTTTAATACTATTTTTATTCTTGCAGAGCAGGTACGTAATATGAGCAGCAGCATAACTGAGTCAATGCATACACAAGAAAAGGGGAGTAAAGAAGTGCTTGCAGCCATCAGGAATATTAATACTGTTACTGCCGCAGTCAAAGACAGCTCTATGGAAATGCTTAAAGCGGGGCAACAGGTTTCAGAGGTAATGCAAAAACTGGACAGTTTAACCAATATTATCAGCGGCAGTATGAACAATATGGAGCTTGGTGCTGCACAAATCAGCAATGCCGTGCATGACGTAAATGAAATTAGCGATAAAAATAAGACGAGTATTAAAGCATTAGTACAGGAAGTTAATAAATTCAAGGTGTAGGGCATTTGAGGCTGTCAAAAACTGAAAGTCTATCGGCCAGAGAAAGCAGCGGCAAAGAAAAACAAGGAAAGAAAGATAACGGAGATATTCACAAAGATAACAGCAGGCTCAAAAAAGAAATAGCCGAGCTTAAAAATGCGAATGCGATACAAGACCAGTTCGGTATTTTCGTAGCCGAACTGGTCAATCGTGCAAGACCGGAAGAAATAGAAAAGGATAGAGTATCTCTAAAAACTTCCGTTTTTAGAGGTTCCCAATAATTTAAGCATAAAATATAACAAAAACATAAAACGCATAAGTTATTACAAGCTATAACTTTATAATTCAAATGCAGAATTTCTATGTCCCTAATGTCATTCATTGACTTTTTCACCATCAATTTTATAAGCTGTTTTTATATCTACAGCAAAAAGAGAGGAAACTTTTTATCAACAAACGTTAAATCAGGATAAAAATTTAGTTGCGGGCTTAAAAATCATTTTGTTTTGCAAATTTTTGTAATAATGGAAATAGAAGTAACTCCAATGACATCCCCGCGAGTTTAAAATTAAGTCTTTATACAGCAATGACTATCAGAACCGCCATGAATGGCGGTGGTTCTAAGCAGTACCGAGTTTTTTGTTAGAAAAACTCAATACTGTTTGGAATCACTGTCAGTACAACAATGCTTCGGCGATGCCGAAACTCGTTGATACGTCGCATCTTAATTCTAAGGGAGCTGTCCCAAAACTGCTTCGCAATCCACCAATGCGGATAAATAAACTATTTTCTTACAGAAAAAGCCGGCAGGCTTTCAGTTTTTGGACTGCTCCGCTCTTTTCAGATAATCCGCTACGGCAGCACTTTGAACACTGCTATCGAATAGCCATTAACACCATAGGTAGATTGATTATATTCTTTCGTCCTATCTTTATATAGATTATCCTCTGCATTAGTATTCGATTCTGCCCATTTAGCAGTATCAATACAGCACGCCCACTTTTCATTCTGCGCTTTCGGTAGTGTAAATGTAGCCATCTCATTCGACATATTGATGCATACACAATATTGCGCATTATCTGTTTTCAGTAAAACACGGCTCTTTGTATCACCATTCCCTAATGTATCGCCGGTATCTTTTGTAACAGTGTATTGAGCATCTTCGAAAAATGCAGCATTTTTGGAACGCCAGTCAAATAATGTCTTGGCGAATAGATAAAGACCGTTTTTATTATCAGTATGGCAATCTGATCCAAGCTCTGTGCAAATGGCATCGCGGCTGATATATCCGTAATCGCTGAAAAATACCCCATTCACATCATTAGTATACAGACTACACGTATTACCATGAGCAACACCGAATTCATCTCCGTAAGTTAGCATCGGGCTGCCTTTTGCAAATGCAGTAAGAACCAGTGCATTGCGTACCCGTATGCGGCGCAATTCTGCTTGTGAGGTGTGAATATTCCCATTATCCCCTGAATCGGTAGATACTTCGGATTGATTATTACCATGTGATACCATATCGGTTAACCGGTAGCTGTCATGTGCCGCCATAAAATTAAGAACTCCTGCTTTATCAAGCATATTAGTAACCTTAACAGCAGGTTCTTTGTTGTTTAAGTAATGCCGTGCAGCATCGCGAAATGTATTATTCCATGGAGTCCAGCCGTCTCCAAAATCGGCATCGGCAAGATTATTATCCTTTGTTTCGATAATACATTTGCGGTTTTTTCCGGTTAAATATGTTTTTATTTCCGAAAGCAAGGCGGCATCTTTGTTGAATTGCCATTGTTCTCCCTCACGTCCTAATGCAACCCCTGCATTAAAGCGGAAGCCATCAATACCCATGGTTTCCGTCCAGTACTTTACAGAAGCGAGAATAAGGTCTTTAGCAGGCTTGCTGCTGCAATTTAAATTATTCCCGTTACCGGTACTAACCCAGTAGTCCGCCTTGTTGCCGCTCGTAAGTGCATAGTAGGCGGTATTATCCAGCCCGCGAAGCGATTCAAGCCGTACTTTGTTTACATCATTATCTAATTTTCCATCTTCGCCGCTGTTCGCATAGGGTACATCGAGGAATACTTGCATATTTTCATCATGGAACTTTGTTACCATATCTTGAAATTCTTTGGCTGCATTCTCTTTATCTTTTGCATATTTTTTTGCAACAGCAAAGAAATTTGCAGGGCGGTAGTCTTCCATTCCCTCAGATTCAAAAACAGGCAGGAGCAGAACAGTATTAATGCCAAGACCTTTCAAATACGGAATCATCTTTGCTGTGCCGGTATACGTGCCTTTTTCTTCTTCTAACACAGTACAGTTTTCAACATTGCTTACTCCGTTACCGGTAAATCCTTTTATATGCAGTTGATAGACTATCTCAGACGTTAATGCGGAACTCGTAGATTTTGTATCAATGCCGGTAAGTTTTTCAACTACTACCGATTTAGGAGCCACTTTTCCGCTGTCTTTTGTACGGTCTGTCTCACCGGTCTGGTAGTAAGACCCGTTACTGCCTCTGGTATGTGAAAGTTCCAGTGAATACGGATCTGAAAGCAGCTTATTCGGATTAAAGCGGTTTCCGGCATCGTCTACGTCTTTCACAAAGCCCGCATTAGAATCGCCTCGTTTCCATTCAGCAGTATACGGCCAATTTGCTCCCCATACACGGAAACCGTAATATACCTTGGACGCTGTAGTTTTAATTTTTGCCCGCCAAATATTATCGGTAGATTTTTCCATAAAGAACGCAGCTTTTTCTGCCTCTCCGTTGGAAGTACCGTTGGGATTATCATATAGTTCCAGCATAACCCGCTCGGCATGTTCCGAATACACGGCAAAGGTAATGCCGTCTGTTTCTTTAGAACTGCCTAACACCCACTGTTGAGCGTCCCAGCCTAACCCATCTGTTTCGCCATTCATATCAACCGGTATTATAGAAGAATCGCGGTACACCATTACCGTAACAATCTCAGATGTTACTTTTAAATCAGTTTTTTTGCTATTTGAAACTTCGCAGTAGTAGTAGAATGTTCCTTCATCTTTTGCTGTATATACAGCAGTTGTCGCATTGTCAAGAGCGATACTGCCGGCAGTCTCTTTTTTTGTATTTTTATACCATTGATACACCAGATTTCCGGTATTCACTGTTGCAGTAATAATGAGCGGAACACCCGAATCCAGTGCTGCAGCCCCGCCTTTCGGCTGCTGCGTAATAACCGGTGCCGCCGGTTCAACAACCTGTACAGTATATTGCGGAGAGTATTTTTTCTTCGTTTTTACGGCACTGTCAACCGTTTTTTGCAGGGTTACTTCACAATAGTACGTGTATGTACCGGCGGTGAGTGTTGATGCAGTTGTGTATACCGCTTTACTGCCGTCTCCTTCCGCTGCCATATCCGGCGAAGCAGCATCCTCGGCAGGCGGGGTTCCTTTCAGCCATTTATAACCGGTGGTTACATCAGGAGGCGCGTTATTCACTGTAACCTGCAACGAGGCTGTTTCACCTACGCCGATAGTTACCATTGTATTTCCTACAGCCGCTACTGTAAATTTTGAAAGGGAATCTTCTTCCTTTACTGTTACCTTACACCAGTTGGTATAGATTTCAGCAGTTTGTTTCTCCGATAGTGCATCAGGATTTGTGTTTGTTACCTTGCAGCGGTAGTATTGTGTACCAGCTGTCTCCGTAGGGATAGTATATGTAGGTGCTGTATTGGCAAGAAGAGTCCCCCCGTCAGTTCCCGTAGCTGATTGATACCACGCATAGCTCAGTGTTCCGCCGTCCGGAATTTCAGCACCGATCGTTATGGTTTTGTTTTCTTTTGTTTCTAATGTTAATTCCGCGGGCGGCTGTGTTGTAATAACCGGTTGCGCAGCAGGCTGTTTATCTTGTGTAAATGTAACGCTATAGAAAGGTGTATATACTGTTTCTGATGTACCGCTTTTAGTATTTGTTACAGCACAATAAAAATAGTGTATTGTTGCAGTTGTACTTTGCGCCTGATACACGGCCTCTGTTGCCCCTGCAATTTTTTGAGCATTTGCAGTTGTTTTTTCTGTGTTTTGGTACCATTGGTAGGTTAGCACTCCATTATCAGGCGATACCGCTGTTACTGCTAAGTTAATTGCTGAACCGACTACACTTGTTTTTGCTACTTCATCGGTAGGAGCGGTAATACTCGGCTTTTGTGCAGGCTGAGATATCTGATGCACCGTAACCGTAATAAGAGGGCTTACACCAACGCTCTTTAACGGTGCTTTGCCGCCGCCGATTTCTAGCGTATTAGTAACTTGGCAATAATACCGCTTTGTTTCGGTTGCCGTTATTTCAATCTGATTCTTTGTCTCTCCTGCGAGTGCCTTACCGCCGGATGCAGTGCTGTTATCGGTTGTGTACCATTGATACGAAAGTTTCCCGCCGTCGGTAACATTGACCTCTACTGATAAGGTAAGTTTCTCATTGGAGTTTACGCTGCGATCTCCTTCTTTAACGGTAACTTTTGGAGTTTGCGCTTTGGAGGGAGGATTTGCAGTTACCGTAACACACACAACATTTGATTTTGCAGTTGTATGATTATTTTTACCAACGGCAGCGGTTACTACACAATAATAGTAGTATTTTTTTGCCTGATTTTTTGAAGCCGTATACTGGTTTTTAGTAGCACCGTCTATTTTTTTAGGTTTATTTCCTTGTGAATCAGTAGCTTCATACCATTGATATGATACGGTACCGGTAGATAGAGGCGTTACCGTTGCTGTTAATGTAAAGCTCCCACCAACCCATGAGGTTTGAGAGGAATTTACTTGTATGCGCAGCTTAGCAGTGCTCGGCACTGCCGAATCGGACGCGCTTGTGCCTAGTTTACACGCAGCAAGTACAAAAATACCGCTTACAAATAAGAACAACAATTTTTTCATAGTTCCTCCTAAGTATGTTATATGATAAGAATAAAAATGACACTCAGCCTGTTCGGAAATGTCATGTTCGGAACAGGTATACTCTAATTATTGTAACACAGATTCTCAATTTATCAAAACAATTTTATAAACAAGTATTTTTTTGATAATAACACATACGGAAACTGCCGCAAAATGAAAACCCTAGCTTTGTATATACCCGTAAAGCGGCGGCATTATCTTTTTTTACAAAGAGCGCAATACCATGTTTTGCCGGTAGACACCGGTGAATAAGTTCCGCAGTTAGGGCAGCCGCAAGTCCCCTATTCCGATACTCAGGAAGCGTATACACCCCGCCAAGCTGTACCCAATTAAAGCCTTCTGCATTTAGCCCTGCCTTTGCAGCAAATACAGAATTTACAGCGGCGGTACAGGTAAGATATTTTTTTAACCGTGAGCGTAATGCAATGCGGCAAATGCGGGGACTAATCTCCATACCGGCAAAGGCAACCTCAGCTTGTTCATAGGCAAGCTGTAAAGGAAACAGAGTTTCCGTATGTTCTTCCCGCGCTTCGCTTAATGTAATGCTTGTTTTGCATCGGCGGGCAGCTTCCTGCAAAAATGAACTGCTGCACTGCTTCATACACCGCATAAGATAGTAGTCTTGCACAGCAGAGACCGGTAAACTGATTGCCTTTTCGATAAAAGTCTCCAGAAAAACAGTATACTGCTCAGAACCCGCAATAGCGTAAATATGAGTGTATAACACAGGATCAGAAAAGAAAAATGACGTAAAGGCTTCCACTACATGCAAAGGTAGCGATTCATCAATACAATGGAACAAAATTCCGCTTTTATTAAGAAGCACTACTCCTTTGCACTCTTTCTTTTGCCCGCAGTAATAGAGTACCGCAGCATGAAAAATACCGCCTGATGAAGTCCCGCTGCCCTGTGTATCAGAAGTACCGGTATAGTGCCATGTCTCCAACCGTAAATGTTCAGCAAGATTAACACAGCGGTATTCATGGGTTTTTATAAAGATAACAGCATCATCAAATACTGCATCATCTAAAAATTGAAATGCATAGTGCATACAGCGGAATCCTTAGATTTAGATGTGATATTGAGATGAAAAATGTACTTCCTTGTACATTTTTCATCGCCGAAACATTGTTGCACTGACAGGAGTTCCATGTTCAGGAATGAACACAGACGTTCATTTCTGAACGATGCATTCCGTTGCAGTTCTGATGTCATTTGGGAGCGGTAGTATACCATAACACCTTAGAGAACGTAAATCATTAAAACAGCTTTCAGCAGGCTTTCAGTTATGGAAACAGCATGGAGGCAGCCAAATCGTACTCGTAATCACATCAAATGGTATCGGTATAGGCATACAAAAAAATCTCTAAAAATAATCTTTTACCTCTTGACAGAAAATAAATTTTCAGCTATAGTTATTTTATTGCTTAGCAATGACGGGCTATTAGCTCAGATGGTAGAGCAACGCCCTTTTAAGGCGTGGGTCGATGGTTCGAATCCATCATAGCTCAAATTAGTTATATTCTCCTTTTTATTATAAATGAGGCTATCAAGGCTGGTCGTATAAATAACCGGTTGTTAGGATAGCCTCATTTATTTATACGGCTTGTCTCTTATTCTCTGTATTAAAAGTTATGGTCGGACAGCTGCAAAAAACTCAGATATAGATTTTCAGAGCTGTTCCATCAGCACAGCTGACAACGAGTATTTTTTATAAATTGTTATAATGCAATAATGTATAAAAAATACACCGCAAATAAATCTATAGTTTGTTTTTCCTGCTATCAGTGGTTTACTCATGTTGACGAAGCGGTTTTCCTTTTTAGGGCATTTTATTTTGCAACTTTCCCTACACCTTTTAGAGATTCCGTAAAACTGTTATTCAAAGCCCTCTTGACCTTAATCAAAAATCGTTGCATAGTCTATTATATATGTCAGTATCCGATAAAATAGAATTAATCGATCTTGATGAAGAAGACTATGATACCGTGCTTGCTTCAGATATCATATTTAATGGAACCATTAAGTTTGAAAAACCGTTTATGATAAAAGGATCTATGCAGGGAGTCCTGCAATCCTCAAGTGATTTAATGATTGCGGAACATGCGCAGGTGAACGCAAAAATATACGCAGATAGAGTCATTGTAAAAGGAGAAGTAGTCGGCAACATAACTGCTGCATCTTCTGTTCATGTGTTTTCCTCCGGAAAACTTACCGGAGATATTACTGCACCTGAGGTGATACTTGATAGCGGCTGCTTCTTTAGCGGTGTTTGCACCATGAACCGATAAGAGGTAATGTTGAAACGCTATTATTTATTAGGAAAAACAATTCGTATGCCGGTAACGGTATGTCTTTTGCTTATTTATTATATACCGGTTATATGTGCGCAGACTCGTCCTGATGCACTGGTATTATATCGGGACGGGAAATATGCAGAAGCAATTGCTGTTTGCCATGATGAAATAAAACAACAGCCAAAAAATCTGGATAGTTATGTTGTACTTACGTGGGCAATGCTTGCAGACGGGCAAAATCAAGAGGCTGTTCCATGGATTATTCAAGGAAGAAATATATCGCGCTATGATCCGCGGCTTATTGAAAGCCATGCGCTTGCCCTTTACCGATTAGGAAATAATTACGAAAGTTTGCATTTATTTGAAGACTATATCGCCTATGTTCCTAATGGAACAAAGTTAGGAGAAGTCTATTATTATATCGGAGAAATTTACTTACGGCTTGGACAATACCGGCATGCGGATATTGCATTTTCTACAGCCGTACAATTAGATAAATTGAATAGCAGATGGTGGACCAGCCTCGGCTATGCAAGGGAGCAGGCTCGTGAGTACCGTGCTGCCTTGCAAGCATACTCTTCAGCATTACATTTAAATAAGAATTTAACAGATGCACAAAAAGGATATGAGCGTGTTCTTAAACGCTTTTAATATATTATGGGCAAACATTTTTATAGCATTAGATTTGAAACGCTTGGGTGCAGATTGAACCAGCTAGAATCGGAATCGCTTGCGGTGCTGTGTACGCAGGTAGGATTTTCAATATATAATACAAGTACGAACGTTAAGTTCTGCAAGCCTGACCGGTCAAACGATATGCAATTGGACGACAAATCCGAAAAACACGCTATTAGCTCACCTATGGTATTGCGCAACAAAGAAGCTCATGCAGAGAGAGTTCTCATGTGCTTTATCAATACCTGCACAGTAACCGGTAAAGCAGAACAAAAAGCCCGAAGACTTATCCGCCTGCTTGTACGCCAGCATCCTTATGCAGCAGTGCTTGTAACAGGCTGCTACGCTCAATTGGAATCTGCTGTTATCGAAGGACTCCATTCTCATATTATTGTATTTCCCGGGCAGCAGAAAGATTTACTTATTCATTTACCGCATTTTTTATCAGTATGTGCCGCTGACTATTCTCTATCAGAAAGTGAAGTGTTTATAGAACGGATACGCTCATTCTGTTTACAACTGCGGACATCTGCTCAACAACAGACAGAACTATTTACGTTGAGTTCTTCAAATTTTTTATTTCACTCCCGTGCTTTTATCAAAATTCAAGACGGCTGTAATAGCTCATGCGCCTACTGCCGCATTAGATTTGCACGAGGAAAATCCGTTTCACTTGAATCGACTGAGGTACTAACCCGTATTCACCGTATGGAAGAGGCAGGTATTTCTGAGGTAACACTTTCAGGTGTGAATTTATCGCAGTACAAAAGCAGTATTGGCAATTTTGCTGATTTATTGCGCTTTCTTCTTGACCATACGACGCTGCGAATCCGTATTTCAAGCCTTTCGCCAGATCGAGTAGACACGGCGTTAGCCTCGTTGCTATCACACCCGAACATTTGTCCTCATTTTCATCTTTCTGTGCAGTCTGGCAGTAATATCATACTCCATGCCATGCACCGTTCATATACACGTGAGACAGTGTACGAGGCAGTTGCAAAACTTCGTGCTGTTCAGCACAATCCCTTTATTGGTGCAGATATTATTGCAGGTTTTCCGGGAGAAACCGACGATGATTTTGAGGCAACCTATCAAATGTGCGTTGATTTGCGATTTACCGGCATTCATGCTTTTCCGTTTTCTGCCCGACCGGGGACTGAAGCATGGGATATGCAGCCTAAAATTCCTGAGCGGATTACCGGAGAGCGGATAAAACGCTTGTCAAAACTTTCAGAGCAACATAGATCGGCATACTATGCCGACTGGCTTGGTAAAACGGTCTATGGTGTTGTTGAGGTATCGAGCAGCAAAGAACTCACTGTTACAACAGAAAATTATCTTTCCCTCCCGATTGAATACCATGGGATGATAGTAGGCGGCGGCGACTATGTACAAGTGCTTATTAAAGAGCAGACTGCCGAGGTATTGCACTGTATTCGCAAAAAATCCGATGTAAACACCGGCAGTAGATTTAAGCAGCTACGCATTTCATAGAATGCTTCGGTATCGGTACTGTAATGGAGAGAGAGGCATTGGCTATGACTACCTCACTATCACACAATCAGAGAAAAAAAGAGTAAAAAATGCTAAGCCGCTTCCCGCTTGCTTGACAGTAACCGATAGAATAAGTATCATAGTTCAGTATGAGACTTGTTCCGAAACGCCAGTTTCCGAATGGGTGTATTCTAAGGAGCAGTATCCATTGGAGGTGAAATACTAAGTGGCAAATATTGTTGTAGACGATTCTGAAAATCTGGAAAAAGCAATTAAGCGTTTTAAACGGCAGGTTGAAAAAGAAGGGATTATTCGCGAATGGAAAAAGCGGGAATATTATGAAAAACCCTCTACCATCCTGAATAGAAAAAAGAAAGCTCTTCAGCGCAAATTAATGAAAAAAAGCCGTAAATCTTATGATTCAAAAGCATATTAATAAATAGTTTACGTAAAAAGTGTATACCGGATCAGGTTGTTGATAAGTTATACACTTTTATTTTAAAATATCCCCACGCCGGTTTTCACTGTTTTTAATGTATCACCAATCATCTTTTCTATTAAAAAAAATAAGAGCCGTTTTAACTCTCCATACGCACTAGAGCTAAGCGGTAAATGCCGTGAATACCCTGCCGGTGTATGGGTAATTGCTGATAGATACTGCAATGCTTCGCTATGGAGCAAAAATGGTGCACTGGCAAGTACCGTACAGGCACTGCATTCCAGTTCATCGTCTAGGGGATTGTATGCGATAGAAAAATCCGGTACACCCATTTTGTCTGCTGAAAGGGGGCATCCGCAACGACCGCATACAGTTATATCCGGCGCAACTCCTGAGTAATCAAGCATCCGCCATAAAAACCGTAATAGCCCCCGTCTACAGCCGTCATCGTCGGAAATGCACAGTCCATCCAAAAAAGCATTGACAGTACGCCAATCTACTACCCCATTCATTTTTAAAACCAATTCGCTGCACAAAGCGGCTGCCCATGTACGAACCAAACTTTCCCGCAATTCCATCCGGTATGCAGAAACGGAAAAATCAGTTATTTTATGTGTATTTTTTGTAGGATTGGTATAACACCATACCCTGCCGCTTTGATACAGCGAAACCAATCCGCGAAGTTTGCTGCGCGGACCGCCGAATACGGCAGCGGATATAAGGAGACACTGCCCGTCTTGCGGGATAAGCAAGCGGGCATTCCGGTGCGCTTCACCGAAATCCGCTAGAGAAAGCACCAGTGCTTCCGAACTCCATGAACGGCTGCTCATTCAGTAACAGCCGCTAAAAAAGAGGACGGAACTGCCGAAACCATGTATGTTCAGCATGACGGCTTAAAACTCTGCTGATTTCGGTGTTCGGGGGAATGGAATAACATCACGGATATTTGTCATACCGGTAATATACAACAGCAGCCGTTCAAAACCAAGCCCAAACCCTGAATGCGGTACTGTCCCATAGCGGCGGAGATCAAGATACCACCAATAATCCTGTATATCGAGTCCAAGTTCGGTAATGCGGTTTTCCAATACCTGTAAATTTTCCTCGCGTTCGGAACCGCCTATCAATTCGCCAAGCCCGGGAACAAGCACATCCATTGCCCGAACGGTTTTACCGTCTTCATTCTGCTTCATATAAAAAGCTTTTATTTCTTTTGGATAATCTGTTACAATAACAGGTCCTTTAAAAATATGCTCGGTAAGATATTTTTCATGCTCGCTCTGTAAATCACAGCCCCAGTATGGTTTAAACTCAAATGCCTCGCTATTTTTTTCAAGTGCCGCTATTGCTTCCGTGTAGGTTATACGTGTAAAATGCGCATTAACAACATGCTCCAACATTGCAACTAGACCGGGTTTTATCCGTGCATCAAAAAAGGCTAAGTCCTCGCGACAATGCTGCAATGCCCATTTCAGCAAATAGACCACGAACTCTTCTGCAAGCTCCATAGTATCTTGTAGATGAAAAAATGCCATTTCCGGTTCTATCATCCAAAATTCAGAAAGATGCCGCGTTGTATTTGAATTTTCTGCACGGAATGTAGGACCGAATGTATATACACGCGAAAGAGCTGTTGCGTATGTTTCGGCTTCAAGCTGCCCTGACACGGTAAGGTTTGCTTCTTTTTCAAAAAAATCTTGCGTATAATCAACCGTGAACGTATCGGGGTTTGCTTTTTTGCGCAATGCATCCCGCACGGTTTCTTGTATGTTCATAGTAGTAACATGGAACATTTCGCCCGCTCCCTCGCAATCGGAAGCAGTGATAAGCGGCGTATGAACATACTGAAATCCGCGTTCTTGGAAAAACGTATGAACGGCAAATGCCATTTGATTCCGCACACGGGCTACAGCACCGAATGTATTGGTTCTAGGACGCAAATGGGCAATCTCGCGTAAAAATTCCATGCTGTGACGCTTTTTTTGCAGGGGATATGAATCTACTGGTGCTTCGCCGTATACCCATACTGAATGGGCAGCGACTTCTACCGCTTGCCCTGACGCAGGAGAAGGAACCAGTGTTCCTGTTACACGGATAGAGGCACCGGTGGTAACTCGTTTCAAATCTTGTTCTGTTTGAGCATCTATGCCTGCATCCCGATCAAATGTTAATTGAATTGAGGCAAAACAGGAGCCGTCATTTACTTCAATAAATGTCAAATTTTTTGTTTCACGTTTTGTACGAACCCAGCCATGTACGGTAATACTGCGTCCATCCGGTTCTTGTGTGAGTATATCTTTAATTAACGTTATCATTTTAAAGTTGAAAATCCTTTATTCGCTTTCGTATTCTATGAGCGTTTTTACCGGCAAATCACCAATAAGTTTGTCATACTTTAAAAACGGCAAACCAATAACTCCGCAAAATCCGGCAACTTCCGCACCGCCTTGGTTAATCATTTTACGGGCTGCATTTAACGTTCCCCCCGTTGCAATGAGATCATCTAAGAGCAAAATACGCTGTCCTTTTTTTATATCGGAAGCATGCACTTCAATAGTTGCCTCACCGTACTCAAGCGAATAGGAGCAGGAATATGTTTTTCCCGGCAGTTTCCCTTTTTTACGAATTAAAATCAATGGTATTCCCAGCCTATCTGCAAAGGGTGCAGCAAAAATAAAGCCGCGGGATTCGATCGCTGCAACCGCATCAATCTTTTCATTTTTGTACAAGCTGGTCAAGGTATCCAAACAATAGCGGAACGCCTCAGGGTTAATTAAAAGCCCTGTAATATCATAAAATAAAATACCTTCTTTAGGAAAATCCGGTATTTTACGGATTGCGCTATCTAATAAAGTATCTTTCATAAGACTATTCTAACTGTACTATGCATAATAGTCAAGCAAAGATTATATCTGTTCGGTAACTTCGCGGTT
Source organism: Treponema sp. (assembly GCA_052173475.1). Lineage (GTDB taxonomy): Bacteria > Spirochaetota > Spirochaetia > Treponematales > Treponemataceae > Treponema. Next base: position 16,707 of record JBQMYN010000022.1, read on the forward strand.
GAACAGTCCTCTTGTTTCTTTTGAGATAGTATGCGTGTTAAATCGTTATAAAAAAAATTTAAAAAAAGTATTTTACAAACTGTTTTTTATGAGTTAGACTAATATAGATAAGGAGCCGTATGCGGTTGCAGCTCAGACTATGTGTTCTGCAAAACTGCATCTCTCCATAATCATCTCGTGCTGTTTTGTGCAGCACCTCACGAAACCTGTTCTGAAATTGACGTTTCTGAACAGGTTTACTACATTAAGGAGTAGTACACGTATGAAAAAGTTTTTACTGTCCGGCAGCTTGCTGATAGCTGCCATATTACTGAGCGTAACGGCATGTAAGCCGAGCGTTTCAGCACAGAGCGAATCACAATCTCCTACCCCCCCCCCCCTATATGAAATAACATTTAATTTACAGGGCGGGACTAATCAGGCGGAGTTTCAGCCCCAAAAGGTACAAAAAGGGAACCTTGCTGTAAAACCGGAAAAAGAACCAAGTAAAAAGGTTGGAACCACAGAGTTTATATTCCAATATTGGTCAACGGATAAGAATGCCATGCCTGAGGAAAAGGCAGGAAAAGAATTTAAGTTTAAAAATACAAAAATTACTGCAAAAACAGAATTATTTGCAATATGGAAGGAAAAAGTATCTGGAGGTACGGGCGGGACGACAGACCCCGGACAAAACAGCGGAACTGGCGAAACAACAAATCCCGGGCAAAACGGCGGCGGAACGGCTCAGTGTACCGTTACCTTTGAATTGCATGGCGGTAAGCTTACCGGTACAGGCGAACATACACAAAAAACCATTAAAACAGGAATGACAATTTCCCAACCAAGCACACCTGTAAAAGCAAATGCAGAATTTAAGCATTGGGCACTCAAGGAAGACGGTGAAATGCCTTATAACTTTACAGAAAAGGTAACGGGAGACATTACGCTTCATGCTGTGTGGGAGGCAAAAAAAGCGGAATATACCGTAACTTTTAATTCTAATGGCGGTAAAAACGGACCGCAACCGCAAAAAGTTGTGCATAATGCTGCCGCCACAGAACCTGAGGAATCGAAACGCCCTACCAAAGACGGTTTTATCTTTAAATATTGGTCTAAAACATCAAGCGGTAGTGCATATAATTTTCAAGAACCGGTAACCGGCAGTCTGACTTTATATGCAGTATGGCAGCAAACAGGCAGCGGCGCAGCGGTAGATTCCTATACCATCAGTTTTGACCATACAGGAGGAGACGGTACTACCCCCGACCAAACACTCAAAGCAAATGAGCACGTTACAGAACCTGCCAAGCCGTCAAAAAAAGGCTATACATTCAAACACTGGGCAAAAGATACACAGGGCAGCGCAGCATATCTTTTTACCGCACCGGTAACTGAAAGTTTTACGCTGTATGCTGTATGGGAAGTTAATACCTACAAAATTTCTTTTGATATTGACGGCGGAGAGGGTTCTGCTCCTGCAACACAGGACATTACCTATGGGAATCTCGTAAAAGAACCTGAAACCAAGCCATCAAAACCGGATTTTGTTTTTAAACATTGGTCAACATTGAAAGACGGAACAGAAAAATACGACTTTAAAACACCGGTTGAATCCTCATTTACACTGTATGCAGTATGGGGAAAACTCATCTATACCGTTACATTTGATCTTGACGGCGGTAGCGGTTCTATTCCGGATCAAAAGATAACAAAAGGCGGACAGGTTGCACTTCCTACCTATCCTACTAAAAAAGACCACAAATTTAAGCATTGGTCAACCGCACAAAACGGAGCAAAGTATGATTTTACGACACGGGTTACCGCTCCGCTAACGCTGTATGCAGTCTGGGAAAAAGAATGTGTTACCGTACTATTCCAGTTTGAAGACGGAACCGGAAAAACCGAAAAACAAGAGGTTCCGCTCGGTGTAGCAGCAAAAAAACCTGATCCTGCTCCGGTAAGAAACGGCTATGATTTTAAACATTGGTCAACCGTAAAAAACGGAGCTGAGGCGTATACCTTTCCGCCGGTTACTGCTCCGCTAACACTCTATGCAGTATGGAAGACCAAATCGGGCGAGACAGTACACGAAGTTACTGTCCGGTATGAAAATGGGCAAGGTGCTGCAGTGTATACGGTAAAGCCGAACGAAAAACTTGAAAAGCTCGCCAATGCTAAAAAGAAAAATGCACTCTTTAAATATTGGTCAACAACGCAAAATGGTACCGAAGCCTATGATTTTTCTAAACCTGTTACCGATTCATTTACACTGTATGCGGTGTATTATGACATTCCCCAAGAGCAAGTACGCATTTACGATATACAGGGGAAAGATCATACATCTCCAAAACTTAATGAAGTAGTAACAAAGGTTCCGGCTATTGTAACGGGTATTAGCTATAAAAAGAAAGGCAAAAAATCAGATGATATGGAGGCTGTCCTCTTTTTCATACAGGATGCCGACGGAGATGATGATCCGGTAACATCCGATGCAATCTACATTTACGATAAAAAAACAGCTGCACAAGTTAAGGTTGGCGATGCAGTTCTCGTTGATGGTACGGTTGGTGAATATGTTGGAAACAATTATAAAGATTCACGCTTAACTGTAACGCAGCTGGGAAAATCTGTTACTGTTGAGATTCTTTCGCATGATAATGAGCCGCCGGCAGCAATTGAGCTTACACAAGAGAAAGTGGTAAAACCGGTATCTACCGGTCCAATCGGCTCATTGGAACCTGACCGTGAAGCAATAGATTTCTATGAAAGTCTTGAATGTATGCGGGTTAAAATTTGCAATCCGAAAATCGCGGCAATCCATAAGGGTAATGAATATTATGTAGTTCCGGGAGATACTGATGCAGATCGTATTTCGTACCGCGGCGGCGTTATTGTGGTTGACTACAATGCTACGCCGTTAATTCCTGTCTACACTGTTGGTTGTTTTAAAAGTGCACAAGAAGCAGGCGTAACAACACCACATCCGGGGATGGGCAGTACATACAACGGAGATATTGTCGGCATCTTAGAATACTATAACGGTATGTTCGGCAGCAACTATCGCGTACTGCCAACTCAAAAAATGCCGCCGCTTTCAAGCACAACAGACGAAGAAATTAAACCGGAAGAATCAAAGATACAATTTGATGCAGATAAATTGAATGTAGTAAGCTATAATCTTAAAAATTTCTCTGCCGGAAATAAAGGTGATAAAGCTCGCGCAGACAAGTTTGCTCATCACTTTATCGAGGAATTAGGAAAGCCGGATGTTATTTGCCTTATCGAAATTCAAGATGATAATGGAGCCTTACAGAAAGACAAAAAAACAAAGCAATATCCTCCACTTGACGGTGAGATAAGTTCGGAGAAAACGCTGAACCTGCTGCTTGACAGTATTAAGGAAATCAGCGGGACTCCTGACTACGATAAAGTCTATATCAATCCCCAAGACGGTGTAGACGGCGGTGCTCCCGGATCGAATATCCGTTGTGCGTACTTGTACCGTACAGACCGGCTTGAATTGGTTGCTGATGCAGACAGTAAAACAACTGATGTTAATGCAAGCTATGATGATACCAAGGCGATTATCGAAGATGGCGGCAAGCGGATGAAATATAATCCTGCGCGTGTCGGTATAGGCGATACTGCATTTGAGAAAACCAGAAAATCCCTCGTTGCACACTTTAAATTTAAGAGTGGGAGCCAAAAAGATAAAGACTTCTTTATGATTGACAACCATCTTTCTTCAAAACGGGGAGACGACGGTGTTTGGGGTAAAAATCAGCCTGTTGACCGCAGCAGTGAACTCAAGCGTCATGATCAGGCACGGACGGTAAAAGCATTTATCGACAGTATATTAGCCGCTCGGCAAGATGCGGTGATTGTTTCTGTCGGCGACTACAATGACTACTGGTTCTCAGAAACGCTTAGCATTATGAAAGGCGGAAATATGAAGAATGCGGTGGAAGAGCTGCCTAAAGACCAACGCTACAGTTTTGTCTATAACGGCTGTTCACAAATCCTTGATCACATTTTAGTACCGCACCGCGTTACCATTAGTAATCCTGATATTCTGAATGTTAATTCGGAATTCGGCGGGAAACTTTCCGACCACGATCCAGTATTTGTACAGTTAAGCTGGTAGCCTATTAGCAAAACTAATAACAAGTTCTAATTTAAGTCTTTATGTTATAATGACTTAAATTAGAACATTGCAAAGTAACTAACCGCTACCGCATACCCTTGTTATATTGTAGGGCACCGCTACAGATGCACGGCTTGTTATTTTACTATCTTGAAGCTATCTACTTTTCCTTCTTTCTTTGTTTCCATAATGCCGTTTTTCTTAAATTCATCAAATAATTTATTCTGACTGTTTACTTTCTTCCCTTTATAAGAAAAATCTTTAATTAAATTTCTTAATTTAGTCCCAAAAAGACCGCCATCAAACCATTTATCTTTTTCAAAAGATTCGATAATTTCTTTTATTCCGGCACTTTCATTTTTGCTAAATCCAAGCCCTGTTAGAATTTTCTCAATAATTTGGGTAATTTCAGTTGCTGTGTTTTCATTTCCTTTGAAGCAGTGTTCCATTACTAAAATTTTATCTGAACTGCTGGTAAATAGCTCTTTATCCTTTTCCGATTCTTTCGTAACCAACCAAACATTTTTACCGTATTTCCTTAATTTATCCATTATTACGGTAAAATCCGTATCGGAAGTAATAAATACATATAAATCAATCTCCGGTGATTTTTGATAGAGACTTTCAAATGCTTCGACCGTTAAAATTAAATCGGCTCTATTTTTTAAGTTTCCCTTAGAGATATGCGGAGCTTCCCGAATGTCAAAATTCAAATCTCTCAGTTGTTCCCTAAATTTTGCTATGGATTCTGTATTTCCGCATGCTAGTTTTATGGCAAAAACAGGTGTTGAATCTTCTTCAATGTTCAAAGTAATAGCTTCTAACAGTTTTTTTAAAATTAATTTTTTATCAATATTTTCTAAATCAAAATAAATAGCAATTGAAGTCCGCATGCTATACCTCCCATAAAAAATTAACAGGGCATCCCTAAAAGCTCATGTAGAGATTTTTAAAAGATGCCTCACCAGTAAAGCTGATAAAGGAAAATATCCCCTAACTGACTTTGAACTTCGAAACCTCTATCCCCAACCTCTCGATGCTCGCCTTATTCTTTTGTGTAATTTCATTGACATTCTGCACTGCCTTGTTAATCTGTACAGCACCGGCGGACATCTCGTTCATGCTTTCGGTGATGATGCGGGTAAGGCTCTCAAGTTTTTGCATTTCGAAAGCAACCCCCTCGCCGCCTTTCAGCATTTCCTCAGAGCCATTTTGTACCTCCGTAGTTACCACACTGATAGTTTTAATTGCATTCAGTACTTCACGGCTGCCGTTTTCCTGTTCTCGCATTGCTTCGGTCAGACGGGAACTCATTTCTTTTACCTGCTCGGCAAGGGCGAAAATCGCATTGAACTTTTCCTCTACTGTTTTTGAAGAAGCCGAGAGCGTTTCAATTTCAGCCGATAAGGTTTTGAGCGTTGTGGTGATGGTTTTTCCTTGAACAGAGGATTCTTCAGCGAGCTTACGGATTTCATCCGCAACAACAGCGAAGCCCTTGCCCGCTTCCCCCGCATGGGCAGCCTCTATCGCTGCATTCATCGCCAAAAGGTTCGTTTGTGAGGCGATGTGCTGGATAATACCTGATGCATCCATCAGTGCTCCTGATTCTTCGGCTATCTTTTGTGTTACCGTATTAGAAGTTACCAGCATCGCTTTGCCATCGCCTGTAGCTGACGAAAGGCTGCTGATTACCTCATCGGTTTTCCCGAGTGTTTGTCCAATAGATGCAATATTTGCAACCATTTCATCTACAGCCGACGAAGATTGTGCGATACTTGCCGCTTGAGTTTCAATTCCAGTATTGAGCTGCTTAATCGTACGTACAATCTCTTCAATCGTTGCTGCGGTTTCGGTAACACTCGCTGCTTGGGTTGTTGCCCGCTGTTTAACCCCGTCAATATTAGCACTGATTTCATGGATAGCACTTGCAGTTTTAGTCATGTCGGAAGCAAGCTCATTGCCGATTTCTTTCATCGTGGTGCTGCTTATACCGACCTGCCGAATAGATGCTCCTATTTTAGCAATCGTTTCATTAAAATATTTTGATAAATCCGTTATCTCATCATTTCCCTTCAACGGTAACCGTACCGTAAGGTCTCCTTCTCCCCGCGCTATATTTTGTAATCCTGCAACGGTTTTATTCAGCGGTTTAATAAGAACTCTCTTGATGTATACGGTAACAATAATAATAAAAATAGCAATAAAAACGGTTGCCAGCATGATATTAACTAACATCACATGCCTAAACGTTTCAAAGATAACCTGCTTATTCACTGCAAAGCAAAGATACATACCGGTTTCGGCAACAGGTGCTGTTACAATAAGTTTTGTACGGTCTTCAATCATCCCCTTGCCAATCGTTTCGGCAGTAAGATTGAACAGCTGTTTACCGATTATGCTTGTATCTTTATTGTTCAAGCATATACCATTTTTATCTATAAGCGACAATGAGTATTCACGGATATCGGAAAACTCTATTGCAGAAAAATAAGCGGTCAATGGTTCAAGACCAAGATCGATTGTTACAACACCAAGTTTCTTATTATTCTGCGGATCAAATAAAGTAGAAGTTATGGTGATCATGGGGACACCGGTTACCGCATCATTATAAAGTTCACTCCAAACATACTTTTTATTGAGGTCAACTCCATCATTTTTATACCAGTCAAATTGCTTATAATCGTTCAGCTCATTATTATATTCCCATGATAGATTAACGTTTCCTTCATCATAAAACCAGTAGGGACCGTATAATTTTTCTTCCGGCATAACATACGGTTCAAGCCAAAATCCCCCGCCTGAGATAGCAGGGTCGGAACCCAGTGTAATAGCACTGATAGCAGTGAGTTCTTCAGGGTGATCAAATCCTATACCAGTGATGAGCTTCGAATAATGAGTAGCAGTTGTTTCAAATTTGGCAAACATGATACCGTAAATCGTTTGTGCTTCTTTTTCAATTCTTCCTGACAATCCTATTTTAATAGTCTGGATGATTAATTTTGAAAACTGCCTAAATGTAATAGCACCAAGAATACCTATAATAAGTATGAAAAGCCCCATTACGATAGCCGGTATTTTAAACGATAAGCTCTGCATTTTTCGTGAAAATTTCATTCGTTTGTTTCCTCTAATAGGAGACATGGGGCTATCAAAAACTTCAGTTTTTGAAAACAACCAACTTTTGAGACATCCCCGATTATTTTATCGTCGATAAAACATCACACCTTGAACTTGCTGACTTCTTCTGTCAGATTTTCGATTGCTTGTTTGTTCTTCTGCATTATTCTACTCACGTCCTGCACAGCGTTATTAATCTGTACGGCACTGGATGTCATCTCGTCCATACTTTGAGTGATGATGCGGGTGAGTCCGTCGAGTTTTTTCATTTCGCAAGCTGCATTCTTTCCTCATTTCAGCATATTCTCTGAACCTGCCTGTACTTCTGCGGTTACTACACTGATACTTTTAAGTACAGCAAGCACTCCGCGGGTGCCGCTTTCCTGTTTCTGCATTGCATCAGTAAGACTGACACCCATTTCTTTTACCTGCGAGGGTTCCATCAATGAGCCGGACTCCTCGGCAATCTTCTGCGTTATGGTATTTGAGATTACGAGTGTTGCTTTGCCGTCTCCAGTAGCTCCAGTAAATTTTTAACCGCTTCATCCGTTTTGCCGAGTATTAGCCCGATAGATGCTACGTTCGTCACCATTTCCATTAAAAACAATGTATCGACTATGCAAATAGCATAACTATTGCCTTTATATTGTAGGGAACTTCTAAAAACTTCCGTTTTTAGAGATGAGCTTTGCTCACCGGTTTGCCTTAAGCTTTATTTGCGATGTTGAGATGAAAAATGTACATCCTTGTACATTTTTCATCGACGAGTTTCGGCAGTGCTGAAACATCGCTTCTTCTAAAACCATCCGCCATCCATGGCGGTTCTGATAGTCATTACAATATAAAAACTTAAATTGAAACTCGCTATCAGCTATGCTGATGAGGTATCTCTAAAAGCTAACCGAGTTTTTAGAGATACCCTAATGTTAGTATGAAGAATAATTCTTGGTCTTATGCGCATCGTATACACCCTTTATTACTCGTAAAAACGGTTAGCGAATTTTAGCAAAGTCAAAATATCGCCTCTGTTGTAACTACTACCATCCGTAGCAATACTAAACTGCTGTTTCTCACTAAGGTTACGAAACGGCACAATGCCATAGCTTTCAAAATTGAGAATCTGTTCATCTAGTGCATATATCGGAAGATTACCTCTGTTCGGAAACTTCCGTTTCAGAACAGAGGTCGTGTCTATAATACGGCACATAGGGTATTCTTAAACTTATATGACAGATCAACCCAGATCTATGGTAAGCATTCCCGTGAGACTACTATCACTGTAGCCTCACGGGAATAAAACTGTTGTATGATAAGGATTAATACATTCCTCCCATACCGCCCATATCGGGACCAGGTGCTGCAGGAGCATGTTTTTCCGGAATATTTGTAATAGCACACTCAGTTGTCAGCAGCAAACTTGCAATAGAAGCTGCATTTTGCAATGCTGAACGGGTAACCTTAGCAGGATCAATAATTCCGACTTTCATCATGTCAACCCATTCCATTTTTGCCGCATCAAATCCAACGCCGCGCTTATCTTTAGCTTTTTCTGCAATTACTGCGCCGTCAACGCCTGCATTTTCTGCAATTTGACGAATAGGCTCTTCAAGTGCACGTTTTACAATCTTAAAGCCGACTTTTTCATCCTCACTGAGTTGGGACATATCAGCCTTTTCAAGTGCTTCGGCAGCCTGAATAAGCGCAAGCCCGCCTCCTGCAACAATACCTTCTTCAATAGCGGCACGAGTTGCATTGAGCGCATCTTCAACGCGATGTTTTTTCTCTTTCATTTCAACTTCAGTAACAGCACCGATTTTAATAACAGCAACACCGCCTGCCAATTTTGCAAGACGCTCTTTCAGTTTTTCAGTATCATAGTCTGAGGTAGAGTTTTCAATTTGCTTCTTGATCTGAGCAACACGGTCATCTATGTGTTTTTTCTCACCGATTCCGTCAATAATTGTTGTATTTTCTTTGTCAACCTTAATGCTCTTTGCTTGTCCGAGTTGACTTAGATCAGCACTTTCCAATTTTAAACCAAGTTCTTCGGAAATAACCTGTCCGCCGGTTAAAATTGCAATATCTTCAAGCATTTCCTTGCGGCGATCGCCAAAACCGGGTGCCTTGACAGCACAGGTTTTTAATGCACCGCGGAGGCTGTTTACAACCAACGTTGCCAATGCCTCACCTTCAATATCTTCTGCAATAATCAACAGCGGACGACCAGACTGTGCTACTTTTTCCAACAACGGCAGTAAATCTTTCATTGTTGAAATAGTTTTATCATGGATTAAGACATACGGGTTATCATAGACTGTTTCCATGCGATCGCGATCAGTTACAAAATAGGAAGAAATATACCCGCGGTCAAACTGCATACCTTCAACATATTCAGTTACAGTTTCCATAGTTTGCGCTTCACCGACATCAATAACCCCGTCTTTACCGACACGAGCAATAGCATCGGCAAGGATTTTTCCGATTTCTGCGTCATTATTTGCAGAAACAGATGCAACATGTGCAACTTCTTCCGACCCTTTAATTTCTTTTGCATTTTTCTGAATATCGTCAACAGCGATCGCGACTGCTTTATCCATACCGCGTTTTAATTCAAGCGGTGTCATACCGGCTGCAACAGCTTTCAAGCCCTCGCGAACCATTGAGTATGCCAATACGGTAGCAGTAGTAGTTCCATCGCCGGCAACATCATTAGTTTTAGTTGCGACTTCTTTGAGAAGCTGAGCACCCATATTTTCAAACGGATCTTCTAATTCAATTTCACGTGCAACGGAAACACCGTCTTTCGTAACGGTCGGTGCACCGAAGCTCTTATCAATTAATACATTACGCCCTTTCGGTCCTAACGTAACTTTTACTGCACTAGAAATTTGCTCTACACCGGAAAGAAGACTTTTCCGTGCATCTTCGTTAAACAATAATTGTTTCGCCATGTTAATAACTCCTTAAATATAATAAGTGATAATTTTAACAAAGTAACTGATATAAACATACAAAAAAAAGACGAAAACGGCAAGAATATTTCTTGTTTTTCTCGAAGATGCATACAGGTTTTGGACAGTTTCCCTAGATTTAATGTACGACATTCAGAGCTAAGTTAATGCAATATAAAGACTTAACAAAGAAGTCGTTATCAACTTTGCTGATGAAGCACCCCCTAAAAATCTATACCTGAGTTTTTGCAGATTCCCTAGGTACCTCTAAAAACTCAGGTATAGATTTTTAGAGGCACCCGTCGAGTTTTAATTTAAGTCTTTATAACATAATGACTTAAATTAAAACATCGCAAGTTGCATCCACAGAAAACTTCTAAAAACTGAAGTTTTTAGAAGCCCCCCTACAAGCTTTATTGCTGAAAAGGAATATACCGATTCATAGAATACCCCTGCCCGTTCACCCCATTATCAATTAGATTGACGAGTTATACCATTTCAGTTTCAAGATAACCTATCCTGAAACTGAAATCTCCAAACAAACCTATTGAATCAGCTCCCCATTATCCAGCGGCTGCCGCCCACTCCTTAATCGTCCGTGCTTGTTCATCAAAACTGCTTCCAATCAGCACGAGATTCTTCCCGCTTGCCGTATACGGTGCCGCATAGTTCTTCTCTTGTATCTGTTTGATTGCATCTTCCGCACTGCCGTTGCTAGTCAGCTTAAACTCGAAAATGTAGATTGTGTCTGTTGTCCAAACCACGCAATCTACAACGTCAAAACTATACATCCGTGTATAGTTTTGACGACGAGTTTCGGCGGTGCCGAAACATCGCTGCTGCGTGGAACCACCGCCATCCATGGCGGCACTGCTATAGCAATGTACTTCCGTCTGTACGAATTGCCCCATCAGTGCAAAGACCAGATACAC
>JBQMYN010000023.1:0-26116 GCA_052173475.1 Treponema sp.
GGTTCATCCATACAGCAGCGGCATTTCGGTACCAGCCGAAAAGAGCACCCTTGTCATATAAGTGTAATAGAAAATAAGGTATTGTCAAGCACAGGCAGTATCTTTACCAGAAAAACTTTTTCTGGTAAATTGCTCTAATCAATCAACTTATTCAACTTTGGAAAGAGAAATAGAAAATGAGTAGGAAATATTTTGATGTGCTAAGGAAAAAGAGGGGCGTTTTATTGGGAGTGTTCTTCTTCGTACTTCATTGTTTGAGTAATGCAGAAGAAAACATACATGAAGTACCGGTAACGCTGGCTGGTACGGTAGCAATCATGCAGTATTATGGTCCGCCGAATTATGGAGAAACACCGGAAACTGATACCATAGAAAGCCATCCTGTTTTAACATTACAGAACCCTCTTACTATCACAATAGCGGGGCAGAAATTATGCATACGTTCCCTTCAAATTATCTGCAATCAAAGATTACTCCGGTATCCGTTTATAGCGGGAAAAAACTATATAATAGAAGGAAATGTATTTCTTGCTCAAACAGGACATCATTATACGGAAGCAGTGCTGCTTGCTAATCGTATCAGTTAGAGATGCACGATTACTTTAGATTTATTTGCGATGTATTTTTTATAAATTATTACAGTATAACAATTTGTAAAAAATACTCGTTGTCAGCTGTGCTGATGAGGCATCGACAGGAGGGAAAACACTATGAGTATTCTGGAAATAAAGCAAACAGTTACACGTGAAGACAAGGTTGAACAATCACTTACTATACATACGAGGACAGGTGAATTAACACAGCACATAAAACAGCTGGCAATAATGGAAATAAGCGGCACCGGCATAACGATTATGCTCTTATGGAGCCTCTACTTTTTCATTGGCAAGGGGCTTGTTTCTTTGTATCTTGTTATATTCTTATGTGCTGTATTTGGTATACGGCTTCTTTTCAATATGATATATATCAGAAAACATACAGTAAAACAATTGAAAAAAGTATTTGCAAAATATTATAAGGATAATCCTGCACAGCAAAATCTTAGTACCTGTATCGAGAAAGTAATTATTACTGATGATTATCTTGAGTACGATACATTGGGTATGACAAGCCGGCTAGAACATAAAGATTTTATCAACACTTTCGAAACAGACCTCTTTTATGTACTTGAATATACTCATTTTCATTATGCATTTATTAAAAAAGATGCCGTCCAAAGCGATGCATATCGGCAGACGGTACAGTTTATTCAAGAGAAAAAACAAGGTTAATCAGACATGACTTCAAATCAAATTGAGAGTTGCTTGTTCTTCTGCCTTCAATAGCGATTCATCAATATGTTCCATAGTAGTTCTCCTAAAGGCATTCATAAGCCGCTATTGCAGCTCAGCAGCTAAACCCGATTTGCGGTGAGCTGCTCTTGCTGAGCTTTTCGTGTTTGCACAATTCGGTCAACGTTTCGGAAGTCAGCGGTGTACCGGTTACGATTTCGTCCATCAGTGCTTTGCGGACAATGTTGTCTATCTGTCCTCCGCTTAAATCGTACTGTTCTGCAAAAGATGTCAATTCGTTTTCATCGAGAAAATCAAGTTCCATTTTCCGGATTGTAAAACAATTCTTTTATGGTAATTGCATCCGGTTCAATGATTCCCGTCCCTTGAGCTGTTTTGGTAAAAAGATCGATATTTTTGCCGAACAGTATCTCTTTTGCTTTCTGCGTAATTTCAAGTGTTGCCTCGGTAAGCGTTCCTTTGGTGCCAAACGCTAGCAAGTCCGTTTTGAATAAAATATGACTTTCATTCATAAAGTCCCGCGCAGCAGAAAATTTCTCTGTAGACGCATACAGTCGGCTCAAGCGTGTATCAAGCATTGTTCAAGGAAGTGCGCACAGCACGTATAAAAGAGTACCCGTGCCCGGAAATTCTCTTGACCAGAGAGTAATTTTTTTGTTTCAATAACAAACGGTTCATTTGCATACCGTTTCTCTTTTTTAGCCATTGCTACTTCTTTAAAAGCAGCGATACGTCTGAAACGCCCTCCTAATGCACCGCCGATTTCTTTTGCCGGGCATCTCCACATATCTAAAATTTTTAGAGGTTCCCTATAGATAGTATTCACGAATGAAAAAGCTGCATTATGTTACCGAATGCCGAAAAGAAGACTTCAGATCAAATCCGTGATTTATGATCTTTTCATCATTTGTTGCAATATCGACTGTTTTCTCTGTTTTAAGTGAGGAAATGTACATTTCCAGATTCTTATATATTTCAAACGGCGGAATGAGTGCCGGAATACCGGTATCACGCAACAGTGGCTTTTCTGCAAGCACTTCGATTCGTAATTCATTACCATTTCTTCGCATAACAGGCATCGTTTTTAATTGATGCTGATAGGCTCTATCCCATGTGCCTGTGTACGTATACCATCTGTTGTTAGACCGAGGGAAAGGAAGTTCCAGCTCAACAAACTGTAACGGCTGCCCTGACCAATTAACATTGTCGATAGAATCTACAAGCTGAATATCTCCGGTAACATGCTGTAGTATTCTCGTTTTTGGATCGAAATCTGCCTGTAAATGGATAGCTTGTAGAATAAACAGTTTGAAACCAGCCTGTAAGCCAAAGATTACACTAGTATCACGTGAATAGTGATATATATGATATAAAACAGTTTCTTTGCTCAGTGGGGTGCTTCCGCGCCGGTCATAGACGAGGGTTCTATCTTCACTGGTATGTCCTAAGAAATCATAATAATCTTTATATTTATCCATAATGCGCATAACGTATCCTCCTTTACTGCTGGTTGTGGTAGGTATGAGTTATACTATAGTATAGGCGCAGCTTCCCTGAAAGTGTATGAAAAAATACAAAAATTTTTATACGATAGAAATATTCATTACCATACTCCGGGTGTTTTGCATCGAGGTATGGTAAGTTCTCTATCTTACCGGTTTGGCTCAACAGTAATTTGCTCATCCCGTATACCGCTTCCGCTGTCTAGTAACAGCTGCTTTACCGATTCGCTTGTAACGGTAAAGTGCGCGTCGTGAGTAAGACCATCAAAGGCATACTTCGCAATCTCAATAACGCTGTCTGGTACGACAATACGTGTTAAACCGGAACAGCCGGAAAAAGCTCCAGCCTCAATCACCCTCACACTGTCGGGTATAACACTATGCGTTAAAGAGCTGCACTCGGAAAATACACCGAAGCTGATTTTAGTAACACTATCCGGTATTGTAACGTCTTCCAAAGAACTACAACCGACAAAAGTATCCGCACTAATCTCTGTAACACCGTAGGGAATAGCAACATGTGTTAATGCAGTACAGCCGTGAAATGCAGACTCTCCAATAGCACTAACACTATCAGGGATCACAACACTTGTGATACCGGAACAGCCGGAAAAGGCAGACTGAAAAATCTCACTCACACTACTGGGGATACTAATGGCACCTTTGAGCCCTCCTGCTGCAGTTATCAGCGTTTTTTTATCCTTTGTGTAAATGATATTATTTTCGCTGCAATATACGGTATTTCCGTTGCTAACAGTAAGATTGATTAGATTCGGACAGTCAGCAAATGCACCGCTTTCAATATCGGTAACACTATCCGGTATCACAATACTTGTTAAACCGGTACACTCGGAAAAAGCATCACTACCAATCATCGTAACACTATTCGGTATCACAATACTTGTTAAATCGGTACAGCCGGAAAAGAGATCCTTGCCAATCTTTGTAATGCTATTCGGTATCACAATACTTGTTAAATCGGTACAGCCGGAAAAAGCATAGTAACCAATTTCAGTAACACTATCGGGGATACTAATACTGCTTAAACCGGAACAACCTAAAAATGCATACGGACCAATCACAGTAACAGTGTTGGGGATGACAATATTTGATAAAGCTGTACAGCCGGAAAAGGCAAACTGCCAAATTTTAGTAACGCCATCGGATATTACAACATCTGATAAAGCTGTACATTCAGTAAATGCAAAACTGCCTATTTCAGTAATAGTCTTGGGTATCCTAATCCTTGTTAAAGAAGTACAGTGGGAAAATGCACCCCAATCAATCTCCCTTACACTATCCGGTATTACAACACTTGTTAAACTAGTACAGCTGTGAAAAACATCTGCGCCAATTGCAATAACGCTATCGGGAAGGACAAGACTGCCTACTAACCTGTTTTTATCTGTTACACCGGCTAGTACGCCTTTATCAGTTATTTGTAACAATTCAAGATTTGCTTGTTCTTCTGGTGTAAGATGTAATTCAGATACATAATTCATATAAGTGTGTCCCCTTTGCTCTCACTGAGCATTGCCGGGCAGGGGGCTGTCCCAAAAGTTGGTTCCTTTCGGGACAGCCCCCTGCCTTGTATTAGAAAAGCAACCGGTCAAAATGAAATTGAGGTTTTGAGCGGTCGTTTTGAATATCATTCATATAATATAGAAAACATGACGGCAAAAATGTATGAAAAAAAGCAGAAATTTAAACTTTTCTCCTGATTCTCTCGTAAATGACCATCTCTAAAAGCTGCGGTATAGATTTTTAGAAGATACCCCATCAGCAAAGCTGACAATGAGCATTTTTTATACATTATTATAATGAGAACCTCTAAAAACTTCCGGTTTTAGAAGTTTTCATTAGCATTGCCAAGCAGCAAGTCAGACAGCCTTGTATAAAATATAGAACTATATTATAGTTATTTCTATGGCTTCAACGATAGAACTTTCCGATATTCTGCGTGCATACGCATTGCGTTTTAACACCCCGTCAATAGGGATTAGTGATTTCTGTGAATATATTCACAAATATGCCCATCGTTATACACAGGAGCATCCGGAATTCACCCGCTACACTACTATATCTGAAGAGAATCTTCTTGCGGAATTACAATCCCTCGAAAATGAAGGTAAAACAGAAATTCTTGAAGATAAGAAAAAAGGCAAATTTCTGTTTCTCCCCTACTATTTCCTTGATAAAATTAGCCGCCAATATGATGCAATTCGGGAAAAAGCAGAATTACCTTTTCCGCTTGTAAATGAAATTCCGCAAAGTTTTTCAAAACGGTTTGTACGGTCAGTAAGGATAAATGTTGACTTTACGGAAATGCAGCCTGAGCAGGGAAATAACTCATTTTTATATCAGCTTATTTTTCCGGATGATACGCCGCCGCTGATTTTCCCCGGAAATTTTTCTACCGATCAGATGCTGGAACTTGCTCTTGCAAAATTACGGTATTTTTTCCAAAAAGATGCGATACGGGATTTTGTCCAAAAAAAACTAATTGCAGCAAATCCGGGGAAAGAATATTCAATTAGAAAATTTATTGGAACTATTCAAGCCCATTCTTCAGAAGCCCTCTATACGCTAAAAAAATCAGGAGATGTATATCTTTTCTGGAGCTACCTTTGTTCGATTGTTAAGCAGGAGTTTGCTAAAAAGGTAGAAAAATTAATAGATGAAATAGCTATTTTGCAGGCACTATTCATTATTGAATATTTAAATAATCACTATAAAAATCAAACACAGCAAAATTTACAGCGGGAAACAGCCTTAAAGAATCTTGAGCTTTCATTCCAAAAAAAGCCCTATTACTTTAACAAGGCAGCAATTATCGCTTTTAAGGATTATCGTGGAATCCCTCTCTTAGGACAGTATAGTGAAGCTGACCTTGAAAATTATATGCAAACAAAAACAACCCAGATAAATCAAAATACATTACCTGATTTATTAAGTTTTAAAACAGCAGCAGGCGATCGGTACTATGTGCTGCTTGACAGGGTTGTTCCGCTTATCGTTTCGCTGGTTAATGAAAACCGTAAAAAAATACGTGATATTTGTTTAAAAAAATGGTATCAGCAGCTCTTGCAGTTTGAACAATCAGAGGCAATGCATACCGATTCTGCATTTAATCAATTTCTACGCGACTTATGCCTTGAGTATGTCCCTATTTTATATGATATTTTAAATGCGTCATTTATTTCTTCAATTTCAACAAATGCATCAATAACTGCTAATCAGCTTGCAGAAGTACAACGTATCTTTTCTAATAATAAGCTGCTTTCATATCAAGAACTCTTTATGCTTAACCGGCAAGAACTGCTTACTGATACTCGCATTTTATTGCCGTTCTGGTATACTGTTCCGGTCATATCTTCTATTATAGCGTTCTTTATGCGTCCGCGTAAAAAAAATAATACAACCGCAAAAAAAGAAAAGAAAACAGGAGAGAACCAAACAACTACCCGTAAAGTAACCCCGAAAGAAATTGCTGAGGAACTGCAAAAAGAATTCGTGCCTGCTGATAAAACCTTACAGGATTGCATTATTGAACAGCTGGATTTATGGAATACAAACATTGATCCTGTTATGCGAAAGCAAAATACTGACAATGTGAATTCGTTTATCCGTGATTATGTTAAAACAGCGAATAAGACTGTTTCGGGGTCCTTACTGACTGCCGAACGAGTACATTCATTAGCAGAATCAATTATCGATGCTAAAAGCTTGTCTCAAGTAAAAAACCGCACTGCTCTACAGTTGTATGTGGAGTATTACATTTTATGGCTGATCCGGAATGCATCATAATTGTAAAAAAAATACGGTAAACCCTATCCGTATTGTACTTTTTTCAGTATCTTATATACATAAAATTTATGAGCTGCGCTCTATTCGGTAGACTTGTTCCGAGACTGAAGTTTCAGAACAGGTTTAATACCTCAACGCGAATAAGATAGCAGTTCACATACTAAGGAGTACAATATGGCAGTTTTACATCTAAGTCAATCTGATTTTGATACAACCATTAATGGTGCCGAAACGGCATTGGTTGATTTCTGGGCACCTTGGTGCGGTCCTTGCAAAATGCTCGGTCCCGTTCTGGAAGAAGCTGAAAAAGAAATCGGTGCAAAAGCAGTTGTTGCTAAAGTAAATGTTGACGACGAGCAAGACCTTGCAGCCCGTTTCGGCATCAGCAGTATACCGACAATTGTCGTGTTTAAAAATGGTAAAGAGGTAACACGTTCACTTGGATTTATTGATAAAAATAAGATCATATCTCTTATCGCATAATAAGCACTGCAACGAGGTACATACAAGGCAGCCGTACCGAAATACTACGGACGGTTGCTTTCTTTTTAGTGAATGCAGTAAACCTGCTCGATAAGTCTATTGTTAAACAGGTTTATTTTATTGTTTTAAGTTTACTATGTATGTAGATGCCCACTTACACTTAAAAGACTATATTGATTGCTATCGGCAGTCTTATGGGGAACATGCCGCTCCTCGCTTTACTACTGTATGCCGGTACTGTTTTTCAGCGCATAATTATGCAGAGTTTGTAGAACAATACGCCTATATAAAAGCAGCCGCATCAACAGCACAAATTCCAAAACTTTCACAATCGCTTTTCTCATTTGGAATACATCCTCAAATGCCTACACTGGAAGAAGTAGAGCATCTTATTATGCTATTACAAAAAAAATACATCCATGCAATAGGGGAATGCGGGTTTGACTTGTTTTCTGAAGAATACCGGCGTACCCTTCCGCAACAGCACCGTGTATGGGAGTTACAGCTTGAGCTTGCCTATCAATACAATGTTCCGATTGTTATCCACTGCCGGAAAGGGCTGCACCTCATTTTTCAGTATATTCCAATGCTAAAGCAGTTACCGGCAGTAATTTTTCATGGCTGGAGCGGCGGTCTACAAGAAGCAGCAGCTTTTTTGAAAAAAGGAGTAAACGCCTATTTTTCTGTGGGGAAAGCTGTTTTACGCGGACAAAAGTCCGTATGTGCAGCAGCTGCTTCAGTCGATATACGCCGTCTTGTAACCGAAACAGATGCCCCGTACATGAGGCTGAAGCATGAAACATTCACCCATCCGATTGATATTATCGCTGTTACAAAAAAATGCGCAGTATTACGCGGCATAGCGGTACCCGAAGCAATGGACTGTACTGAAAATACAGAATATGCAGTATTTTTAGAAACGTTAAACCGGAATTTTTGCAATGCGTTTGCCGGATCGTGTACCAGTACCGCATAGGACTAATCAACAGGGCATAAAACTGCATACTTTGCAAATAAATTGCAAAAATAAATTGACTCTTTTTTTTCTTTTTGTTATGCTAAGTAAACATTTGGAGGTTTTATGCTATCAAAAAAATATAGCTTTTACAGTGCAGCACCTGCCTTACTAGCCGCTGCCGCACTCGCAGTAAGTTTAGTATGCGCCGGTTGTCAGTCCACAGAAAATGCGGTAAAACATTCTCACCATGCGGATATGGCAAATGGCAAGGAATTAGCGCAATGGCGTGGAGAATGGCAGCTCTTAGGATCCGTTGCCGACGCAGAAGAATTAAACGGAAAATATGCAGAAACTGCACGTACACTGCCTCATTACACTGAAGAAGGCTTCAAATCGGCAATAAAGAATGCCATGTCCTCTCCCATTGTCGGGATTACATTTGACGGAACCAACACACTTATACTGACCGTCCGCGATGCAAGCGGCAATGATAAAATAGTGTCATCTGAGTACCGCTATCTTGGAGAAAAGCCCATGAAAGGTGTTGAAGGACGCTCGTGGCACACATTTGAAGCAGTTAAACCTGTGAGAGGTTTATCAAAGGCTCAATATTTTATTGCAACACTGCCGCATCAGCATGGAGAGGGACTTACCCATTGGTATGCCCGTTTCGGTGCACATTCTATTGATGCCTTAGTTGATGCAGAACCATCTCAGATGGCAGTATTTGTAGATGCCGCATTACCCCGTGATGTAATGATCACCAGCTTCCAAAAGGGCATTGATCATATAGTCCGATTCTTACCAAAAGAACCGTTTGCCCCCTATCACGGAAAATGGATAAACAATGCACGCATCTACCATGATCCCCGTCCAAAAGTTCAGGAGGTATATACCAAACTGATTAAAGAATTTGCCGGAAAAAATCCTAAGGGAGGCGATTATACAAAAGAAGATATTATTGCACTCGCGGCGCAAACATTTGGCAATGCAGAGACGTTTACTCATCTGGAATTCATTGCTTCAGATGATAAAAATGAATTAATTGTATGGAAAGATTCCGTTAAACTGTCCCACGCTGCTTATAAACAAGCTGCGGCAAATCCGATAAAACCGCATTTAAAAGCGTTCGCCTCGCAGGATGCGGAACAAACAGGACTCTTTACACACTTTTCTATCACAGCCCCCCACGGTAAACCCATGCATGTACACTTATGGTATGGAGCCGTACCTGCTGATATTGGAAATGTATCAGGAGTGCCGACTTGTGTTCCTGCAAATCTTTCAGAAGAAGATGTTGCACTGCACGTGATGAACAGCTGCCGCAAATTACTGCAAGACGATGCAAAATGAAAAAGTACCTTCTATTTTTTATATGCATAGTTACTACAACAGTGGGGCTGCTGTATGCTCACACCCCGATTATGCTGTGCTGGGATAATGAAGATGGCACAATCACCTGCGAAGGCGGTTTTTCAGACGGTTCCTCTGCAAAAGGTGTAGAAATCCGGATAGAAAATGAAAAAGGGGTAGTGCTTATCAAAGGTATCATGGATAAAAATAGTGAATTTACTTTTAAAAAGCCCGAAGGTATCTTTACCATTATTTTTGATGCCGGTCCGGGACATATTGTAAAAGTTCCCTCATCAAAAGTAAACTAAACAGTATTGGAGCTGTCCAAAAACTGAAAACCTATCGGCTTTTTCTGTAAGGAAATGATTGATTATATCCGCTTTAGCGGATATATCCGCCAAAGCGGATTGCGAAACAGTTTTTGGTGGTGAGCTTTGCTCACCTGTTTCCTTAGATTGAGATGCGATGGTATACTGACAGGAGGTCAGGGATTCCAAACAGTATTGAGTTTTTCTAACAAAAAACTCAGTACTGCTTAGAACCACCGCCATCCATGGCGGTTCTGATAGTCATTATAGAGCAATGGCGAAAACACCATAGCCCGCTTTTAAGATGCCCAATATTCAAAAATATGAAGAAACCACATTATAGGAGGAAACGACATGGCACAAGACGAAACACTTACGTTCAACGAAAAGCTTTCAGGGAATCTTGCCGCTATTAACGCAAGTGGTTTGGAGGCATTGGTCACTTTTTTGTGTAACGAAAGTCCGTTCAAAGCCGCACTCATTATTGCCTGCTCAGAACCTAAAAATGCAGCTCGCATTCTGGAACGTATCCCCCGCCATATACGGCAGCCGATTATTGCAGTGCTTGCACACGGTATCCATGTCTCGCCGGAAGTGTTTGAACGCATTGCAGCAGACGCGGTGGAAGCACTACAGCGGTTGCAGTCTGATGAGAACCGGCGGATATCCGTAGGTTCTATGATGAAATGCCAAGCACTTATGCAGCCTCTGAATCGCCGGACAGCCAAATCTCTGTTGGGTATTCTTAAAGAAACGGATAACGAACGCTATAACGAGATGCGTTCCTCTATCGTTCTATTTGAAGACATAATACAGCTTCCCGATCATATTGTACAAAAGGTATTAAGAGAAGCGGAGTTTCAAGACCTTGCAGCAGCACTTGTAACAGCACCGGAACCGCTCAAAGACAAAATGAAACGCAATATGTCAAAACGGATCGCTGCACATCTTGAAGAAGCGATTAAAATGTATGCAGGGCAGCTGAGCGAAGCCGATTCTGAGAAAATGCAAGACCGTATTACTGACATTATCATCCGGCTAGAAAAAACAGGGGAAATTGTTATTCCGCGAAACAGCGATAGATTTGTGTAAGACAGATACAGGTTTAGTGTAAAAAACACGAGACAGATTTTTAGAGGTTTCCTCTATTGATATGACACAGATAGAAAGGGGCATCGTTATTATGGCAGATAGTGAACAAAGGAAAGATGAAAAACAAGAAGCGGAGACACCATACGCTGTTATTGCACAGTGCAGTAATGAAATGCTGATAAAGGTTTTAGAAGCAGAACCTCCGCATACAGCGGCTCTTATTATCGGGCGTTTACCGGTTGAAAAAGAAGCTGCCGTTTTGAAGCAGCTATTACCGCGTCTGTCTGATGATCGGAAAAAGATCATTGTGATGGAGCTTGCGTTCGGAATCTCTGAATTAGCGGAGAGCATACAGCTTATCGAAACAAACATTGCGGAAAAAATAACATGGCTGACGGAAAAACGGTATACGCAGATAGGCGGTAACGATTTTGTCAGCAAAATGATGAGTCTTATGGACAGTGCATCGAGAAATGAGGTGTTTGCCCTCCTCAACAATGCGAATACAGCTTTATATGAAAAAGTAACAGCGGATATGTTTAGGTTTGAAGATATTGTCCGGCTCAGCAATCATGCTATTCAAAAGATTATGAGCGAAATAGATACCATTATAGAAACCTGTGATACAGAAACGTTGTGTACGGTCTTGCAGCAAGAAGAGCCATTTATCATATCGCTGCTGCTCGGCAGTTTGCCGGTGCATAAAGCTGCGGCACTTTTGCAGACACTTCCCGATAGGATACGGCTTCCCGTTATCGAATACCTTGCACGGGGAGACTGGGAATCAGCAGATGTACTTGCGCTCATTGCAGCAGACATACAGAAAAAAATCGAACGGCATGCTGCAGTGCCGTCTATCGAACTTGGTGGGACACGGCTCCCGGTTATCGAAGAACGTGCAGGGGGAGACGGGGAATCAGCGAATGTACTTGCGCTTATTGCAGCAGATATACAGAAAAAAATCGAGCAGCATACTGCAGTGCCATCTATCGAACTTGGCGGGACTGCGTTTCTACGCAAGATTATAGACAATGCAGACAGTGTGTTTACAGAAGATATGCTGACCTTTTTAGAGGAATCCAAACATCCAGCATACGCAGCATTAAGAAAGCATGTCTTTCTTTTTGAAGATATTACACAAGTTGATGATTATTCTATTCAAAAGATACTGCGTGAAATACCCACTACAGACCTCGCTCTGGCGTTACAAGTGCCGTCACCTGCCGTACAAGAAAAAATAGAGCGTAACATTTCACCGCGGGTGGTTACAATGCTGAGAGAAGAGATTGATTATATGGTACCAACAACCATACGGCAGGTAAGAGACGCACGGCGGAAAATTCTCAACGTTGTCTGCCAAATGGAAGCAAACGGCGATATTGTTCTGCCGTTCCATGATATAGAACTTCTAAAAATGCGATTAGATTTTTAGAGGCTCCCGATATTGTTAAGGAGGTACAAGATGGTACAGTATACACTGCTCGATGAGAGCGAAAAAGACATAGTGGCTCGGATATGCCGGAAATTTGTAGCACTAAGTCAGCAGAGTAGGCGCACAGGTATTCTCTCACTGGAAGAGGAGCTTGAGTTGGTAACCGCCGAGTTCGACGGTAAGAATGGAAAATACGCACAGAAGCTGCTGCGATTTATTATTGACGGACATGAGCAAAATATCATACGCGATATAGCTGATAACTATATCGCGTCATCCTGCAAAAACGATTTTGAAGTTTTGTGCTTTACACTAATAAAAATCGGCATTTGTGCAATTCAAGATGGGATGTATCCGCCGATGCTTGCGGAAATCTTTATGAGCTACATCGGTTTTGACGGTGAAAAAGATTTTAGACAAAGAACCAGCTTTGTTGAAGAATAAATAGGGTAAATCTTTTGCGTTCTTGATATTTTTGCTGTTGGGAACAGAAATGGCAAAATGTTGGGTGATTTGTGCCATCGGCATTAACATCGAGAGGCTATCAAAAAATTGAAAGCCTCTCGGCTTTTTCTGTAAGGAAATGATTTATTATAGGCAACCGCTAGTCAAGAATGAAACTCCAAAGCGACATCACCACTATTTCTGACAGTCAATTTAATGCAGGCATACAACAAGGTAAATCTCTCGGGCTTGCTGAAGGTTCTCACCAAAAAGCACTTGAAACAGCCCGAATATTAAAGCAATTAGGGGATTCTATGCAAAAAATCGTGCAAGTTACCGACTTAACCATACAGGAAGTGGAGAAACTATATTATTGATTCATAATTCAGGAAAGAACATTGCATTTATCATAATGAGGAAGCCATGGAGTGAATATGCGCGAAAATAAAAAATCTTTAATGCGTTATAATGCGGAATCATTGCAGAAGATTCCACGATCCAGAGAGCTTTAGAGTAGGGATTCTGGAAGAAAACTATGATAAAAGCGATACGCACTTGTGCCGTTTTTCTTAAATGTCTTATACCGCTTGCAGGAGGTATAATTTTGTGCATACTACTCGTATGATTATCATAATAAGACATATACTTATCGGTGTTTTTATTGGATTGGCAAACATCATACCGGGTGTTTCAGGCGGTACGGCAGCAGTAATTTGCAATGTCTATGATAAATTACTTATGCTCAGTTCATTAGACATAAAAAGAATAAAAGCTGAATGGAAACTGCTCCTGTCTTTGATTATAGGAGTTGGCGGCGGTATTGCCGGTTTTGCAAAACTTGTTACACTGTTATATCGTTTCTACCCGGCACAAACAAATTTTTTCTTTTTAGGTATTATTTTAGGGAGTATTCCTTTTTTATATGAAAATATGAATAACGCCATACCGAATACAGCGCAAGCAAGATCCGTGCGTTTTTATCGCGATCGGGCTGTGCCGCTCGTATTATGTGTAACAGGGGCAGCACTCATGCTTGTACTTTTTTTTATTCAGCGGGGAGGAATTAACACAGTAGAAGCAGTAACAACGGTATCGCACGGACTGAGGATAAAGCTCTTTTTCATGGGTATACTGTCCGCATTCGCAATGCTTATTCCCGGTATTTCAGGTTCTTTTGTGCTGCTTATCCTAGGGGCATATCAAACAATTATTCAAGCAGTGGCTGAGTTTAATCTCGCGATTCTTATGCCGTTCGGCGCAGGGGTCTGTGTAGGATTGGTAGCTGGCGCGCGGATTATTGCATTCTTTTTTAACCGCTTTCCTGCAGCAATGTATGGTGCTATACTCGGTTTGATTGCAGGTTCTGCGATATATCTTTTCCCAACGGTGTGTCAGCCGTTCCGAATGCGGCTGTTTTCCGGTGCAGCGTTACTTGCCGGCTACAGTCTTGTGTCATTCTTTTCCCGCCGGTATATGGCAGAAAAGTAGAAAAACCGTGTAAGGAACCTCTAAAAACTTCCGTTTTTAGAGGTGAGCAAAGCTCATCGGTTTTCCTTAAGCTTTAGATGTGATGCTGTACTGACAGGATGTCATTATTGTATAAAGACTTACATTAAAACTCGTTATCAGCTTTGCTGATAAGGCATCTTCTAAAAATCTATACCTGAGTTTTTAGAAGATGCCCTATTCATACATTCGTCAATCTCAGTCCTGTGCGATAACTGTGTTGCTGAACAACTCTAGCATCCATGCTTTGCTGCACTGCATATCTCCTTTGCTGCCGTTTTGGAAATACCGAGAAGTGCCGCAAGGGTATCAGGAACTGCCGCTGCAACCGCTGTAAGAGATGCATACTGTTTAAGCAGCAGCACCGCTCTCTTTTTACCAATATGAGGTAAGTGTTCAAAAGTCAGTTGGAGAGCTTCTTTTGATCGGAGGCGGTTATTTCTAGTGTTTGCAAAGCGGTGCGTCTCATCGCGTACCCGCTGCAACACCCGTAGAGCAGGGCTGCGGCGCGGCAGTACAAGGGGCGTGCCATTATGCGGCAAATAGATTTCTTCATTTTTTTCTGCTAAGCCGATGAGCGGTATGGGCAAGTCAAGCGCATCAAGTATCGCTTTTGCCGCATTCACCTGCCCCAGTCCCCCATCAATTAAAATAAGATCCGGCGGCTCTGCGGATTCATTTAAAAGACGGGTATAGCGGCGCGATACTGCCTCACGCATTGAGGCATAGTCGTCAATAATACCGTCGGTAGTACGCAGACGGAATATTCGGTAATTTTTTTTATCAGGATTACCGTTTTTAAACGATATAAGACTCGCCACGGTATATTTTCCATGCAGGTGGGCAATATCAAAGCCTTCTATCCTTTCGGGTATTTTTTCAAGGTGCAGAATTTTTTGTAATTCTTCCAGTGCAGGAAAATCTCCGCGCTCTTTTATCCGGCGGGAGACATCTTCTTTTGCGTTAAAATGCGCCATTGCAAGTGCTGCCCGATGCCGTTGTACAATAGCAGGCGGGAGCGGTGCTAAATTGGCGGTTTGTACTATACGGCTGCTGTATCTGCTATTCTGAGCAGGGGCTGCTGCTGTCACGCTGTCTTTGCAGCACGCTGTATGCTCTTCTTCAGTTACTGTATATGGCGGCTCCGGCTCTGCGGCACGCACAAATTGCTCCTCGGCACTGGAGCCTGTACTGTGCTTATAGCTGACCGCATGCGGTTCGCTGTGTTGTACCAGAAAAGCACCGACCGTTGTTCCGTTAGAAGGCGGCTCAATAGATTGCGGTAGCGAATCGGTGAGCGGAATTGCAGTAATGGTAACAGAGACCCCAAATTGTCCTGAAAACCACTGTTCCATAAGCAGACTATCCTGTAACGCGGGAACAAATATGTGCGGAGGAATACTTTGCGCTTCCGTATAATATGCCGGTAAAAACTCAGAGAGTGCTTCTATCTCATCTTTTAAGCTTTCTGTACGATATAAGTCCCGTCCAACCACTCTTCCTCCGCGCATTTTTAATACAGTAAAGGTAATGAGTGCCCCTTCCGCTGCCCATGCAATATAATCCCTTGCCTCAGGGTCCATATCTTCAACAACATTTTGTCCGCGTAAGGCATATACCGCTTGTATACCATCTCGTATACGTGCTGCTTTTTCAAATTCCCGTGCAGCGGCAGCAGTTTTCATAGCCTCTTGTAATTCGGCGATAGCGGTTTCTATATCGCCTTCGAGCAACAGGGCTATTTCTTCAATATCTTTGCGGTAGGCTTCTTCAGTGATTTTACCGGCACAGGGTGCGGTACACCGTCCAATATGAAAATACAGACAGGGTTCACGCTGCTTTAACCGTTTACACTGGCGTAAGGTGTAATGCCGTTTAATCAGTGATAAAAAATCATCGAGTGCAGAAACATTTGGAAATGGTCCAAAATACCGTGCGCCGTCATGTTGTACCAGCCGAGTCCGGTATAAACGGGGAAACCGCTCATTGGTAATTTTAAGAACAGGATAGGTTTTTCCGTCTTTTAAATTGATATTGTACCGCGGTTTATATTTTTTTATCAAATTATTTTCTAAAATGAGTGCTTCGTACTCATTTGCCGTTTGAATATACTCAATGCGCCGTGCACGCGAGACAAGTATCGTTGTTTTTATATCCCGCCGCGAGGCAAAATAAGAGCTGAGCCGGTTTTTCAATGACTTTGCTTTGCCGACATAAATAACACAATCTTTTTCATCGCGCCACAAATATACGCCGCTTGTTTTCGGTGCTTCTTTAGCATATTGGTGTAATTGTTCAAACACTGGCTGCTGCGAACCGGTCTGCGGTTCTGCCGTTTGTTGTTCATTCATACGTATTCGGTTACCAATAGGACTCTACTGCTGATTTAAATTGAGCACCGCGGTCAAATTCATTCTTAAACATACCGAAACTTGCCGATGCAGGAGAAAAAACAACCGCTTGTTTTTCGGTAAGTCGCAAGTTTGCATGGAGCTTTTCCAAAAGGGGCGGTAATCCGTTAAACACGCCATAGTAGGGTATCCCTGCTTCATGGAGCATTGGGAGTAATTTGTCGGTTGCAGTACCGGCAAGCAGATAGAGTTCTTTTACACGAGTAAGATGAGGAATAAGCGGAGAAAAGTCAAGCTGTTTGTCAGTGCCTCCGGTGATAAGAATAACCGGCTCATCAAATGCTGAAATTGCCGCTGCCGCCGCTTCAGGAATGGTAGCGGCAGAATCATTATAAAACCGTACTGCGCCTTTTTGATGAAAATACTCAAGCCGATGCGGAATGCCATGATACTGTGCCAGCAGCGGCGGTATCTTAGCAATATCCGCTCCGTATAAGGCAAGCGCAAGAGCTGCGGCGGCAATATTCTGTTTCATTATCTGTCCGGGAACAGCAAGTTCTTGCGGTAGTATGAAATATTCCTTTCCACTGTGCTGCCTAAAACGGGCAGTTCCATCTTCTGCAATCCATACGCCGCAGTAACCGGTAGGGAGCGGATGGACACTATACCAGTACACGTGTGCTTGTGTCTCGGCTGCAAACTGTTTTCCCCATGGATCATCATAGTTACAGATTGTATAATCCGCCGCTGTTTGGTTTTGATATATGATTTTTTTATCTGCAACATAGCGTTCCATCGAACCATACCAATTTTGATGATCAGGCATGATCGGTGTGAGGACTGCAATACGGGGATGCAATTCACTGTGGTTCTGTAAATCACCCAGCTGCCAGCTTGAAAGCTCCAATACAACAGGCGTTGTGGAATCGGTATCCGATAAAAATGAAAGCGGACTAACCGTAATATTTCCGCCTAAGAACGATTGAAAGCCGCATCCTTGCAGTCCGTAGTGAATTGCACTGACAGTTGAAGACTTCCCTTTACTGCCCGTTACCGCAATGATCGGTGCTTTTGACAAGCGCAAGAAAATCGAAATATCGGTTTCTATTGTACGGGCAGCAGCAAGATAGGGATTCCCTGTGTATTTTACTCCGGGATTTTTAATCACGAGATCTGCACGGGAAAAATCTTCAATGCGGTGCTGCCCTAAAACAAACCGCATATTAGGATAGTGCTGCAAGTCTGCGAGCGACGGTGCGAGTTCTTGTTCTGTTTTTAAATCGGTTACTAGAACATCAGCACCGTTTTCAGCAAAAAAACGGGCAGAAGCAAGACCTCCCCCGTTTAAGCCTAATCCCATTATCGTAACCGATATTCCCTGTATATCATCTAATGTATTAATCATATACGCTGCCGCTTTCTATTCGTAAGGGCTTCAGCCTACTCCAACGCTAGTGTTTCAACCATATACCGCACAGAATCGCCTGAGGCTGTATGTTCATTTTTTTCAATAATGCAGACAAGGGTATGCCCCGTATCATCAATGATAACCTTTTTTAAGGTATAGTGTTTTACCCCTGCACGGACATAGTCAGGTTTACCAATATCCTTTTTGAATTTCGTACCATTCGGCTGCGTCCGCTCTACCGTTAAATAAAAAGAGCTTTTTGTTTTGTTTTGCGTAGTATGCAGGACAATGGCATATTCATCATTGGTTTGGAAATCCCGAAAAAACAATGTTTCACTGCCGCCATTACTATCTGCTTGCGCGTATAGCACTCTACCTTGCCGGTCTTCGCTTATTTTCCATTTTGCAAGTGCGACCTGCGCTCTATTTTGTAACGCAAGGAAAGTAATTTTACTTTCTTTGCGCTCAGTTAATTTTGAAGGAGATGTGCGGAAAATACCATTCTCCAAAAAAGTATTGTTTTGTGTATCTACTGCATATATTTCCGCATAAGCACGGTATGTATGATCTTCTAATCCATACTGTCCAAACGCAAATTTACTGCCGTCAGCTGAAAATCCTAAGTTTACAAAGTTTGCTACATCTCCGGCATACAGCACGGCAGATACTGCTGCTGCAATGAGTACACTGCATATTTTACGCATAATAAATCCTCGCTTTCGATTAATGGTACGGGGACGTTCCAAAAGTAGGTTACTTCTGAAACATCGGTATCTCTAAAAATCTATCTGAGTTTTTAGAGCTGCCCTAATGTTTTTTAATCCTGCATTAACTATCGGAATTCAGCAGTGAAACTTTAAAAGAGTACCTTTAAAACCTCAATTTTAGAGATGCCAAAAGTCTTACGTGAATATTCAGTAAGATACGGGGGATTCCTGTAGCAGGGCAAAGCGGTTGACAGTACTGCAAAACCACCGTATTATCTCTAAAAATCTCACTGAGTTTTTTGTAGATGCCCCCTCGTGTAGTCCAATTCTGAAAATGCTTCAACTAAAAATGTATTCAAAAAAAATAAGCCCTGCGCAGTAAGATATACCGCATCGGTAGTAATGGTACAGGTATGCTGCCGTACCCATTTTTCAAGTGTTTTACCAATAAAAACAGTAATATCGCAGCCGAACCGTTTTTTAAAGCGGCAGCGGTTAATACCCTCCGTTAAGCGAAAGCCCATAAGCAGCGTTTCTTCTAAAAAAACTGCACGGGGAATGCGGTCGTAGGTATAGGCTGATAAACGATTTACTTCATCATACCAGCCGCCGGTGTTTTGTATGCCTTCAAATCGTTCTGCGCAGCGTACCATGCCGGTGCGGGTATCTTCGTGGACAATAGTTCCCGCTGCGGCGGGACCGATGCCAATATAGGTATTCAAATTCCAGTACGTACAATTATGTATACTTTTGTACTGATTTTTGTATGAAAAATTAGACACTTCATAGGCGAGGTAATTATGTTCCTGTAATATATCGCGTCCTTGTTCAAGCATATTGGCAATGAGCGTTTCCTGTGTATCGGAAAGTGCCTGCCTACTGCATAGGCCGTACAACGAAATATGCTGTACATTGTAGGAGATAAGCGTTTTTATATCTTCACAAAGATCAGCAAGCGATTGATTGGGTAAACCGGCGATAAGATCACAAGAAATGACTCCTTTCCACCTATTTTTAACCGCAGCCAATGCCCGATGCGTTTTTTCACCGCTGCCTCGCCGCCGGCTCGCATGCAGTACTGAATCAGTAAAACTTTGCACCCCAAGCGAAATTCTGTTAATCCCTCCCTCGCTGCATGCTGTCAGCCACTGTTCCGTAATATCTTCAGGATTCGCTTCTATCGTAAATTCTTGTACAGAGCGGGAACTATTTTGGGCCTGTAGTGCTGCAGCAAACTTCATAACTACATCAGGAGAGAGCAGTGATGGCGTACCTCCGCCGATATAAATGGTTTTCCAATCAGTAATACCGTATTTTTGCTTAAATACTTCCGCATCTTCTATCAGCTTGGTAAGAAACACGGGGCTTATACCGGAAGAAGTCAAAAAACGGCTGTCGTTTGCAGAAAAAAAATCGCAATAAGCGCATTTTTGAATACAGAAAGGAATATGTATGTACAAAGCTGCCGTTTTTTCTACTGCGGATGTACGGTACATAGCTGTCCTTGTTGCTTCCTGCTGCCTACTACCGGCTTGAGTCATGCCTAAAAAATGGAAAAATGTGCAAGCGGCCAGTACCTCATTAAGATACACGATTTAATGTGTACATCGGCACGGACAGGTCCCCATAGCCGTGAATCACCTGACGCAATGCGGTTATCACAAAGAACAAAGTATTCATCGTCTTTCAAGGTAATTTCGGGATACGTGCCGGAAAACGGTAAATCGGTATCCCAATTCTCTGGTAAACTTTCAATATTCACATTATAATTTTTTTCCGCAACTTCAAACTCTGTAAGGAAATGGCTGTTCTCTTTTGTTTTTATATGCAGCACAAAATTCTCCATGTAAACCGTATCACCCGGCATACCGACAATACGGCGCACAAACGGCTTTGCATGGAGCGGAGTAGTATCAGCGAACGGTGCAAAAAGCTGAAATGTCGCAAAGAGTGCCGCTTCTTGCAGTATGTTTTGCCAAAACGGCAGCCGGCACTTTTCAAACGGTTCTACCATAACCAGTGTTCCCCGTTCAATCCCGGGCTGTACTGAATACAGCGGACTGGAGATAATCAAATCGCCCGCAGTAAATGCCGGCTGCATTGTGGTGGTCTGAATACGGTATGTTGTCAAAATATATGAACGGATCAATAATTGAAATATAAAAAGTAACACCGCAATAACACAAATACGAAATATCTTAAACCGATTAAGCCGCCGTTCAGTATATGAAGCATATTTATAGTGCTGAAAAAACATCTATCCCTGCCTTTTTTATTTTTTTAATAGATTATCATTTTGTAAATACGTTGACAAGTATTTTTGAATGAATATAATAGTATGTAATGAGCGATCATTCAATAAAAATTATTGCGAAAAATAAAAAAGCATACTTCAATTATACGGTTGAAGATTCTCTTGAATGCGGACTTGTACTTGAAGGTACAGAAATTAAATCCGTAAGGGAAGGGCGGATATCCTTTCCTGATGCATTTGCAGAGATAAGCACTGGAGAAGTATGGTTAAAGAATTTCCATATCAGTGAATATGTGTATTCTTCAATTTTTAATCATGATCCTGAACGGCCTAAAAAACTTCTTCTGCATAAAGATGAAATAAAGCGGCTGGTAAGAAAGGTTGAAGAAAAAGGCTACACGCTTATTCCGTTGGAATTTTATCTAAAAAATGGAAGAATTAAGGTACGCCTTGGCGTATGTAAGGGGAAAAAGCTGTTTGATAAACGAGCAACGATAAAAGAACGGGATATTAAACGGGATATGCAGCGGGAGCTGCACCAAAAAAACAAGTAAAGGATATGAATCCAAATCGAAGCAAAAAATGCTATATGATTTTATATCTATTTTTCTCATCACTGCCGCTGATTACTGCAAACCCGCGTGTCGCAGTATATCATATTAAATCTTCACAAATAAATGTGCAGACGGTACAGACAATAGATAATCTTGTTTTTTCATTTATTAAAGAATTAAAAAACTATACAGTGCTTGATTTACGAAATCAGCCCGTTCCTGATCAGTTTCCGCCTGATTTTGATGCCGATTACGTTTTTTTTACCAGTATTCAAGAAGTTCCGGACGGTATTCAGTTTGAGCTGGTGCTAAAAGGCAAAGAAGACCATCTGACTCGTCTTATTTCTAAAGTATATGGGAATGTAAATAAAATTCTTCTGGATTCGCGGCTATTAGTCCTCAATCTTTTTGATTTTTCCATTGCGCTTGAGCAGCTGAACACGGTGGAACCTGAAACTGCGCCCGATATTGAATTTGGGTTTGTCGAAACAGTTGATGCCCTTGCCGGTTCATGGAAGGGGGAAAGCGGGATTGAACGTGTTATGATTCTTCGCGGCGGGCGGGGTATGGCAGTATTTTCAAGCGGAGTTTCTATTTCTCTGGAATGTAAAATTGAAGATGGGTATCTGCTGATAACACAAAAAGGATCGCTCCAGCCTCGTCAATTCCTTAATTTGCCTGATGAAATTGCACGTCAGGCAATTACAAAAATACAACCGCCGCAGTGGCGTTTCCTTATTTCTTCCGATAGAAAAATTCTTTCCGGCAAAAAATTTGATGCACATATTTTGCATAGCAATAATACCATTACCGATATCCGGTATGAAATTGCCGACGTGCAGTGGCAGCGTGATTAACCCTACTTCTATGGATATATCATATACTGACTACGAAGATTCAGGGTATACGGTATTAAACCCTGATACCATTGCCGGATATTTAGAGGAAACAGGAACCTTTGCGTCTTTTTTTGAGCATTATGAAGAGCGTCCTCCGCAGCTGGCTCTGGTACGGGCGATAACCCGCTGTTTTAATGAAAGCTGCATCGGTATATTTGAAGCAGGTACCGGCGTAGGAAAAAGCTTAGCCTATCTGCTTCCTGCTATGGAATGGGCACTGCAGAATAAAACACGTATTGTGATTTCCACCGGTACCATTAATTTACAGCATCAGTTGATTGAAAAAGACGTACCGGCTGCATTGCAGATTCTCGGTTATACTGAAGAATCCGTGCCAACTGTGCTGATTAAAGGCAGGCAGAACTATATCTGTTTACGCCGGTTGATGCAATCGCTGCAAGAGCCTGATTTATTTCAGCAGGATATTGCTGATTTAAAGACTCTCCAGTCATGGGCATCGGAAGCGGTAGAGGGAACACGGTCAGAACTATCATTTGTCCCTTCTCCAGCATTGTGGGCAAAGGTTTGTTCCGAATCCGATAACTGTCTTGGGCAGCGGTGTGCTTTTTATTCTTCTTGTTTTGTTATGAAGCTAAAGAAAAAAGCAGAAAAAGCCGCGATTCTGATTGTTAATCACCACTTGCTTTTTGCCGACCTTGCACGTAGAAAAGAAGGAGCTGGCTATGACGGTGCTGCTGTGCTGCCGGTTTTTAAAGCGATTATTTTCGATGAGGCACATACTATAGAAGAATCTGCAAGTATGTTTTTTTCGCGGACATTTTCGCGCTTTGAGCTGGCACGGGCTGTATATTCTCTCTACAGGATAAAACGAGGGGTAACTACTGGCTGCTTAGAAAAAATAGCGATGGCATCTCCCCGTGCAGAACTGCGGGCTGCTATTATTACCGCATTGACAAAAACGCAAACAGCCTTTGCTGCTTTGGAAGCTGCTGGTTTACAATTTTGCAGTACAGCTTTTTCTTTAAGTTTTACGCAGGCATCTCCTGTCCAAACGCGGCAGCTTCTTGCCGTATGCAAAACGGTATATGCTGAACTGTCGGTACTTACTACTAAGCTCTCCGTTTTAATATCCTCCGCCGAGCCGGACAAAGATTCTCCGCAAGAGGAGGCTGTGCGTGAAGGCGGTCTTATTTTAAGCCGCTTGCAGGATATTGCAGTAACACTTGAGCATTTTTTTACATGGAAAGAGGAAAGCGGATCGGTATTTTGGGTTGAGAAAGTTTCAACACCGGCAGGAATAGTTCCCCGCTTTAATCAAACACCGGTTGATATGTCATTATTGTTACGCCGCGCCGTTTTTGAACCTTTTGATACTGTTATTGCTGCCTCTGCGACACTCACAATAGGAAAAACATTTACCTATTGGCTTGGGCGCACTGGGTTATACCATTTTACTGATAAAGAGGTTGTTACCGGATCCTTTGATTCGCCGTTCCCCTATGAACAAAATGTACTTTTAAATATTCCAACCGATGCCCCCTTGCCTGATGCAGATACCTTTCAGTCTTTTGTAAATGAAGCGGTTGTTAAATTGATAGAAATAACAGGCGGTAGAACACTTGTATTGTTCACTTCGTATGAATCATTGAAAATATCATGCGCATATACCCGTGAAAAATTGCCTGATATGGAAATTCTACAGCAAGGTGAATCGGATAGAAGTAAGCTGCTGCGCCAATTTACAGAAAACGTTGCGAGTACATTATTTGCCACAGCATCATTCTGGGTTGGGATTGACGTACGCGGTGAGGCATTAAGCCATGTTGTATTAGTCAAATTACCGTTCCCTGTTCCTGCTGATCCTATTTTTAATGCACGGGCAGCAGCAATTGAAAAAAACGGCGGCAGTTCATTTATGCAGTTAAGCGTTCCGGAAGCTGTTGTACAATTTCGGCAAGGGTTCGGCAGATTAATGCGCTCGCAAACTGATAGGGGAATTGTTACCCTGCTCGATAAACGGGTACTTACCAAGCAGTATGGAAAAATATTTATTGAAAGCTTGCCGAAAACCAAACAGTGCTTTGCATCTTTACATGAAATAGTATATAGTATTGAGAATTTCTTATATTAGTCCTGTTCTGAAGCAAAGGTTTCCGAATAGGTTTATTTGCGGAGTCGGTATGGTTGCAATTTTTTCAATTATATGCTGCATCGTTTTGGTAGGATTTTATGCAATGCTCAATAGAATTGCATATACGTTTTACCGTCCATGGTGTACAAAAATTAATGCGCGTATTTCAGAACGGTGTGCGCACGGATTATTTTCTATCTTTTCTACCTATATGAATTTTCGATTTACGGGAGATTACTCGCTTGTTTCTGATTTACCCGAACAATATCTTTTAATCTCAAACCATCAGAGCTTGTTGGATATTGTTTTATATATGCGCTATTTAGGCGGTAAGCGTTTGCGGTTTGTCGCCAAAAAAGAACTGGGGAGCGGCATCCCGCTTGTTTCTGTTATGCTAAAAAGCGATCACCACTGCTTAGTGCAGCGAAAGGGCGGACCCAGCCAAGCGATGAAAGCAATGGATGTATTTGCTGAAAATGTTACAAAAAATAACTGGATACCCGTTTTATTTCCTGAAGGAACCCGATCAAAAAATGGACAAGTAGGTACTTTTTACGCTGCCGGCTTTCGGCGGTTTCTTAGTAAAGCACCCATGCCTGTTGTAGTTGCCGCTTTAGACGGAGGTTGGAAAATATCTTCTATTCATAGATTATTAACAAACTTACACGGCGGGCGGTATTATGTAAAAGTGCTCAAAATATATCCCGCACCGGCAACAAAAGAAGAACAGCTAAAAATACTGGAAGAAGGGAAAGCTTTAATTGCTCAGCAATTGGAAATATGGAGAGCGGAACGCAGGTAAGCACTGCATCGCAGCAGGTCGTTGGGATAGGACGCTGCTTTGCCAGAGTGCTGTAAGCAGCTTCCTTGTTTTGTTCATTATACGGTCTATTGATAAAAGTCTTTCACGCCGGCGGCAATACTATCGGCAATGCATTGTGCAGCCTGATCGGTAAATGAATCATCCATCAATAATGCGGCATCGTCTGCATGACTTAAAAAACCAAGCTCCAGTACCATATCTGTAGCTTTGTATGCCGCAAAAGGTGTATCGGCTGTATCCTGTACACCATTGTTCGGCATTTGTGAACCAATTGCGTTATTAAGCTTTTCAGACAGATACTGTGCAAACGGCAAGCTGCTTTTCTGTGAGAGGATTGTAAACCCATGCATATTTTTATTCATTAGAGCGGTATTAATATGAATAGAAAGAGAAACACTCTGTCTATCATGCGAAAATGCCTGTATCTTTTTCTCCCGTGCTGCTAATGGAATAAAGCAATCCTCCTCACGGATTAACACAGTCTGAATAGTAGGATACCGCTTTTTTATAGTATCGCTCAGCTTTTGAGAGAACTGCAGTGTAATATCTTTCTCATAGACAGGTATCTCTTTGCCGTTTGTTAGATATGCTCCCCGCGCTCCCGTATCTTTTCCGCCATGTCCGGGATCAATAATTACGGTAAAAGCGTACAGATTAACAATAGCTATAAATGCACTACAGCATAAGATTATTTTTTTCATAATACACTCCTTGCCGAAGTTTACAGTATCAAGGCATAAGATGCAATGCCTGCGGTAAGCAGAGGCAGGGCTTCAGCATGAAAACAGTATCTGGGCTCTAAAATCGTCGTCATAGATACAAGCGCGTTTGCCCATACTCAACGTATCCAT
>JBQMYN010000024.1:0-25776 GCA_052173475.1 Treponema sp.
ATAAGATTTTATTATCGGAAGAGAAACAAGAGCCGTTTATCCGTAAAGATTATAGGCATCTCTAAAAACTCGGTTAGATTTTTGGAAGTTCCCACTATTTATTTCGACCAAAAATAAATTTATAAAATCGCAGGGGGATTTTATAAAGAAATCGGAAATGAATTTCAAGGATTTAAGCAGCCTTGATAGTGTTAGGAAAGTAATAAACGAAGCTAATGAAGCTTTGAATGATCAATCAAGAACAATAGCGGATTCAGCAATTTCTGAAGTTTTATCAGGAGCATTAGGTGCAGGAGCTGGCGGACTTGCAAGTTTTGCAGCATTGTATTTTGGAGGTTCTGTTGTCGGCTTAAGTGCAGCTGGAATCACAAGCGGACTTGCCGCTGCCGGCGGTCTTATTGGCGGCGGCATGGCGGCTGGTATTGCAGTTCTTGCGGCTCCTGTGGCTATACTTGGCGGTGTTGGAGTGGGTATTGCTGCTCATGTAAGAAATAAAAAACTTGTAGAAGAAAAACATGCCTTGTACACAAAAGCTATTGCAAAACAGAATGCCATTATTGAACTTTTGAAAGATAAAGCTAAACTGAGTGCTGAAAGAATAGCGTATTTAACTTCACTAAATACTTTGCTACAAGCTGCTGTTCGAGATTTAAAACACGACTTAACATAAAAAATGGGCAGATATAACTATACGAACAAAGAAAGAGATTTGAATAAAGTTCTAAAGATGAACCAAAATGAATCTCTTTCTTTAGATACAGAATATTTATCTCAAATTAAAAAATTAGATTCTTCTATAAATGCAAGTGAAATGCTTCTAAAGTCTTTGGGTTATGA
The DNA here is from genome assembly GCA_052173475.1 of Treponema sp. Taxonomy (GTDB): domain Bacteria; phylum Spirochaetota; class Spirochaetia; order Treponematales; family Treponemataceae; genus Treponema. The sequence continues at coordinate 838 of JBQMYN010000024.1, forward strand.
ACTACCCGATAAAAATGCTTTTAAAAATGAAATAAACTTTTCATCGGAGATAAAAGAAATACCATCTTATGATGCTCTTGTTAAAAAGGCAAATGAAGAAATTGCTAAAGATATAGAATTGGAAGATTTACTTTCAGAAAAAGAATTTCAAAAAGCATATTCAAGGCTTGATTCAATACATAAAGAATTTTCCCGAAAAACAAGTATTGTAAATAAAACAGATTTAGTTTTCTTGGGAATTGCGACAGCATTGCAAACTACTAAAGCATTATTGTTTGGACAAATTGCTAAGAAATTCGATTATGGAAATAGTTTTGATCCGAATAATCGGCTTGCTCATAATGATAAATCTATTGAACAAGAACATCGCAGAGCAAATGATACATTTAAAGAAAAGCATGAAAAGTATGGGCATGGCTATTGGATGAATATTTTGTACCAAACTCCGCCTTATGATATAACGAAAGGCTCTCCGGCAATTGGAAAGAACATGCAAGGTCGTTATCATAGAATTCATACACTGGGACATGACCCTATTCTTGGTTGGATATTTGGTACCGGAAACATATTGACAGATACTATAACATTTGAAGATTTTAAAACAAACCGTGTGTTACGAAAGCCGAAAATGATTATTACACCCGAAATAGTTTCTCTTACTAAATTATTCGGTGAGAGTTTTGAAATGTGTAAAGCAGATTATTTAAATTTACCGGCAGCAATTTTTGCACAAGGATGTCATCTAAAATCTGATGAATTTACAAAACTAGGATTGCCGGTACCAATCTTAGAGACAATAAATCCAGAATTTGCTAGTAAGCTCTATAAATCTAAGTATGATGCACTTTGTTTTTCAAGGGATTTGAAAATTGTAGGTGCTTCTGCCGGTATATCCATATTTATTGATATGATTATAGCCTTGGTTCATGGCTTATTTAATAAACACAAAATAGATAAAGATTTATATGAAGTAAGAACTCGAAAAATTCTTTTAATATCAAATTCGATAGCTTCAACAAGTAATATAATTCAGACTGTAATTACTAAAAACCCTAAGAACTTAGATATAGGCGGTTTATTAGTTACACTTTCGCATCTCTTTATGGATATAAGATTTATTGCAAGTATAAAAGAAGAGTTCATTAATCAGGAGCTGGATAAAGATTTGATTAACGAATTAGAAAGATTAGAAAATATATGATAGGGAACCTCTAAAAACTTCCGTTTTTAAAGGTGAGCTTTGCTCACTGGTTTTCCGTAGATTTAATTTGTGATATTGAGATGAAAAATGTACTTCCTTGTACATTTCTCATCGACGAAACATTGTTAGGCGGACACCTCTTTGAGGTGCTTATAATAAATTTGAATTTGTGATATATTTTGTATATGAAACCTTGTTTATATGGTATTAAAAATTCTAACAGAGATTTTTCAAACGCTGATACATGGGGAAAAAATCAATTTAATTCAAGTTTTCCTGCATCTTTAGTTTGTTATATGGATTCAAAAAATTTAGATTTAAATTATTTATCCATTAAGAATAAAAAATTAGGTGTAAATTTTATAGCACCAAATGGTGGTCAGAGCCTAATGAAGTTCTTCCTTATTTGGAAAATATAAATAGGATTTTGTTAGAAATCTCACTTGAAAATGAAATTAATCAACAATCAATTTTACTTCAACCTGTGTGGAAAACAGAAGGCAAATCTTCAAAATTATCTTTTAATACAAAAAATGATAAAGCATTTGCATCGTCAGGAAATATTACAAATAAGTTTATATCATCAAAAAATTTAACTCTTCCAAGAATAAAAAAATCTGAAATAAAAAATATAATTTTAGGCGGTGGTCAAAATTTATTAAGCCCAGAACGACGTTTTGATGCAATAATATATAATTCTCCGGCGCTCTTTCTATGAGATGTGTAGATTTATTTTGTGGTTGTGGTGGCTTATCTTCAGGTTTTTCTCAAGCTGGTTATGAAGTTGTTTTAGGAATTGATAAATGGGAAAAAGCACTTAATGTTTATAAAAAAAATTTTTCTCATAAAGCTTTAGAAGAAGATATTACTGATGAAGTGCGAATTGTATCTTTGCTAAAGCAGTTTAATCCTGAAATACTTATTGGCGGACCTCCATGTCAGGATTTTTCAAGTGCAGGTAAAAGAGATATTACAAGAGGACGAGCTGATTTAACATATCATTATACTAATATTGTTTGTAGATATAAACCGAAATATTTTGTCATGGAAAATGTTGATAGAATCGTATCCAGCTATATTTTAAGGGATGTTATTAATCAATTTTCTAATTATGGTTATGGTTTAACAGCAGTTATACTTAATGCCGCATATTGTAATGTACCGCAATCGAGACTAAGATTTTTTCTCATAGGAGGATTGGAGTTTGAAAATAATTTTTTATTATCCATATTACAAAGAAATCTTAATTACAAAGAAATCTTAATTACAAAGAAATCTTAATTCAAAAGAAATGACAATTAGAGATTATTTAGGAAATTCTTTAGGAGTAAATTATTATTATCGCTATCCGCGTAATTATAATAGGCGTGGTATTTTCAGTATAGATGAACCAAGTCCAACGATAAGAGGTGTTAATAGACCAATTCCTCCTGGCTATAAAACTAATAGTTGTGATCCGCAGAATATTGATTTATCAGATATTCGCCCTTTAACAACAAAGGAAAGGAGTTTTATACAAACATTTCCAAAAGATTTTATATTTGAAGGAACTAAAACAGATTTGGAACAAATAATAGGTAATGCAGTTCCTGTAAATTTAGCGAAATTTGTAGCACAATCTTTGATGGAATATATAAATAATCCCGTTTTTTATTCTGAAAGCTTATTTAATGATTTAATAATTCCATCAAAATATTTAACCAAAGAAAAAATCGCCTAACTGCCGCTTCAACCTGGCATTTGTTTTGTCACGAAAGTTACTTGGGGCGGTCATTGCTAACGCAATTCCCTTTTTTATGCAACTTATCCGCCGCCCGTTGTACTGACAATAGGTCAGTGATTCCAAACAGTATTGGTTTTTCTAGCAAAAAACTCGGTACTGCTTAGAACCACCGCCATCCATGGCGGTTTTGATGTCATTACTGCATAACGACTTACATTAGAACTCGTGATCAGCTATGCTGATAAGGCATCTTCTAAAAATCTATACCTGAGTTTTTAAAGATGCCCGTTATATTATTTCTAGTCTGATTGCACAATCAAAAACAAGCAGATATTAAGATTATCAACAAAAGAAATAGAATAATAAGAGATTCTATGCTATAATCGTAAAAATGAAGCGAAATAATTTTCCTCAACAAACACATTTTATCGGCATTCTACTGCCGGAGGATATAATTTTTACTCTTGAAAATTGCCGCCGTTATATGCACAAGACTTACGGCTGCAAGTCCGGACATGGAACTCCAATTCATGTTACACTTGTGCCGCCTTTCAGATTACAGGAATGCTATTCAACAGCAGATTTAATAAGTGCTATTGAAAAAGAAATTGTGCCTAAGGGATTCGCTTTTACAGCTCATATAGATAACTTTGATGCATTTGGAGATAGAACTCTTTTTGCAAACGTAGTTGGCAGTGATGCTTGGACAAAGCTGCGTGATGAAACGGTAAAAGTGCTATTGAATGTCTGCCCATACTGTATTAAAAAAGACACTAGAGCATTTCAGCCCCATGCAACTGTTTCAAATCGGGATATTCCTGCGGGCGTAATGACAATGGCTCTCCGGATGATGAACGAACTAAACCTTGTAAGAGACTTTCCGGTTGATAACATCACGGTTTTTGAACGGAGAGGCAGCAAATGGGAAGCGGCTATTACTGTGGAATTGACTGCATAAACGGCATCTGGCAATGACATCCTCATCAGCACAGCTGATAGATAGCGAGTTTAAAATTAAGGGGCTGTCCAAAAACTAAAGTTTTTGGACAGCCCCTAGATGACCTTACATTAGGAAGTACACAATGAAAGAAACCAAAACGATTTATACACTGTTACACCAAGACGCTCAGTCTGCTGCGCGGGCAGGGATTGTTAGTCTACCGCATGGCGATGTCCGCACTCCTGCCTTTATGCCGGTTGGTACGGGCGCAACGGTAAAAGGTATGACAAAAGATGATTTACACGAAATTGGGTTTGAAATTATCCTTGCAAATACCTATCATTTATTTTTGCGCCCTGGTCTCGAGGTGATCCGGCAGGCAGGCGGCTTACATGGGTTTTCAGGCTGGAATAAAAACTTCTTAACGGATTCAGGCGGGTTTCAAGTGTTTTCGCTGTCAAAGCTGCGCAAAATTACCAACGAAGGGGTACTGTTCCAAAGCCATATTGATGGAAGCCGCCGATTCCTGAGTCCGGAAATTGCGGTTGATGTCCAAGCAGGTTTTAATAGCGATATACAAATGCAGCTTGATATTTGCTCGCCTTACGGTATTTCAAAAAAAGAAACGGAGAAAGCACTGACACTTACAACCGCATGGGCAGCACGTGCGATGAAACAGTGGCATACAACTGATGAGTGCTATCAAGGGAGTTTGTTCCCTATTGTGCAGGGCGGTTTTTTTGAAGACTTGCGTATACAGAGTATAGAATCTTTGATGGAGCTTGATCCCCGCGGTATTGCTATTGGCGGGCTTTCCGTAGGTGAACCGGATGAAGTATATAAATCATTTTTAGCGTTTACGGCTGCCCGTATTCCCAAGCAGAAACCGCTGTACGTTATGGGAATCGGAACGCCCGACTACATTCTCGAAGCAGTAAAAAACGGGGTTGACCTGTTTGATTGCGTTTTGCCGTCGCGCAATGCCCGTAACGGCAACCTTTTTACCCGCTACGGTGCAATTTCAATTAAGAAAAAGGAATATGAGTTTGATTTTAGCCCTATCGATCCTCATTGTACTTGTAAAGTATGCAGAAATTACAGCAGGGCGTACCTCCGGCATTTGTTTAGAAGTAAAGAAATTCTCTATTCGATGCTTGCCACCTATCATAACCTTGCATTTTTGCACCGTATGGTTGCAGATATACGGGCAGCAATAGCAGAAGATCGCTTTTCTGACTATTATGCATCGTTCTTACGGGACTACTATGCAGGAGCCTAAATATAGCTGATTTTTTGCTTCCAAGAATACATTGCACAACAAACACCCGCCCAAGCAGCACACGTTACTAAAACGGCGGCAGCATCGGAGAAATTGTCTGTACCATAAAACAGCTGAATACCGGCAGTAAAGCACAGACTGCAAGCGTTGAAAAACCAATCGGCATTGACACCTCCATAGTTGTCAATATCATCTCTATCAGCACAGCTGATAATATCGCTATCAGCTGTGCTGATGCCGACAATGACATCCCCGTTCCCTGCCGTTAAGCTTGTTATTCGCCGGTTTGCTGTGCAAACAGTAGTGCCGCCCCATCTGTCGTAACAGAAATAATAGCATTTTCAGGGAATGTACCGGATAGTAATTCCTTGGCAAGCTTATTTTCCAGTTCAGTTTGAATAGTCCGCTTTAAAGGGCGCGCCCCATACAATGGATCATAGCCCTTTTCTGCCAAAAAGTCTTTTGCGGCATCAGATACACTCAGCTGTAAACGGCGGGCTGCCATACGTTTAGCCACTGCTTCAAGCTGAATATCTACGATACGCCGTATATGTTCTTTTGCTAATCTACCGAATGTAAGCAGTTCATCAATACGATTTAAAAACTCAGGGCGGAAGTGCTGATGCAGCAGCTCTTTTATTTTTTCAGTAATCGATTCCGGTGTATCTGCTTCTAAGATATAGTCAGAACCGATATTACTGGTCATAATGATAATCGTATTACGGAAATCAACCACTCTTCCTTGCCCGTCTGTAAGCCGTCCGTCATCAAGGATTTGTAAAAAAACATTAAACACATCAGGATGTGCTTTTTCTATTTCATCAAACAGAACAACACTATACGGACGGCGGCGGACGGCTTCGGTTAATTGCCCTCCTTCGTCATACCCCACATAGCCGGGAGGAGCACCTATCAAGCGGCTAACTGAATGTTTTTCCATGTATTCGCTCATGTCAATGCGGGTCAACGCTTTTTCATCATTGAATAAAAAATCTGCAAGGGTGCGGGCAAGCTCTGTTTTTCCAACACCGGTAGGACCTATACATAAAAAGCTGCCCAGCGGTCGCGCCGGATCAGATAATCCTGATTTATTACGGCGGATTGCATCGGAAACAGCCCGCACTGCCTCATCTTGCCCAACAATACGCTTTTGCAGCACTTCTTCCAAGGCGAGGTATTTTTGCTGCTCACTTGCCAGCATTTTCGCGACCGGTATACCTGTCCAAATAGACACAATACGGGCAATATCTTCTTCAGAAACTTCTTCACGTAACAACTGCCCCGCACTGCCGCTTTTCTTTTTAAGTTCAGCAGTAATTGCTGCAATCTTTTTCTCAAGCTCCGGTATATGTCCATATTTTATTTCTGCCGCTTTATTTAAATTCCCGTCACGGATAAATTGGGTTTCAGCGCGGCGGAGCTGCTCAAGTTCTTCTTTCAAAGCACGGGATTCATTAATCCTACTTTTTTCATTTTGCCATTGCGCCTGCATAGCATTCCGTTTTTCCGCTAGATTGGAAAGCTCTTGCTCAAGTTTTTCCAAGCGTTCCATAGAAGCAGGATCGTTTTCTTTGGAAAGAGAAACTTTTTCGATATTCATTTGAAGAATTTTACGCTCTACGGTGTCGAGGGCAACCGGCTGGCTTTCAATCTCCATCTTCAAACGGCTCGCCGCTTCATCAACAAGATCAATGGCCTTATCAGGAAGAAAGCGAGTCGTAATATACCGATCAGACAATACGGCTGCCGCTATCAATGCCTCGTCCTTAATACGCACACCATGATGTACCTCATACTTTTCTTGCAGCCCGCGCATAATCGCGATAGTGTCTTCAACAGTCGGCTCGGCACAGAACACTTGCTGAAACCGCCGCTCTAATGCGCTATCTTTCTCGATATATTTGCGGTATTCATTGAGCGTTGTTGCCCCGACAGCGCGTAGCTCGCCGCGTGCCAGTGCTGGTTTAAGCAGATTAGAAGCATCCATTGCCCCTTCGCTTGCCCCTGCGCCTACTAAGGTATGCAGCTCGTCAATAAAAAGAATAATTGCCCCGTCAGACTGCTGTACCGCCGCAATAACAGCTTTAAGCCGTTCTTCAAACTCACCGCGAAATTTTGCACCGGCAACCAAAGCCCCCAAATCCAATGATAAAAGCCGCTTATCCTTGAGGCTGTCCGGAACATCTCCTGACACAATACGGCGGGCTAAACCTTCTACAATAGCTGTTTTTCCAACACCGGGTTCTCCAATCAATACCGGATTGTTTTTAGTACGGCGGGAAAGCACTTGCATCACACGCCTAATTTCTTCATCTCTACCGATAACCGGATCGATTTTTTCTTGACGAGCAAGCTCTGTAAGATCACGGCAGTATTTTTCCAAGCTATTAAATGTTGATTCCGGATCTTCGCCGGTAACGCGCTGACTACCGCGAACCTCTTTAAGTGCCGCTAGTACCGTGTTATATGTAATACCATAGCTATGAAGCAGCTCACCGGCGGCATCGCTAGTATTTGTCAATGCAAGCAGCAAATGCTCAGTAGATACGTATTCATCGCGTAAAGAAGCCGCCGCTTTTTCCGCATGAGCATATATTTTCGACAAAGCCGCAGAAATATACACATGTGCGGAATCTCCGGTAACACGCGGTTTTTTATCAAGCAGAGCATCAAGCGCATTAAGCAGCTGCTCTGCATTCGCCCCTATTTTCTCGATAAGCGGCGGAACAATACCGTCTTTTTGTTGCAAAAGGGTATATAAAAGATGCTCTGTTTCCACCTGACTATGAGTTTCACGTTCTGCCAACGATACTGCTTCTTGCACTGCATCGCGGGCTTTAATGGTATATTTATCAATATTCATACTATAAAAGTACGCAAAAAAAAGAGAATCGGCAATGCTTTGGCATTATAACACTAAGAATTTCGCATTATAACTACTTAAAAATGCCATTCTGATACACGTATATGACACTCTTGTTAAAAGGGATGTCATTGCCGATGCAAGGATTCCGCATTATAAAAAATCTGAACCAAAATAAAAAATGATATTACAAGAAGCATTCGGACGTTTCAGCGGCTTCTGATTAGGTTGGTCACTTTTCCTGACAGGGCATTTTCTTTTTATCGGAAAAAAGAAAAATATCCCCTAACTGACTTTGAATTTTCCTACCTCAGCGGAAAGTGCTTCAATACTCCGCTTATTCTTTTGTGTAATTTCGTTTACTTCATGCACAGCGTTGTTAATCTGCACAGCACTGGATGCCATTTCGTTCATGCTTTCAGTAATAATGCAGGTAAGCCCGCTAAGTTTTTGCATCTCTTCCGCAACACTCTCTCCGCCTTTCAGCATTTCTTCCGATCCTGCTTGTACTTCCTGCGTTACAGTGCTGATAGTTTTCATAGCAGTCAGTATCTCCTTACTTCCGTTTTCTTGTTGATCTATCGCTTCTGTAAGACGGGCACTCATTTCTTTTACTTGCTCAGCAAGTGTAAAAATCACATTAAATTTTTCCTCTACCGTTTGAGAAGCGGCAGAAAGCGTTTCGATCTCTTCTGATAAAGTTTTCAGCGTTGCAGTAATTGTTTTTCCCTGTACTGCTGAATCTTCAGCAAGCTTACGAATTTCATCCGCAACAACAGCAAAGCCTTTACCGGCTTCTCCCGCATGAGCAGCTTCTATTGCAGCGTTCATTGCTAAAAGGTTTGTTTGCGAGGCAATATGTTGAATAACACTTGATGCTTCCATCAGCGAACCGGAACCCTCAGCAATCTTTTGTGTTACAGAATTTGAAGTAATGAGTGTTGCTTTGCCGTCGCCGGTAGCAGACGTAAGTACTTTAATAGCATCATCCGTTTTACTGAGCGTCTGTCCAATAGAGGCAATGTTACCAACCATTTGTTCTATCGAAGCAGAAGATTGAGCAACGCTTGCCGTTTGGTTTTTAATGCTGCTATTCAGTTGTTTGATAGCTCTGATGATTTCTTCCACCGTAGCAGCTGTTTCAGTAACACTGGCAGCCTGCGTATGCGCCTGCTGTTTTACAGTCTCGATATTTGCGCTGATTTGGTGTACCGCACTCGCTGTCTCCGCCATGTTGCTTGCAAGTTCAGTCCCAATATCTTCCATAAGATTTGTATTAACATCAACTTGCTGAATAGAAGTACCGATTTTTTCAATCGTTTTATTGAAGTGTTCGGATAAGTCAGTAATCTCGTCGTTACCGTTTACCGGTAAACGGACTGTTAAATCGCCTTCACCCTGCGCTATATTCTTTAAGGCGCATACAGCGGTTTGAATAGGTTTGACCATTGCACGCGTAATAAAGAAAACAATTATCAATGCGAGCAATAAAATTGCCGATCCGCTTCCATACATTAAATATCTCAGCATCTGTATCGTTGTCAAAAACTCATCTATTGGGGCAGTAATAATAACTTTCCAATTTGCCTTTTTGAGTAGTGCAAAAGCGGCTATTCGCCTTTCATTTTTAAAATGGTATGAGCCGATGCCTGTATCATTATCTAAGACATATTGCATAAAATGAGCAAGCGATTGCAGTGAAGCATCTTTTTTTGCGTTTTCAATGATATTTACAGAGTTTATAATGAGTTCTTCGTCTTTATGCGCAACAAAGGTACCTGTATGATCAACAACATAACAATAGCCGGTTGCTCCAATTACTATATCATTGATGCCGTTGGTAAGTATTTTTTTATTCGTTGCTACAGTTAATACAGCAACAACGGTATTGTTTGTATCAAAAATAGGAATGGCAATCCGTATTTGTATTTTTTTAGAGGCGCGGCTTACGCGAGGGGGTGCAATAAAACTTTTTCCCGCGGCAGCAGCTTGAAACCAATCACGATCAGCTCCTGAAAGAACTTTATCCGATAAATCGTAGAAATCACCTTTTAAATCACCAATACCGAATAATTCGATATATTTGTTGCGTTGTATACCAGTGTTAATAATTGCAACCTTTTGGCGCATAGATATGTCAGTTCGTTGCAGGTCTGGATTTGCCGCAATACCTTGGAGGAATTGCAATAAAGCCTCAAGCCTACTATCAACGAGTTCCGCAGTATCTTGAGCTTTCATACTCAATTGCTGTTCTACATTTTTAATAATAGCTTTTTCACCTACCGTTACTGCGAGAACAGCAAGCAATACCCCCATTATTAAAATGAGTATTCCAAAAATACAGAGAAACTTATTACGAAGTGAAAATCGTAGTGCTATAGCCATTTATATACCTCCTTGGATACTAAACCTTAGGAGGTGTATATTCCGATTACAAATTAGCATCTCGCTATTACCAATTAGGGGGGGGGGGGGGGGCTAGGCTTCATCTGGTTAATCTCCTTCTTTTGTAAAAAAGTTTTTTTCTGTTGATTTACCGGAAACTCGTCAACATGTTCAATAACTTCCGCTGTGGAGCAGGTTGACGAGTTCCGGCTAGTTCTGCAGCGGATGGCGGTGATACAAATTTGAACGTTTTAGGCGAAAGCTAAAACGTTAAGCGAACATCTCATTTCAAGGGAACCGATTCCAAAATGAAAGTTTCCCAACAGTTTATCCTGCCTCATTGATTGCACGTACCGGACATTCGTTTTCGCAAACACCGCAATTAACACAATCTCCGAAGATCATATAAGCATACTTCTTGCTATGTGCGATAGCAGTATTCTAAATCAATTAACCAAAAAATGCAACGGCAGCAGAAACTCAATTAAGCCTGTTCCAAAACCAACATTTCCGAACAGGTTTTTCATAGATTTAATTTGCGATGTTATGCTGATGTACCATGAAGAATGCAGAATAAACCACCGCAGCTATTTTTGAAGATGCTTATACATATTCCATGTAGATTCAATTAAGGTATGTACATCTGAATATTGGGGATTCCAGCCGATTGTTTCGCGGGCAAGAGCGGCTGTTGCATAAAGTTCAGCAGGGTCGCCGGGACGGCGGTCTACAAATCGTGCCGGTATGGGCTTTCCTGTTATTTTTCGTGCCGCTTCGAGCATTTCGCTTACAGTAATGCCGGTTTCACTACCGAGGTTCACTGTTAAGCTGGTATTTTTTTCATCAATATAGCGCAGTGCATCGGCATGCGCTTTTGCAAGATCGCTCACATGCACATAATCGCGAATACAGGTGCCGTCTCGTGTTGGATAGTCATTGCCGAAAATATGTAGTTCAGAGCGGATGCCCGCTGCTACTTCCATAATAATAGGCAGCAAATTTTGAGGATTGCTTTCGAGTCCTTTAACAAGTCCGACCGGATCATATCCTGCGGCATTAAAATAACGCAGCGAGGCGAATTTTAAGCCTTTTAGGGTATCATACCACTGCAAGAACTCTTCAGTTTTAAGTTTTGTAAAGCCGTAATAACTTTCAGGATTTTTAGGATGTTTTTCATCAATCGGTAAATAGTCCGGCGTACCGTAGACTGCTGCCGACGAGGAAAATACAAACCGTAAGCAGTTATGCTGTACCGCTGCATTGAGGATATTCATGGTTGCTGAAATATTATTGAGCGAGTATTTCTCAGGGTGAATCATTGACTCTCCAACAGCTTTGAATGCCGCCAAATAAACCGCTCCATCAAAACCCCGTGCAAAAGCAGCGTCAATATCATCATGGTGTCGGGTATCTCCTGCAATAAAGTCTGCCTCAGGAAATAAGTTGCATAGTTTCCCCGATGAAAGATTGTCAAAAACAGTAACTGAATGTCCGGCATCTAACAGTGCTTGTACAACATGGCTGCCGATATAACCGGCACCACCGATAACGAGTATACGCATATATCCTCCAAAAAACTAAAGGAAACCCCTAAAAATCTATACCTGAGTTTTAGAGATGCCCTAAAATGTAAAACTTCCATCCATTGGTTTAGAATAGAGCTACTAGCGTTAATACGCAAGACTGTGCGGCAAAATAATTGAAGAAATCCGTACTTCTTTTTGCTGAGCTTCTTCCATAACCATTGCCTGTGTTATTTTGCCTTGAGGACGCGGATGCGGCGGGGCATCACCTATCAAAATTAAGCGTTTGTCGCTATTTTTATCGGTTGTCCAATCAAGCTGTAAGGCCTCATGCAGTCCTTCATACACTGCCTCTGGAATATCTCTTCCTCCGAACACTTTAAAGCTGTTCAGCACTGTCATAAACTGCGTAATGTCTTCTGTAAAACCGCAAGCTGTTTTTACCAGAAAGTCATCATTATAATCTTTGTATAAAACAAGCGCAATACGGGCAGCATGATACTGTTTAAGTGTTTCTTCTAATGAATGTTTAATTGATGTTCTAATTTTATCAATATCATCTTGCATACTTTCTGTTGCATCAATAACAAATACAACGTCAATACATTTTTTCTTATTCGGACGCAGTACAACCTCAATTGCCGGTATAATGGTGTCAACAGTATCGGCATAAATCAGCTTGTTTCCGCTTAGCCGCGCTAATTGGGAAAATGATTGTACTGCAAGACCGCTGTACGAGCCTTTCTCAGCAGTATTCACTGTTTTTTGTGTTACACGCAGCACAAAAGGATTGTCAATAAAACTGCCATTGTAATCTGCATAGGGTTTTTCAAATGTCCGTATGTTAAAAAAAGTACCGTCCAAAACCTGTACTTCACCGTGTCTGCTCCATTCATACCCGTACACAATAATATACGGAACCCAGATATGAAATGCGTCACCAAGCGGGGTATCCTTTTCGGGTGTGGAATCGACCAAGCTGTATAAATTTTTACTATTATTTGACAGTTCTTTGCCGTTCAACATACGTTTTTCGTCCCCGTTAATTGGATTGTATTGCGGAGAACGGTAGGCAAAATTATCGAGTCTTTTTTCAGGATCTTTTGTTGTCTCTGTGATAAGTACCGAAGCAATGTCTGGTTTTTTACGAATATAAAAATGATACCCCGCTCCCGCCGGGTCCTGAATAACTGCGAGATCGTTTTGCTCAAGTTCTAAATCAGATGCGGAAAGCGGTATAATAAAAAAGAGCATACAGCATGCATACACAATAATCTTCTTCATACTCTAAGTATCGAACAAAACAGAACATAGATTAGTCCTATCCGATAATTTTGTTATCGAATAGACCGATACGTTCAAAATTAATGGAGGTACCCCAAAAGTTGGCTGCTGCTATTTCCCTACGCAAAAATCAGAGAATATTCTATCAAGAATATCATCAGAGCGCACTTCGCCGGTTATTGTACCTAAAATATGTATGGCATCTTCTAGGTCTTGTACTACGGCATCAAGCGGAAAACCGACCGTTACCGCATCAGCAGCATGTTGAAGGATAGCTGCTGCTTCGCAAACGGCACTCTTTTGCCGTTCTGTACCAAGCGATACTGTAGAATCTGCCAACTGTATTCCAACAGTAACTAACTTGACCACCTCAGTAATAAGACGGTCAATTCCTTCCCCGGTTTTAGCACTCGCACAGATAATCGGCAGCTCAAAATTGCAGCTATCCAATTGGGGGGTAAAGGCTGACTCATCAGCTTTTGTGCGGATAATAATCAGCGGAACTTGAGCAGTTTTAATAAAGCCTGCATCTTCGCTGCTTACCGGCACAGTTCCATCAATCAGATAGAGTACAATATCTGCTGAAGATACCAGTTCAACCGTGCGTTGTACACCAAGCACTTCAACAGTATCGTCTGTTGCACGGATACCAGCAGTATCATACAGAATAACCGGTATACCATTAAAATCCAGTGCTGCTTCTATCCAATCGCGGGTAGTGCCATGTATGTTTGATACGATAGCACGATCTTCTTTAAGCAGTGCATTGAATAAAGACGACTTTCCTGCATTTGTTTTCCCAGCGAGTACAACTTTTACCCCATTTTGATATATTTTTTCACTTTGCCACGATGCTGCAAGCCTGCTTAATGCTGCAAGCGGTTGCTCCAACAGTGCTATATTAAAACTATCGGCAATTGTTTGCTCATCTTCCGGGTATTCTATACCCACTTCTAATGCAGCGAGCGCGGACAAAACAGCACTTTTAATACGCTCTATTTCCTGATATACTGCTCCGCCTAAGCGTCCTGCTGCTTTCTCCCGTGCAGCAGCAGTCTTTGAATCAATAATTTCGCGTACTGCCTCGGCTCTGGTTAAATCGGTTTTTCCATGAATAAATGAGCGGAACGTGAACTCACCGCGTTCCGCTGCACGGAACCCTGCTTTAAGACACAGTCCATACACTGCCTTCACCAGATGAGTACCGCCGTGGCAGATAATTTCAACGGCATTTTCTCCGGTATTGCTTTTGGGGCAACGGTATACACACAAAATAACTTCATCAATTTTTATACCGTTATCATGCAGCCAGCCGTATACCAGCGTATGTCCGCCCGCATTCAGCAATGCTTTCGGACGGGAAAAATACGGCACAAGCCGCTCAATACTTTTGCTTCCCGATGTCCGTATAATTCCCAATGCGCTTGGCGCAAGTGCTGTCGCGATAGCGGCAATGTCATCATCAAGTGCGTACTCTACCGGTTTCATACTAGACTGAACAGGCAGTATTCGGAAACAGATGCACAAAGTTTTTTACAATTTCATCAACAGACGGCTGTGCATCAATACTTTTTAAAAGCCCTTTTTCCGCATAAAAATCAATGAGCGGCATTGTTTGTACTCGGTACATTTCAAGCCGTTTGGTAATGGATTCTATTTTATCATCTTCACGGATATAGAGTTCACCCTTACAATCATCACAAACACCTTCTATTTTGGGCTTCATAAACTCAATGTGAAAACTCTTTCCACATGCAGCACAGAGCCGTCTGCCTGAAAGACGTGTAATAACTGCTGCATCGGGAATATCAAAGTTGACAACGGCATCAAGAGTACAAAACGTTGCTAAACCCTCAGCCTGTATCACAGTACGGGGAAAGCCGTCTAAAATAAAGCCGCGTACAGTATCAGCATTACTCAACCGCTCTTTCACAAGGGCGATCGTTGTTTCGTCATCAACTAATCCCCCTGCATTAATAATCTGCTGGATTTTTTTTCCAAGCTCCGTTTGATGTTTAATTGCAGCGCGGAACATATCTCCTGTTGAAATATGCGGAATACCGTATATTTTTGACACCTGATACGCGAGCGTTCCTTTTCCCGCTCCGGGCGGACCTAAAAAAATGAATTTCATATATACTCCTTACCATATACGGGGATGTTTCAAAATCAAAGTGCTTTCCGAATCGCCCCTTGCTACGAGCTATGCTGATAAAAAGAGCTTAGACCTTACTAAATAAATATAAGTCAGGTAATTGATGACAATTATCAGCATCAAGATCTTTTTTTGCTGAAAAATCGCTCGTCAATCCAAGCTTAAAATGATAGTGAATAGGATCGTAGCCTTCTTGTTCAGCATGAATGAAGAAATTGAAAATCCGTCTATCACCGGCAGCTTCTGCGACGCTGGGGAATGGCCAGAACGTATATGTCCCCGGTGTTTTACTGGAAATAATATACGGATTTTCCCACAGATGATTTATTTGCGCAACAAGTGTACTTTCTAAATATAACGAAACAGGAAGATCATATACCGGCGTAAATGTTTGCCCATCCACAATACGTCCGGTAATTGTCGGGAAATTAAACACAGGACCGCTTGGTAATGCTTTTTCCGATGCTGAATGAGGGCGTTGTGTTGCAAGTACCATTTTCATGCCTTCAAATGCTAAAATTGAAATATCGGCAATGAGCTGATTTTTTTCAGCCTGATCAAAATGCATAAAATGCGCCATACCTCTTCCCGACGTTGTATAGCGCGGTTTTATTCTGTTTAATACATAACAAACAGTATCCAGCCGGCACTGTAAACAGCTACACGTAAACCATGATTCATTTTTATCTTTTGCGGCATCAAATACCTTATTCACTTCTGTGTATACGAAGTCTTCCATGAGATTATGTATTGTCATATATTAAGCTCCTTGTATATCAGTGTACTCGATAGATAAAGATTTATCAAGTAGAGGGAGAGAACTATAACCATTCTGTATAATACTGTTTTAAAATTCGAGTAAGGGGAACCTTTAAAAGCTCGCCGAGTTTTTTGCAGATGCCCTAGAGATGCTGCAATACGTATCGCAATAAAAAAGCAGCCTTTACATTCCGCGAATTTTTAAAGATTCAGTAAGTAATTGCAGGGCGCGGATATATGCTGCAATTCGGAACGAGGTACCGTATTGCTCTTTTAGCTGCCAAACTGTTTCAAATGAAGAAAGCATCTTTTCTTCCAGCCGCTGATTAACTTCTTCTTCTTTCCATGCAAATGATTGCAGATTTTGTACCCATTCAAAGTATGAAACAATTACGCCGCCTGCATTTGCAAGAATATCGGGAATAACCAACACCCCTTTTTGTTCCAAAATACAATCGGCATCAGCAGTTACGGGTCCATTCGCTCCTTCTGCAATAATCGCTGCTTGTATGCTCTCTGCATTTTCTGCAGTAATTTGATTTTCCAATGCTGCCGGAATTAAAATATCAGCTTTGCAGCTTAAAAGCATTTTACTATCAGAAAATCGTTCTGCATGTCCGGTATATGCCGCAAGCTTTTTTCCGCTTGTAAGGAGCGTATGAATTTCTCTGAGATTTAGCCCCTCAGGATTATAGAGTGCTGTAGATGAATCTGATAGACCGGTTATAACACACCCTCGTTTTTCGAGCAGGAGCGCAGCACTAAACCCTACATTTCCGCAGCCTTGCACAAGTACCGAGCAGCCGTAAGGAGAGCGGTGTAATTTTTTTAATGCTTCAAGAACGGCAATCATTACGCCTCTGCCTGTTGACTCGGTACGACCAAGAGAGCCGCCAATTGCAAGCGGTTTCCCAGTAACAACAGCAGGTTCGGGTTGCCCTGTCAGTTTGCTATACGAATCCATAATCCAACCCATAACACTCCCGTTTGTACCGACATCGGGGGCAGGAATATCTTTGTGCGATCCGATAAATGGGGCAATCAGCTCAGTATAACGGCGGGTAAGCCGCTCTAGCTCTCCTTTGGATAATTGAGCAGGATTAACGGTAATACCGCCTTTTGCCCCGCCGTAAGGAATATCAGCAACAGCGCATTTAAATGTCATCCATGCTGCAAGCGTTCTCACTTCGTCAAAATCTACCTGATGATGGTACCTGATACCGCCTTTTGCTGGTCCCCGTAGGGTGGAATGCTGAACACGATACCCTTCAAAAACACGAATAGTACCGTCATCCATTTTAATAGGAACAGATACATGCAGCTCACGTTCAGGATGCTGAAATACAACATAATCAGACTCTGAAAATGAGAGTGCTTTCGCTGCTTTTTCGAGCCGTAACAACATCTGTTCATAGGTGGTAAGCGTATGTATCACAATAATATCCTTAAAGAGAACTTGTATTAAACCTGTTCAGAAGCGGAAGTTTCCGAACAGGTTTGGGCATCTGCAAAAAGCTCGGTTAGATTTTTAGAAGATGCCTTATCAGCACAGCTGATAGCGAGTTTTAATGTAAGTCTTTATATGGTAATGACTTACATTAAAACATCACAAGTCGCATTCAAAGAAAACTTCTAAAAACTGAAGTTTTTAGAAGTTCCCAATAAATCATTTCCTTACAGAAAAAACCTAACGGTTTTCAGGTTTTGAACGACCCGTTCCTTACTAAAATTAACGCTTGCTGAACTGGAATCTTCGGCGGGCACCGCGCTGCCCATACTTCTTGCGTTCAACCATTCTTGAATCGCGTGAGAGCAAGCCATTTGCCTTTAGCGAAGACCTGTTGCTAATATCAACCTGTGCAAGCGCACGGGAAATCCCATGAGAACAAGCCCCTGCTTGCCCATTTAATCCGCCGCCGTACACAGTAATGATAATATCATACCGCGTATCACTTGCTGTAATAAACAAAGGACGCTTTGCCATTTGAATTTGTTCAGGGGTGGCAAAATACTCGTCCATATTTTTATTATTGACAGTAATAACCCCTTTACCTTCACGAATATACACACGAGCCACGGAGGTTTTTCTCCGTCCGGTTCCAATTCCTATATTTTTCACAAGAACTACTCCTCAATAGCACTAAAAAGTATAACGGTAACTTTCATAATATGAACACTTCTCTCTATTCACAATGGGTTACAATGATTAGATAATCAATTCTACCAAAACAGGAGAATTATAACCTATTTTACAGATCAATTTCTACAGGATTCTGTGCAGAATGCGGATGTTCACTGCCTGCATAAATCTTTACATTTTTCAGCAGCTTACGTCCAAGCGGACCTTTCGGAAGCATTCCTTTAACAGCAAAATAGAGCGGGTCAATCGGTTTTTTCCCGACAAGGGTATTAAAATTAACAGACTTCAAACCGCCGGGAAAACCGGTATGATGATAATACAGTTTGTCTTTTGCTTTATTACCGGTTAATGCTACTTTTTCAGCATTAATAATAATAATATAGTCTCCGATTTCCTGATGCGGGGCATAAAAGGGTTTATGTTTTCCCCGTGCCATTGCGGCAACTTTTGCTGCCACACGACCGAGAGGCTTTCCGGCAGCATCAATAACATACCAACTGCGGGGTGCTTCATGCTCTTTATAAAAAATTGTTTTCATCTTTTCTAAACCTTCATGTTAAATATTGCAGATAATGTGGGTAACTAAATCTATCATAAAAACGAAATGCAGTCAATCAACCTATTAAACATGCGGCTGAGGATGTCAATATCTGAGTTTTTGCAGATACCCTCATGACTATCAGCCCCTACGATAATGCATATTTTTGCATCAAGCGGCATGCTGTATCTGCAAGGAGATGCAGTTTTTGATACACCTCCAGAGCAACTGTTTTATTCTGCATAGCTGTTGCAGCTTCCGTAGTATATAAAATAGAAAGAATATCTTTTACCACACTTGACTGAATTGCAGCATCAATAGTATCAAGCTGGGTGATAAGGTGCTGTGGCGGCATTCCAACAGTCTGTTCTATGAGTTTCGTAATGCTCACCGCTGTTTCTGTATACCGGCGCAGCATCTCCATTTCATTGAGCAATGCGGCACTTTTTTTTATCAGCTGGTTTTTCCGCTCACTTTCGCCGGTATAAAAGGCAGGGGAATAGGCTTGTGCAATGTATGCCTGAATACGTGAGCGAATTTCACTACGGGATAGCCCACGCTGTGTATAGCGAAGAAAAGAATCCGCAGAACACGCAGGCATTCCGGGAATGGTAATACCTTCCGGCAGTAAATTGTAAGTATGCACCTCAGGGTATTTTGCAAGGGAGCTTTCAAACCACCATGCATAAAGGAGCATCCGGCGATCGGTAAGCACCTGCTGCCCCGTGTACCCCTGCCGCAATTCGGGGAATGCCGCATACAACGACCTACTGCGGCTGGTTTCTGCAGGAGAAAACCGCTCAGCCTGTATATGGCTGTTTTCTTCAAAGGTACTGCCGGCAAAATGCGTTTGGCTTTTGGGGAAGCCTAAATCAAGCCCTGCCATGATAATCGTAGCCGCACCGATAAACCGTGCGAAATCCCATGCAGTAGTTGCTACAGAGCCGCCTGCCGCGAGTTTTGTCTCTTGTTCAGCAAACGGGGCAAAGTATGAAACAAACGGCACTGAGGACTGCGCTAAAAATACGGCGCGGTATTTTTGCCGTAACACAGCGGGAAAAACAGCTGCCTCAGTGATAAGTATTGATTGCGAGGTGTCTAATCCGGCTGTATGCAGATAGTTCCAATATTGAGGATCAAAACTCAGAATAAAATCGGGAACAAGCGATGCCCGTATGCACGCGCGGACAGCGGTATCCACTGCAATGATAAGGTAATTTTGTCTGCTTTGAGCGATATAGGTAAGATGACGAGTGAGACTTGGACCTCCTGCCAGTACAACAGCCGGCAGCCCGCGAAATGCGCCGGCAAAGCATGAAATAGAGTGCATGGTATATAAGCAGCTTTTATTCTTAATAGTATTCCGCAACCACAACATACCGAACCGTTCCAGCGTTTTTGCATTAATGCTGTTTTTTGTACGGTTCCGCTCCAAGAGTGCAAAAAAAGGTTCAAAGTACTCTTTTTGCAGTGCCGCCGCAGCCGCATTGCGGAAAGGCGTTCCGGTATAGTTTTTTTCAATCAATACTGAGGCAGCTTCTTGTGCAGGAATCCCGATAAGCAAGATAAGTTTTTGATGGTTAAAAAAATCCTTACGGGACGCTGCTGCTAAAAAGCACAGGAAAACAACTCTATCCGGTTCTACAATAATGACTTCTGCCTGCGGTCTCTGTTCCATATAACAAAGTACCGGATAGCCTAATCCTAAACCGGCAAATACACAGGACTGCTGTACTGCCGGCGTATGGAAAAATTCCGATTGCACAATACGCCGTGCTTCTTCTACAGGATTATATTGAGAATGCAGTGCCGTACCATCTACGGTGAGCGTATAGTATTCAGCAGGACAGCTCCGTGATTTTGGCGGAACCAGCTGATAGTACGGCGGAATTTCCGCTAATGCTGCCTGTGCTTTTTCTGCGGTATCAAGCATAAGCAGCACAGAAAGTTCCGGAAACCGACGGGTAAAAAGCCGGCAGTTCTCTATAAAGTATGGTGAATTGTGTACACCGGCAGCATTATTATTCAAGTGTGAGTTCAATCGTCATTCCTTTTGTAATCGGTGTTCCCGGTGCCGGTATTTGTCCTATCACATAGCCGTCGCCGATAAAATGCACATGAATATCAGGACGGTTTAACAATTCTATCAAAAGCCGCTTGGGGCTTCCAATCAAATTAGGCATGGTATGCCCCAGCTCAATCGGATTTTTTTTATGAGGCTGAATAAGACCGGTATGGGTAACATTCGGTGCATTTGTCCGCCCCATTCCGCGATAGTCGATAATCGCATTTGCTGCCTCTGAAATAGCCGGAGCCGCAATAAGAGCACCGTATGTCTGTCCAACAGGGCGGATAACTGCTGTATAAATAATAATTTGAGGATCATCAACCGGAAAAATACCGATGCAGCTGCTTAAATAGTCGGTAGCACTATAGCCTTTACCGATTTTATGCGCCATTTGTGCAGTGCCGGTTTTAACCGCAATGGGAACTCCGTTAATTGATGCGCGCGCTCCGGTTCCTTCGTCAGCTGCCGTCTGCATATAGCCCAATACCGTTTGCGCTGTTTCCGGAGAAATAACTTGTTTTAAATACTGGGGTTTATGCCGATACACAGGGCGGCCGTTTTCTTTTTGAATTTCAGATAGAACGCTCAACTTTACTGTTTTCCCGTTATTCGTAAATGCTGTTGCCGCCTGCATAATCTGCAGCGACGTTACGGCTATTTCCTGCCCGATTGCAATGGTATGCTTTGTCCGTGCTGACCATGCTTCTATAGGAGCAAAGAGTCCGGCAGCTTCGCCCGGCAGCTCTATACCGGTTTTTGCGCCAAATCCAAAGGCATACAGTTTTTCGGCAAACGCTTTTGCATCGGTTTTATCGGCAATTTGTGCCATGCCGTCATTACACGAAAATCGGATAATATCCCGCGGTCTGACTGACCCGTGTTGGCGCAAACAGCGTAAGGCGGTTATTTCCGGCTGCCCGCTCATCGCCTTAGGTTTAAAAAGAAACTGTGCATCGCAGGTGTAAATATCAGTATCTGAGGTAGTACCAAGGTCTAAAAACGAAGCCATGGTAAAAATTTTAAACACAGAACCGGGTTCATACATAAAATAAGCAGGACGGTCAAACCGTTCTTCCGCAGTACTTTTAGTAAAATGCGCAAGATCGGCTGAAGGTTCGTTCACATAGGCAAGAATTTCACCGGTTTTTGCATCAGCAGCTAAAAAGAGAACTGCCTCGGCATTTGTTTCTTTTTTTGTTTTTTCAGCTATTTTTTGCAACATATATTGAATAGCACTGTCAATAGTTAAAAAAACGGAATAGCCGCTTCCCCCTCCGCCATGCATGTCTTCAGGCGGCGATAAAATATCCTGTAAAGAATATTCAATACCGGCAAGCCCTTTACCGTCATCGCCTAAATACCCGATAAGAGTTGAGGCAAGATCATTTTCAGGATAAATCCGGTTAGGAACGGCATCCAACCGCAGCCCTTTAAGATTATGCTCACGTATAATATCCTTCACTAAATCTTTTTCATTTTCACTGAGTTTTTTCTTTAGATAGAAAAAATTTGAATTTATATTGCGGATTTTATCAATAATGGTAGTTTCAGGAATTTCAATAATCGGTGAAAGAAGACTTGCAAGCTTTGTATAATCAGTGATAAGCGTTTTATTTGCTGATAAATTATACAAGGTTGTCGCGGCAGCAAGAATTTTACCATTCCGATCAAAAATACCGCCGCGCTCTTGAGTGAGTGCTCTCGGCTGCTCTTCCGGTTTCGCAATAAGCATTTGTTTTGCGTACTTTGCAATCAGCAAAGAACTTGAAACAACCATTACTCCGAGAATAAAAATAAAACGCTTTTGAGAAATGAAATGATTTATTTCCATAAAAGTTTACCGCGAATGCTATCAACGGATATAAATCCGTAATCACGGGAATCCCGCGATGTTTGGACATTATCACCAAGCGCAAGGATAAAATTTTGGGGAATACTTAGGGTATACGGCTGCAAAAAGCCCCCAAGATTTTTAAACTGGCGTACCGTTAAGGGTACTTTTTTTGACATTATATGCACAAACCCATAGGTGGCACTCGGTTTTTCCTGATTAACAGAAAATGTCAGCATACTGCCTCCTGTTTCAACACACCGCTTTATAACATATTTTCCCTCAATGGCATAGCAAACAATATCATTGTGCTGAGGCGTACTCCAACGCAGCGCATACCTATTACTATGGAGCGGAATGCCGTATGCTAATTTCCAGATAACCACAAAATCGCCATGGGAAATTGCCGGCTCCATAGAATCTCCTGAAACACGCCGCACTTCAATTATGTATGTTTTTACTACCAGTATACAGGCTATCCCTAGCAACAGCCGCAGAAAAAAAGCTTTTTTCACCCTATAACCATAGCAAAAAGTCGATTTTTTTTCCAGCGGTTTGAAGCTGTAGAACAGGGATTCTGCACTATCGGCATCCTAAAAGCTCTGGCTAACTTTTATAAGCTCCTTCATCCGCATAGCTGATAATAATCGCAAATAAATCAAAGAAAGCTGTCCCGAAACAGAAATTTCCAAACGAAGGTAACTACAATTGGCGGGTCGGTACACCTGTATAGGCACTTCGCGCTTCACGAAGTTCCTTGTATAGAACCGCAGCGTAATCGTCATCAGCCGATGCTGTTTTCACATATTCTTCAGCCTTCTGTATCAGGCTGAGGAAGTGCTTCCGCTTAGAATCTTGGGCAACGAAATAGCTTTCTGTACCATGGAAATATGCATCTTTCATTTTAGAAAACATAATCTCTGTACGCAATACGGCAAGGCTGGCGGATTCATCATCAGGGTTATCATCTTCTGAACGCAATGGTGTACTCGGGGACGGAGCGTCTCCCATTTTCCGTACGGAAGAATCGCCGCCATCATAGGGCATTGCATATAGTGCGAAGTTACGCGTTCCATCAAGCCTAGCAAAATCGAGAAAGTAAATATTGTCAGCACCAAATTCCATACGGTGCACTTTGGCATATTGAAAATAAGCCAGATCCGTATCGCTATGATACATTTTCTGATACAGCCGTTTTTTATCCGTTCCATCAAATCGGCTGCGGTAAATCCCCATATCCTCATACGAGAAATAATACCAGTAACCTTTATAATAGAAAGGATCGCTTTTTTTATCTCCGTCATAAAAAATATACTCAGGATTTTCATACTGACGATTGGAAGCTGATGGAACAGTTGAACGCAGTCTATCGTATATAAGGGTGTGATTCATCACTCTGTAAAAGGTATCATTAGATTTTAGGAACCACTTTCCGAGACTGGGTGCCCGTAAGTTGCAATAGGGCTTATCGCGATAGGGATTATCATCCCATGTTGCATCAACGTTATACCAGTCATCACCGAGTTTTACCATATTCCACATGTGTGCGATAGTTCCTTCCGGAGTGGGGGAATACTGGGTATTTCCTTCAAGACAGCGCACTTCGATGCCGGCACCATGCATAAGCTGTTTGTACCCAAGGCTGTAATCTTCGCAGATACCTTTTCCATCCAAAACAGCACCGCAAACCGTCCGTTGGTATTTCGATCCTACATTGTCCTCATAAACAGTGCGTTTTTCCAATTCCCGATAGAGCGCATAGCTTATTTCCGCCTGTGTCATACCTTTTTTTACCGCTTTATAGTAAGTTTCAAACGCAGAGATCATACGATCGTAGTCATTGTAGGCAGTTTCAGCAGAAGCATGATATGTAAGCTTGTACACAGCGGCTTCATTTGGATTCTCCGATTTATATTTACAAGAAATATTTTTTGGTGAGGGCAAGTGAAACAGGAAGATGTTTTGCTCATCGAGCCAGTCGGCAAAGTTTTTGTATAATACTTGGTATTCAGGCTCTTTATCAGGTTCTGCAGCACAGCTGATAGTAAGATCGCTCACATCAATTTCTTCTTCAAATTGAAGTATGGCATCGGTAAGCCGTTTGAAAAGTATCGCTTTCTTTACCGTATCATCAAGTGCGTGCGGCGGCAGTACTGTGCCGGCATTCTGGTTATTCTGGTTATTCTGGTTATTCTGGTTATTCTGGTTATTCTGGTTATTCTGGTTATTCTGGTTATTCTGGTTATTCTG
>JBQMYN010000025.1:0-25017 GCA_052173475.1 Treponema sp.
TGACTTTTCTGCAATTGAGCAAACCGCTCGTTTTATTATTGGGAGCGGGGATGCCTAAAAAACTGAGGCTTTTAGAGGCTCCTTATCATGTTTTTAGTCATTTACACAAGTCTTTTTAGAGGGTCAGTCGGCATATTTTTTCTTATTTGCTCTTCTACGTATTGATGCTCAGCAAAAAAATTTTGAATAACGGTAAAAATCATGTTATGAATTACCTCTTTGTTTTTTATAAATGGCTGCTTATCGCTAAAAAGTTCATGCATAACGAGTATGCCATTTAATATTTTGAAAATAAAATAGCTTTTGGTAGAAATAAAGCTGAAAAAAGTTTCTTCTTCTTGCGGGGGAAGATTCAAACTCTTTATAAATAACTGTAATGCTTGATGCTCTAATTTAAAAAATAAGTCTTCGTATTCTTTATCGTAAAGAATTTCCGATAAAAACATTAAATACAACCGTTTTTCAGGAACTTCATCAAAAAGTTTTGCCATACATACTTGTGTTATTATTTCTGCAGGAGAGGCTGTTTGTGCAAGTTGTTCAATTAAGGATTTAGTGCGCTCATATCGAAAATAATTACCGTTTTGCATAATATCGAATAAAATTGACTTGGTGCTTTTATAATACTGATATACACCGCCTTTTGATAAACTGGTATGTTTTACAATATCTTCCATAGTAGTACATCGAAAACCTTTTGCGAGAAAAACCTCTTTTGCACAACGCTGTATTTCCTGCATACGCTCATCTTTTGTTTTACGTTCAAATTTCGGCATAGAGATATTGTAACGAGTACCGGTAATTTGTCAATCAGCTTAAGATTTTTATCGTTTTGCCGAATACATAGTATATATGGATTTAGGAACTCTTGTTTTACTTATCAAAAATGTCATTCTTGACCCGAAAGTTATCGCTATTACTATTGTGCTGGTTTTATATCTCAAGCTCGTACTTTATGTTGCATACTATAAAAAAGCAGCGGCACCTTCTTTTAAGGCGCAAATTAAAAAAAATTTGAAACCGCAAGAGCAAGCAAGTGGTGCCGAACACACCGAATAAGCATTGCAGGCTGTACCGTCTACTTTAGAAATAGCTATCAGGAAATGAAAGCGGATTTCCCTGTGATAAGTTGTGGGCATATCTAAAACTGAGGTATTGATTTTTAGATATGGGGTATGTCCCGAACGTAACCAACTTTTTTTCGCCGGCACTGACAGCTCCTTTCCCAGTGTGTAATTTTTGTGTTTGTGTGCATTTTTCAAAATAACTACCTGTAGCAAAAATCATCCGGATGTGTTATACTATATGCGGTTTTTGACATCGTATTTCAAGGAATCCTGTTCCGAAACTGAAGTTTCCGAATAGGTTGGTTGTTTATTTAAATATAGAGAGTTATTTGGAGGAAGTATGAATATACGGACTAAAATTATAGCCGGTTTCGGTGCATCCTTACTACTGGTGTTGACGATTACGGTGATCGGTATTAGCAGAATTAATACAATTAACAAAAATCTGACTGAGATTAACGATGTGAATACGGTAAAACAGCGGTATGCTATTAACTTCCGCGGCAGTGTTCATGACCGTTCCATACGGATAAGAGATTTTGTCATGCTGACCGGAAGTAGGGAACAAGAAGCAGTACTCACCGATATACGCAATCTTGAAGATTTTTATACGCAGGCAGAAGAAGCCATCAATTCGATATTTGCCGCGAACATCAATAATACGCAAAAAGAAACGGAGCTGTTGGCGGATATTAAAAAGAGCAAGGCGGAGATGATGCCGATGATTCAGCAGATTGTCTCACTCGAAAAAAACAACGCGCACGCCGAAGCGGAGCAGCTTCTTTTGATGCAGGCGCGATCTGCGTTTCAGCTCTGGCTTGATAGGATTAACGCATTTATCGACTATAAGGAACAACAGAATAAGATACTGACGGATAATACGCGTTCTCTGGCGCACCGTTTCCGGTTACTGATGATTATTATTTGTTCCGCGTCTGTTGTCATTGCCTGTGCTATTCCGCTGTGGGTATTAAAGTCGGTAATGCTTTTGAAAGAGCTTGCACTGAAGCTGACAGACATCAGTACGGGAGACGGGGATTTAACGTCGCGCCTTACGGTGAGCAGCCGTGATGAAATAGGTAAAGTAGCTGCGAGCTTTAATGGATTTGTTGAAACGCTCCATACGATTATGAAGACAGTGCGTGAATCGGTGGCGGGGCTTTCTCATTCGAGTGAAGGGCTTGCAGAAAGCGTATCAGCTACGCAGTCTGCACTGCACAATATCAATGCGGATGTAAGTCGAGTGATCGGCGAAATGGATGTGCAATCGCATGAAATATCAGATGTATCGGAAATAATGGAAAGGATCGGGGCAAACATCTCGGCTTTGACAGATATTATCGGTCGCCAAACAGACAGTGTAAATCAAAGCTTTCAGGCGGTTGAACAAATGCTTGCCAGTATCAAGTCGGTAACGGATGTGTTGGAAAATAATGCCGTACATTTTACGCGGTTAACCGAGTCTTCAGAAATCGGGTTTAAAAATATTTCCGAAATTCAGGCTAAAATTATTGACATCTCTACAAAGTCAGATAGAATGTCGGAAGCAAACAGCGTTATTCAGAGTATTGCATCGCAGACAAATCTTCTTGCGATGAATGCTGCAATCGAAGCCGCCCATGCAGGCGAGGCTGGAAAGGGATTTGCAGTTGTAGCCGATGAAATCAGAAAACTCGCCGAAGATTCAGGTGATCAATCGAAATTTATTTCTACTGCATTGAAAGAGCTGGTATCGGCAGTCGCATCAGTTGTTGAAACATCGAAAACGGCAGGGCGTTCTTTTGAGGATGTTAAACAAGCGATTAATAGCGTAACTGAGGAACAGAAATCCATCCGCGGTGCAATGGATAAGCAGTACGATAAGAGCATACAGGTAAGTGAGGCATTTAAGACTATCCGTAGCCTTACGGAAAATGTTCGCACCGGAGCGGCAGAAATGAACGAAGATAACAACAATATCGTAAAGAAAACGGAAGCACTTGTTGAAATTACCGCTGACATTAATGCGTCAATGCAGAGCATGAATCGCAATTCGGAGAACATTAAGCTTGCAGTTGAAGCGGTTGCCGAATTGCAACACGATACTGTAAACGGAGTACGTACAGTAAGAACGGAGATAGACCGGTTTATTATATAGCCGGACATCTGTCCAAGATAAAATGGGAAGTTTAAAAAGCCTGTAATTCGTGGTATCGTTAGGTTAAAAAGACAAAACGATACCAACCGATGAAATGATTGTCTTTACCGGAAAAAAGACAAAAAAGAGCTGTCCTTACCAACTGAGAAAGGTTGTTTCGATCGATGAAAAAACCAATAAGCCGATTACAATCGGGAACGGGACTTAAAGTATGTTTGTTTGAACGAAATGATCTATTCAGGTGGTTTGCCTGACTGCCTCCAGTAATACACAAGCCGCCGTCTTCCTACTCTTCTCAACAGGAGTTCGTGTTATGAATTTATCTTGGACAGATGCGATATAGACTTTCAGTTTTTGGATAGCTCTCCATGCCCTTAACAAGCTTAATGAAAACCTGAGGACAACGCATGCCTCCAAAACTTTTAGTTTTTAAAGGGCAGCCTCTATGCTATGGCGTATTTTAAAGCTATGCCGCTGAATAGGTGAGTTTCCGTATTGTGCAATGAGCCGGCGATGGAGTGCTGTTCCGTAGCCTTTGTGCAGATCATAACGGTACTGGGGATAGCGTTGATGATATGTGTACATGAGATGATCGCGGGATGTTTTTGCTAAAATTGAAGCAGCCATAACCGCTGGATATACAGCGTCGGCTTTCGGTTCGGCACAAATAGAATAATCTCCTTCTATAGGAGGAATTTGATTTCCATCAACAATAATTTTGAACTGATCGCCTAATGGAAAAGCTTCATGCTGTATTGTTTCCAGCATACCGGAAAAGGCTCTTTCCATTGCTGCTAATGTTGCCTGCAAAATGTTTATCCGATCTATTTCTTCAGCAGATGCCCAACCGATATGCCAAAACAACGCCTGATTCAGGATAGCAGCCCGTGTTTGTTCCCGTTTTTTTTCAGACAGTTTTTTTGAATCATTTAAGAAAGGAATATCAAACGTTTCAGGAAGAATAACAGCCGCAGCGCATACAGGACCTGCTAAACATCCTCTGCCTGCTTCATCAATCCCGCATATCATAGCGAGTCTCCTTTTTTTACCTTATTTGCATGCAATCGCCTGCGCAAACCCTGATAAGACAGGCGGTGTATGTAAGACTGCGTGAGAGGCTGCATCGCAAAAAATAGCTGTCTGTGCTGCAATGCTGCGCCCTTTTACACACACAAATGTGCAATCAGCGGCTTCAAGCTGGGTATTTTTTAACACGGCAGCTTGTCCGCCGTGTTGGGGAACAAGTTCGCAGTACACGTGTGCAAGACTGCATTCACTTTCTACCAATAAAATGGCGGTTGCAGTGAGTCCTAAAGAAAATAACTGTGTGTTTTCTACAATTATAGTGCTGTTTTTTCCGCTTATTACTATCGACTGTGCAGACTGCGATGAACGTATACGTGAATTTTTACATATAAAGGATGCATTATGAAGCATAATCACTTCTCCGCCTTCGATGCTTTGTACTACGGTTTTTTGCAGGGCAATGCTGCCTCCTGCGGCATATAAAAGGGGTACAGTACGCGGCTCTGCATAGTATTCACTGCGCTGTATGTGCAAGGCTTCGAACTGCACGGCAGCATTATATACAACAAATCCCGCATTATCTCCAAAGGTCAGCACAGTCTCACCCATACCTGCAATAGTAATAGGTATACTGAGTAATACTGCTTCTTCCTCATACAGATCGGAATGGAGATAAATAGAGAGTTTTTTATCTTTTAATGCGCCTTTATGATACAATCTTGTCAAAGAATCTACTGCATGTCTAAGCGTCTTAAAAGGAGCAGCTTTAGTGCCTTGCTCCTTATGCCGTTTTGATTGCGCATTGACATGAAATGAAAGCCCTTCTTCGCATGAAAGCACCGTAACCACTGCAATGAACAGGAAAAAAAGAAAATTTTTCTTGATGGCGCACACTCCTAGAGAATTACTCCTTCAAAGACTTCGCGCAAATCAGGATATTGCTTAAGATAGTATTCCTCAAGCTCTTGCTTTGAAAGTCCTATCAGCTCATGACTCATATAGTGTATCCATGTATTATCTGCCTCAGAATGAATATCATGTTTACGGCACCAGTAATCCGGCTGTACAGATTCTAGGCGTTCCTTTGCATGAAATAGCTTATAATCATATACGGCAATTTTTATATCGCTACGCGGAATACCGTGTTTGAGCAGGGCTGAAACAAGATAATTCATCGTAGCACCGCTATCAAAAATGTCGTCAACCAGTAAAATCTTATCACCGCTCTGTAAAAGATCAGGAGTATGAGTCCAACCGTCAACGACCATCTTGGTTTGTTGTCCGCTGTCTGTATAAGATCGCATAACTACCGCTGCATAAAGGAGTTCTTTGCCTTGAGGATTCGTCATTTTAAACCATTCATGGAGAATATTACCTAGATATGAGCCTCCGCGCAATGAACAATACACCACATTTGGAATAAAGCCGTCTTCCCAAATACGGCGTGCCAACCGGAATCCGTCATTACGGAGTGTTTCATAGGTAATAAATTCCTTACTCATTACTCTTTCCTTTCTTCAAAAACTGTAAACTGAAATTCGGGAGAACCCCTTATTCAACAAACGAACCAACTAAATATAATGGTATTAGCATTAAATAAGTATACTGATTTTAGTAATACTATTCAAGGGCACCTCTAAAAACTCGGTTAGATTTTTAGAGGTTCCCTCAAGATAGCGGTCAAAGGAAACAGCAGATTCTGTATCAGATAAATCGGTACTTGAAAAAAAATACTATAAAATACTATAATGGAATTGAATAAACTTGTTCGATAATTTCCGTATTAACAAGATATTCCAGATGTCTAAATATAAAACATGGGGGGTACGGCTACTATGGAATTCATTATTGATAAAACTATTGTTGAGCTTGGAATTAAAAGCGTTGTAATCGGTATTGCAAAAAATATAGATCCGCAGGCAAAATTATCGGATACGTTTCTGAAAAAGCAAAAAACGATGGAAGATTGGGCATTACAATGCGATATTGACGAAATAGCAAACCACCCAATTACGCAAGGTTATGCGGATTTACTGCAACGTGTTGGGCGTAGCATTAAGAAATATCCGCCAACCGTTCCGGCGTTTATCCGAAATATTCAGCACCGCGGCTCTATGCCGCACATCAATAGTGTTATTGATATTTATAATGTTGAATCACTCCATTCACTTTTGGCAATAGGCGGACATGATAGTGATAAAATAGATGGGCAGATAACTTTTACGCTCAATAACGAAGCGGGTATTTTTCTGCCAATTTCATCGACAGAAAAGCATGTCGCTGAAACCGATTATGTGTACCGCGACCGTAAAGGTATTATTGCATGGCTTGGTGTCCGTGATGGAGAACAATATAAGTTTGACAATAGTACAAAAAATGCAGTTTTTATTATTCAAGGTAATGCCAATACCTCTGTTGAAATACGGGTAAAAGCTCTTGAACGGATTAAAAATGATTTAGCGGAGTGTATGCCTCAGCTGGAGTTTGAAATACAAGTTATTGAGGGATAATAGCCCTGTTCAGTACCGGTTGCCGAACAGTTCCAATACTTCCGATGAGCCTGCTAATGAATAACACTTTCTAATGGGCATAAAATTCCTTTTTTATAAGTCATAATAATGCAAAGACTTATCAAAAAAAAACTCGTTGTCAGCTATGTTGATAAGGCATCTTCTTGCAATGTATAGGCTGCTATAGTCTGCAAATCAGCGGGTATCCTGTTGATCCGGCATTGACAAAAAATGTTTCGGTCTATATTATGATGTGCGTATTTTGTCATCTTATCGCGTAGAAGCTAAATCTGTTCTGAGATTTCAGTCCTGCAACAAGCTGCTTTGAAATGAAATACGCTAAATCATTCTGTGTATGCAATTTAGAGGTTCTTTGTTTGTTCAAAACGGAGTTGTCGGAGCGGTCTGCCCCTAGGAGATAAAGCACGGTATTTTTAAGGAGGTTCATTATTATGAAAAAATTAACTCAAGCGCTGATAGGCTGCTGTGTGTTAGGGCTTTTGTTCAGCTGCGCTACTACAGGCGAAGCAAGTTCCAGTTCTGTTGATTTTACACCGGCTAGTACAGTAAAACGGCCGGAAATGATCGACCACAAGAATTTGCAGTGGGGTAATCCGCCCCCTGAATGGGTTATGAAGGATCGCTCGGAAATCGAAGCAATGCCGCAGTACAAAGATGTCCGTATTTTCAAATTTGAAGATGTTAAAGTGAAAGACTTAGAGGGAGGACTCCTCTGGGCAAAGAACTTTACTGCAATGAGTGAAATTGCGCGTGAAATTCAAACGCGTGTCCGTGATGCTGCCGCTGCCGCTGCTGTCGGTAATAAAGAGCAGCTTGAGGGGTATATGGAACAAGTTGTAACTTCTTTAAGTGAAGCAACTATCAACGGATTGAAAAAAGAGAGTGAATACTGGATGCTCCGCCGTTATTTTAAAGCGGACGGTGATATTGAAGGTGATTTTTACACAATCAGTATCCTTTACAGTATTCCCCGCAATATTATCGAGGAGTTAATCCAAAGAGCAATCGACGGTGTTGCAAAACCGAAAACCGATGAAGAAGTTAAAGCCAGAAATTTAGTAAATCAAGCTATGATCAATAATTTTTAATTCATTTTAAAATTATCCGATTTCGCTTACAGCATTGTTAATGCTGAACAGCAAAAGAGTTGGCTGTCCCAGACTGAAAACTGTCGGTGCTGCCGGCTGTACTGATTTTACTGGTGTGCCGGCGGCAGTATGGCATTGGTAGCACCCGATTACAAAAGAAACTGCTTCTGGGGCATTTTTTCTCTTTATTATCGGGCTCAGAGGATGTCATTGCCGCCGGCAATGACATCAGCACAGCTGATAGCGAGTTTAAAATTAAGTCTTTATACAGTTAAGGAAGAAATTATGAAAAAAACAGCATTAATTGCATTAGGTGTCCTGTGTATTGTTCTGTCTTCTTGTGTAACTACTCCGGAAGTTAGTAGAGTTTCTGCCTCTGAACAAATTGATATTAGCGGCTATTGGAATGATACGGATGTGCGGGTAGTGTGTGATGCACTTATTGAAGATTGTATCAGTTCTCCCCGTATTGACCGATATATTCGCGAACATGAGAATTTACCGGTATTTATTGTAGGTACCTTTAAAAACGACAGTACAGAACATATTGATACGTCAATTATTGTAAAAAAAATGCAGACGGCAATTATCAATAGCGGGAAAGCTGATTTTGTCGCCGATCGCGGCAGCCGTGAGGAAGTTCGGGCTGAGCGTGATGACCAGAATTTGGGTAATGCAAGTGATGAGACTGCCAAAGCATTGGGAAATGAGACGGGTGCTGATTTTCTGCTGCAAGGTTCTGTAAAAGCAATAGTGCAGAAATCTGAAAATAAGACAGTTCGTACCTACCACATCTCGGCAGAACTAATCAATATTGAAACCAACCGCATTATGTGGAGCGGTTTTAACGACAGTATCAAAAAAGTCATTTCATCAAAAAACGTTCGCTTTTAATAGCGTACTACAAGAGTAAAAAAGGAGTACCACAATGTACTGTATAAAAGCGAAACCCTGTACACACCGTATACCATTGTTTGTGATAGCGGCAGCTGCCTTGTTTTTATTTTCGTGCGCGACCTCACGGTTTAACGAGATAGCATTTGATAAAGCCTATAGTGAACAAAACTATGAGCTTTGTGCTAAAATGCTGGAAAAAAAAGATTATGGTCAAGAGAATGCTGTTTTAAAAAATATAGATATGGGTGTGATGACTCATTATGGAAAGAATTTTGTGCAATCCGCACAGTATTTTAATGAAAGTGATCGTTTAATTGATTCAGGCGATTTGCGGAGTGTTGCGCAATTTGAAAGTTTTTATGTAAATATTTTGAATGCGTTGAACTATTACCGGTTGAATAAATTAGAAGATGCAACGGCAGAAATAAAAAAAGCAGATGATGAGAAAGTCCGATTAGGACGGGAAAGCTCTGCTTCACTTTGGTTTATTACTGATAATAGTGAAAATGTAAGCTTAATTAGAGGCTATGACAGCGACGAGGCTCTTTCTGAGGAAGAACAGCAGGCATATCAAAAATTCGGTGTATCCCCAGCGGAAGTAAATGAAGGAGCACCGCGAAAGCCTACCTATGCAGATTTGTATCAGGGCTCTGCGTCTGCCTATTTCCTTGGGGCATTATTTAGAAATGCCAACGGCGATTCTGAAGGTGCCCGGTTGGATAAAGATTATCTACGGGTGTTAAATCCGTCTATCGAGCTTGATCCAAGCTTAAAGCCTGAGAGCGGTAAAACATCGTTAAATGTTATTGCATTTTCGGGAAAGATTGCAGCAAAAACAGAAGAGGCGGTGTATTTCCCTCCGGAAAATAACGGATTACCTCAGTTTATTCCCGGAATCAGTCTCAATATTGATGGAACACCGTTTAGTCTTCCCCCTATCCGTTTTAAATTTGTCTATCCCAAGGCGGGAGAAAACACTACCCAAATTGATACGGTTGAGGCAGTTGTTACCGATACTCTAACCGGTAAAACAGAGACATATCCGTTGAGCCTTTTGGAAGATTTTGGAGAAGACCTTAAAAAGAATGTTGCATTGCGTGCCCGCAAAGAATATCAGAAGAGCGCAGCAAAAAATATTGTCGGGAAACTAACCGCAGCATTAACAACAAGTACCGCTATTTTTGCGGGACGCAAAGCAGTTGCAGCTGCAGGCGATTCTATTGGTGCTTCTATCGCTCAAGTTACCCTTCTTGCTGCTGAAGCGGCATTACCTGTTGCGCTTGAAGCTGCAAACTCTGCTATGAAAGCGGATATCCGCCAAGCGAAATATTTACCTGCCCGATCATCGTCAGCGTGTATTGCGCTCGACCCCGGCGTATATAATGTGAAAATCCGGTATCTTAATAAGGGTATGATGGTACAAGAAGAATCATTTTTTGCCGTAGATGTTAAAGCACAAGGTCTCAATCTTTTGGAATCAATATGCTTAAACTAAAACTTTTTTTTACAGTAGTAGTGAGTGCATTAGTAGTACTATCGGCTATTGCAGAGGAAGCTCCTGCATGGGTAACTGACCATGAAAGTGTATATCCTGTATCGCAATATCTAACGGCATTGGAATCAAGCAAAAATAGAAAAGAAGCTGAGGCAAATGCAGTGGAAGGGTTGGCAGCAATTTTTGATCGCAGTATTCAATCAGAAACAAAAACTGCCATTTCTATACAGGAAAAAAAATCAGGAACTACTGCGCAAGCGGAAAAAACAAAAAGTTTGCATAAAGATATTGCCGTTTCAACAAAGATTGATAATTTTGTAGGTGTCGAAATTAAGGACTGGAAACATTCGGACGGAACATATTATGTACTTGCTGTATTAAATAAATCGAAAGCAGCTTCGTTGTATATGGATATGATTCGTAAAAACAATGCTGTAATTGCAGAGTTTACCGGAATATCCGATTCAGAAAAATACACTTTAAACGGGTATTGCCGGTATAACGCGGCACGGCTTAAAGCGAAAGAAAATGAAGTATTCCTTTCGCGGCTTGTTTTTCTGAATGCAGGGGCTGCGTCGCTTGTCTCGGATGAGACAACACGGGCAGCTTCGCTTGATATTGCTTGTACGGATATCGCTCAGAAAATTCCTATTGCAATAGCAATAACCGGTGATAAAACCGGTAAACTTAAAGCTGCATTCGGCTCTGTTTTTTCTGCACAAGGCTTTAAGTCTGCATCGGGACAATCCGAAAGATACCGGTTAAACGGTTCGCTGTCCATTAATGAACCAGTACCGCAAGGATCTAATAAAATTTTGATTCGCTATACATTTGAAGCTTCTCTTGAAGATTCTAATACTGGTGAAATTATTGCACCGTATACCGTAAATGGAAAGGAAATTCATTTTAATCAAGCTTCTGCAGAATCAAAATTATTGATCTCACTAGAAAAAAAGATAAAAAGTGAATTTGCTAAACAGTTTACCGCATATTTGCAGATTCAGCAATGAGATATGTTCGATAGCTTTATTTTCGAACAGACTGCGATGTTCAAAATTACACAAATAGCATAATTTTGAACATATTAGACCTATTCAGCAGCTAAAACCTAAGATGCAGACCTACCGTTATATTATTCGCTTCACACGGACAATTTCTGTATCTTAGCTAAATTAGCTGGCAAAGCTGCGCCGAACGTTTATATACTCTAATATGAACATAAAGCCGGATATCAGAGAGCGTCTTTTAGAATATGGTCCTGCAAAGCTTAGCGATACAGAGTTGCTTGCTGTACTGCTAAGAACAGGAACTGCACAAAAACCCGTAACCCTGCTTGCTGAGGACATAATTCAGCATATCGATAGCAAAAAGAAAGAAAGTATAGAAATAGCATTGCATTCAATTAAAGGGATTGGAAGCGCAAAAATGGCAACTATTCTAGCAGCATTTGAGCTTGGCAGGAGATATTACGGCGTTAGTAATGAAAAAATTTCGCATCCTCATGATATTGTACCGTTATTACGGCATTATGCAGGGCGTAAACAAGAACAATTTATTTGCAGTTCTTTAAACGGTGCGCACGAGGTTTTAGCCATTAGAGTAGTTTCTGTCGGCACATTAACGCATACATTAGTACATCCCCGTGAAGTTTTTGCAGATGTACTCGAAGATCGGGCAGCAGCAGTTATTCTTGCGCACAATCACCCCTCAGGTACACTTGAACCCTCAATGGAAGATTTGACTTTAACACGGCGGCTTACCCAAGCGGGCGAATTACTCGGTATAAAGGTTCTGGATCACATCATCCTTGCGCCGAATGGAACGTATGTAAGTTTTATCGAACAAGGATACCCGCTCCGTTAGGCAATCGAAAGGGCTAAGCACAAAGAGAATCTCGTGTTTTGGTGGCTGTTTCGGTCAATGAGCGATAATGTCATACACCGCATCATGGAGAAGCGAGTTGGTTATTAACAAATCGTCGATTTCTTTACGCGGCTTATTTGATAGATTGGTTACTCTACCGCCCGCTTCGCTTACAATCAGCTTGCCGGCACAGGAACTCAATCCTATTGACGGCTTAACATTGATCATTGCTTCGCTTTTGCCGGTTGCAAGCCAGATCAGCTCGTAAACTGTGCATACGATTATCCGTATGCCGCGTACATGCGGCTGCAATTTCTGCATAATATCGAATACTTTACCGCTGTATTCGGCATTATAACTCGACGTTAAGCAAATACTGACAATCGATTCGTCGAGCCGCGAACGCTGTGAAACCTGTAACCTCGTTGTGCCGCAGTATGCGCCCTCGCCTTTGATTGCGTAATAGACGGTGTTGTGCGGCCAATCGAATATGATGCCGAAAACCGTTTCTTTATGTTCCCGTAAGGCGAGGGTTGTGCCGAACATCGGAATACCGGCAGCGAAATTCACGGTACCGTCAATCGGATCGATAAGCCATTCATACGGGCTATCCCCGCGGCTTTCACCGTATTCTTCGCCGATAAACGTATGATCGGGAAAGTGCCGCCGGATGCCTTCGACAATCGCTTGCTCCATAAACCGGTCGGTAAAGGTCGCAATATCGTTCAATTCCTTTTTTTCAATTCCTTGAACACGATACTGCGACGCTTCCCGATAAGCCGCCGTTACCAGCGGCAGTAAATAATCATAGAGTTGATGTAAGTCTTCCGGCTGCATACCGCTATCCATTAAAGTCGGGTATCTCTAAACGCTAACCGCGCTTTTAGAGATACCCAAGTGCCCCATCGCAATATTCGCTTCGGTTTCTTTATCAAAGAGGATAATCGAATTACCGGTAAAATCGAATGAGACCTTTTTATCAATAGCATAATCGACGCTGCCGAACACCACCGAGGTAAGAATCGTGCCGTTTGAATTGATCTTTACCGTCGTTTCCATGCCTGCAGGTAAGGTTGAAAAGATGGTGCCTGCCGCACTGCCGTGTTCGCTTATCTGCACATATTCAGGACGAATACCGAGGATAACGTGCTTTTCTTCAAACGCAAGCGGCGTATCGCTGATAAATTCCGCCTGCAAACCGCAAAACTGAAGTTTGCCCTTGCGGTATTCCGCATCAATAAAATTCATCGTAGGATTCCCGATAAAGTCGCCGACGAAAACACATGCAGGTTTATTGTACATCTCAAGCGGAGCGGCGTATTGCTTCAGTAGTCCCTTTTCCATAATGCAGACCTTGGTTGACAAAGTCATTGCTTCCAGCTGATCATGCGTAACATACACAAATGTGGAATCGGTGGAGCTGTGCAGCCGTTTCAGTTCAACCCGTATTTCCGTTCTCAGCTTTGCATCAAGGTTTGACAGCGGCTCATCCATAAATAAAATTTTAGGATTGGGAGCAAGTGTACGCGCAATGGCAACCCGCTGCTGCTGACCGCCTGAAAGTTCACTCGGATATCTTTTTTCAAATTGCTCGATTTTCAGTAAGGCAAGCAGTTCCGCCACTCGTTTTTTGATGCGCTCCGTGTCCCACTTTAAGTTCTGCAAGCCGAATGCGATATTCTGATACACGGTCATGTGCGGCCACAGTGCATAGTTTTGAAACAAGAAGCCGACATTCCGCTTTGACGGCGGAACATTGATCCCTTTCTCCGAATCGAAGACGGGTGTTCCATCGATGATAATCTTGCCCGATGAAGGCGTTTCCAGCCCCGCAATCATGCGGAGCGTTGTCGTTTTCCCGCAGCCTGAGGGACCGAGCAGCGTTACAAATGCCCGGTCATCTATCATCATATTAAGGTCATCGACTCCGATAAACTTTCCCCATTGCTTTGTTATATGTTCCAATATAATCTCAGACATCTTATTTTCCTCCTACGCCTTTCGTTACGCTTGCGCCCGTCAATTTATTCACCAGCCAGTTGATGAGCAGCACGATAATCACAATCATTAAATTTAAGGCATTGCCGTACTGCGAATAGCCTTTTTCATTGTAATACATTAGCAGTGTCGTCGTAATGAAATTGCTATCCACAATCAAAAGCACAAAGAGGGATAATTCACGCATACACGAGATAAACGGCAAGAGGTACCCCGATAAAAAACTCGGCTTTTGAATAG
Organism: Treponema sp.; assembly: GCA_052173475.1. Classification (GTDB taxonomy): domain Bacteria; phylum Spirochaetota; class Spirochaetia; order Treponematales; family Treponemataceae; genus Treponema. The sequence continues at coordinate 14,343 of JBQMYN010000025.1, forward strand.
GAAAGATAATTTTCAGCATTCGTTTCCACCACGGCGTATTGGTTAAAATCGCAGCTTCTTCTATTTCGCCCGATAGTTGCAGCATTGCGCCCGTAGCGGACTTTGTTGCAAAGGGCATGTATTTAATTGCGCCGACCAGCACGAGCAGGAAGAACGATCCGTACAAAAACGACCACTTAACCGACAGGGCAAGATACGCCATACCGAACGCCATCGAGGGAATAAGGTACGGAATAAAGGCTAGCGTACTCACGATTTTTGATAACTTTGAATGCCGTTTGTTCACCACCGCGTAGCCGACCAGCAGTCCGCAGGTACCGGCAATCAGCGCACAGGCAATCGAGAGCAGCAAGCTATGCCACAGTGCGCCCCATACATGCGCATTGACCAAAATACCGCCTTCCCAATTATAATACTGCGCTTGCAGTGTTTCCGAATGCGGATTGCCGATCCAGAAATTGAGCGACATGTTGCTAAGCGAATAATTGCCGGCTGTTTTCAGTACCGATTCGAGAGCAAAGGTGAGCATCGGTAAAATGGAAATTGCAAACACGATAATAAGACCGGCTGCTGCAAGCGGCTTTCGCGCTTTTTTCAGATTGATGAACGATACTTGCGAGCTTTTACCGGTTACCGTTGTGTACGACTTCCGTTTTCCCGTAAACAAATTGTTGATGCCCAATACGAATAGACCTAACAGTACCAGTACGATACCGACTGCATAGCCTTGCGCCGGATATGCCTGATTAAAGTAGGTCATTGAGGTGGTCAGCGTCATAAAGCCGATAGGGGTACCGAGAAAAACCGGTACGGCATACGCGCTTACGGAACTAGCAAATACAAGTAAAAACGTGTTCATCATCGCAGGAGCGACGATCGGCAGTGTAATCTTTGTAAGGATTCTCCAGCGCGGCGTTTTCAGAATAGTTGCCGCTTCTTCAAGGTTTGCATCCATGTTTTTCAGAATGCCGCCGATCAGAATATACGCAAACGGCGCATAGTGGATGCCGAGCGTCATTCCGATGGGGAACCGTCCGTAAACAAACCACTCCGGTGCATAGATATTGAACAAAGAAGCGATAATTCCGTTTGCGCTGCATCCGTGCACCGTTACGTTGGCGAACATATTGTGCCAAAAAAGCGCAATCGTCCATGACGGCATAATGTACGGAAACAACAGCAGTGCCGATATGGGCTTTTTCAGCGGGAGATTCGTCCGGTTGATAAACCACGCAAATACTCCGCCGATGACAATCGCCACTGCAGAAGCAATCAGTGCCATTGAAATTGAGTTAAACAGCGGTACATAAAAATAATTTTTACTGTAGCTGTACTCCGAAGTAAATAAAAGCGATTTCCATCCGCTGAGCGATACGCTTCCCGCCGGTTCTCCGTGAAACAGGGCTTCCCGTAAATGCACGGTAAAACTTTCGATAATCATCGAAATGAGCGGAAAAATAGTCGTTACGCCGAGTAAAATGAGCGCAGCGGTGAGAATGATATTTGAGGGCTGAGAAAAAAACGATTTTAACTTGTTTCCAGTCCGCTTTATGGTAAATGTCATAGGTTTCTTCCTATTATATTGATACGCAGTACTGCGAACCTGATTAATTATACCCCTCAAGGAGCTTCACAATCGATGCCCAATCGGACTTTATATCGGCATAATTTTCCATGACAAATCCATCCAACAACGAATCGATATCCTGCTGCACCGTCTTATTGGTAGAATACACACCGTTTCCTTCCTGATAGTGTGCGATACCTTCTGCAGTTGTCAAATAATTGATAAAGAGCATCGCTGTGTACGGCCGGTCGGTTGTTTTTGCAATTTGCGTGTAGAATTTATACGCATAACCGTTAAAGCCGTTCATGTTGTTAAAAAATTTTACCTTGTTGAATGTACCTTCCGCACCGATAGAATATTTACTAACCGGAGAAAACCCGATAACCGGTGTTTCCGCATCGACGACAATCTTAGAAGCAATCTTTCCTTCGCTTTCATAGTCTGTTGCTTTCTTCAAAAATCTGTCTATGAACAAATAGCCTGCATTCTTAAAGCCTCCGGCAGCTACAGTCGTATCGCATGTTCCTGCGCCGTATTTTGCATCATACGCAGCGGCTAATTTTTTTGCCCATGCATCGGATGTCAATGCGGCCATAAACAGCTGGTTAATGGGTTCTCCCGATTTCCGGTAATAAACTGCCGATGCGGTATCAATTAAATCCCAGACATTGGAAAGCTCTTCATCAAACTTTTTATCCATTGCAAATTCTTTAAAATAGTACATAAACGCATACATATCGCTCTTCGCCGCACCGGGTACAACCGGATTATAATTGATAAGATTTCCGGCTCCCAATTCTACGCTTAAAGAAGCACCGTTTTGCGTAACAACCGCATCAATTTCAGCTGAATGCCCGTCAATCAGCTTTTCAATGGCAGAATAAAAATCCTTTTCATTCTGCTTTACGCCGGAAGCGTTTCCTTGCAGTCCGTATTGTGCAAAAAATGCTTTAACCGCTTTATCTGTTTTTGACGACGTGGAGTACACGGTAAAATCGCCTGTTTCAGCCTTTGCGCGCTCTATCAGCTGTTCAAGACTGACATCTTTTGCGCCATTGATAACAGTAAGTGCATCTTCCGCCTTTTTTTGCTGCCCGCATCCGGCAATAAGCCCAATCAACAGTGTACAAACCGCTGCAATACCAAATCTTTTCATGTTAGAATACTCCTTTTTTAGTTTTTCTTATGAATTTTTGAAAAACCAAATCATAGGGCATCTTTAAAAAACTATTCGGCTTTTAGAGAGACCCTATAACGTTAATGATACTGGGAATGTCGGGGCTGTTCTGAAAGTAACCAACTTTTGGGACAGCTCCATAGCCCCAGATTTATTATACTGCTGCTTGAAAAAATTTGTCAACAAAAAAAGAGACTGGGGGGGGGGGGGGGGGGGGGGGCCTCCAAAAACTGAAAGTCTATCAGCTGTGCTGATGAGGGATGTCAAAGGTGATAGTCCAGCCCTACCGGGAACACGCTCCAAAACCTTGCAAGTAACGTTTCTTTCAAGTATACTATTGCACCTATGAAGCGATCTGTACTATATATTGTTTATTCGCTGCTATGTATTGCAGTATTTTCAAGCTGTTCTAAAAAAATAGGATACGGCGTTGTAAATTGGTCTATACCGGAATATAATTTACAGGCAACCGATACTATTCCGGTTCTTGTCCGCTCAAATATTTCGAAAGTATATATTGTAGAAATTAACAAACAAAAAGTTGAAATTCCCTTGTGGCAGCTTACACTCTGTGCATCAAAAAAAGAAGCCGAGCTGTATATTAAAAAGCTGCAAGACTACCGCTCTATATATGCAGTAGTAAAGCATGACGGGCTTCCTCTTAGAAGTGCGCCTGAAAATACCAGCAAGCCAATATACCGTTTACGGGAGAATCAAGTAGTAAAAATTTTATGGAAAGGTGAAGGCGAGCCGGTTATGGTGCGGGATAAACCGCTAGAAGGTGATTGGTTTCAAGTGATGACGGGCGACGGCACAAGAGGCTGGTGTTTTTCCTATAATCTATCTATGTATGATGAGCGGTCTTCTTCTATACCGCAGCCAACGGCAGAAGTTGAGGTTGATGAGGTGCTTGAATCAATTTTAAAAACCCGCTGGTATCCGGATTATTATAATGAAATGATTACAAAAAAGCAGATTGATCCTGAACGGATGTCGGCGAAGTTTGGTTTTTTTCCTGCCGACCCTGCTGGAACAGCACGGATTGTCTTACAAGATGAGCAACACTCTTTTACCTATTCAACTATCAGAAAAAACCGCATGGGCGCATATTTGTTTGAAGCTTCTCCTTTTGTGATGCAAATGAGAAATGACCATACTATTGGGGTGCATTATTCTGATGAAAAAGGGAAAACTCATATTTACTATTTTACTTCATTAGAAGAAAACCCCGGTGAGCTTGCCGAACAAGAGCTTAACCGCCGTGCTGCGCTGCTGCAAGCACTGCGTGATATAGGACCGGTATTCCAATCCGGAAATTACGGCAGCTTACAATTTTTAAACAATAGGCGGTTTAGATGGCATGGTTATCACGTTATTTCTCCTGCAATTATTCCTAAAGAAGCCGGCTCTGTCGGTACTGTTGCAATCCGTTCATTTATTAGCTCAAAACTAAAAACAGAATACCAAGGAATACTCTCTTTTAAATTTGATGGATATGAGGGGTGGCTTGATTTTTTCTATACCGTATCTAATCAAGGTTTAAAACTTGAGTATGTAAAGCCGGAAAATATCCAAGATGGTGCTGTAGTTACACGAAATATAAATCCGATAATTCTTTTTTTCGGTACAGAAGGAGATGAATCATAATGCCGTTTGTGCAACTTTCTAAAATATGTCTTGCATTCGGCGGACGGGATATTTTATGCGATGTAACACTGGTGCTGACTGTTGGTACAAAGGCTGCCCTTACCGGCGCAAACGGTTGCGGAAAATCTACCCTGATGAAGATTATTGCCGGAGCGGGTAACGCGGATAGTGGCAGCATTTCCACTGAAAAAAATACGCGGATTGCCTATCTCCCCCAGTCAGGCATTGTGCACAAGGGGAAAACGCTTATAGAAGAAACAGAAACAGCCTTTGCCTACGGCATGGAAATAGTGAACCGGCTAGAACTGGTTGGTAAACAAATGCAGCTGGAACCAAATGGAGAAAAGGCAGAACGACTTGCGCATGAATACCATGACTTACAAACCGCTCTGGAGCAATCAGGGTGGTATGTGCGGAAAGGGCTTATGGATGAAACACTCCGCGGTTTGGGCTTTTTGCAAACAGATTTTGAGCGGAGTGTAGATGAATTTTCCGGCGGCTGGCAAATGCGTATTGCCCTTGCAAAAATTCTTTTAAGCGGAGCAGATATTCTCATTCTGGATGAGCCGACAAACTATTTAGATATTGAAGCGAGGAATTGGCTGCAGCTTTGGCTGAAAAAATTTTCCGGCGGATTTTTGCTGGTAAGCCATGACCGTTCCTTTTTAGATGCCGCTGTTCTTGAAACCTATGAGCTGTTTGCCGGACAACTGAAACGCTATAGCGGTTCATATACGCAGTACGAAAAAACGCGCGCCGTTGAGCTTGAATCCTTAATTAAAGCCTATGATAGGCAGCAGGAAGAAATTGAAAAAACCGAAGATTTTATCCGCAAATTCCGGTATAATAAAAGTAAGGCTGCTCTTGTCCAAGATCGTATTCGCCGTTTGGAAAAAATGGAGCGGCTTACCTTACCTGAGCATCTCAAGAAAATTCACTTTAGCTTTCCTCCTGCTCCTCATTCAGGGGAAATTGTGCTACAGGCTGAGCATATTCACAAGCAGTACGGGGATCGGGTTATTTTGAATGAAGCGGAGCTGCTGCTTTCAAAGAAAGAACGGCTGGTACTGTGTGGGCGCAATGGAGCGGGGAAAACTACGCTCCTTCGTATTCTTGCAGGTGAAGATTCGCAGTACACTGGTTCTGTCCGCTATGGTGCAGGCGTTATTGCCGGTTATTTTTCTCAAGATGAATCAGAGCGGATCACCGGCAGCGAAAGTATTATTTCGCTATTGGAACGGGAAGCTCCTACCGACCTCATTCCTAAGCTCCATGATATGCTTGCTGCCTTTTTATTCCGCGGCAGCGATATTCATAAACCGCTTTCAGTGCTGTCCGGCGGGGAGAAGAGCAGACTTGCCTTATTGCGTCTGCTGTTGCGCCCGCTCAATGTACTCATTCTTGATGAGCCGACTAATCATTTGGATTTACACTCAAAAGATGTGCTGCTTGATGCGCTTCAGCGGTTTGAAGGAACTATTATTTTTGTTTCACATGATAAATTTTTTATTCAAGGGCTGGCAACACGAGTGTTTGAGTTGACTACAGCGGATTCTACCGCTCCTACCCGTATTCGGAATTTCCCGGGCAGTTACGACTACTATTTATATCGCATTGCACAGGAAGCTGAAGAAAATTCTGCCCAAATACCCAGCAAAACACCGCAGGGGGGACAAGCAAAGCCTGTGCAGGATTCGCTTACAGGTGCCCAGTCAGATACGCCGCTTTCTTACGAAGCGCAAAAAAAACTCCGTGCAGAAAAACGTAAGCGGGAAAAAGAAGAAACAAAAATTTTGGAAGCCTTGACCAATACGGAGACCCGAATAGCAGAACTAGAAAATCAAATGGCACTGCCTGAAAACTACGCTGATGGGGATAAAATCCGTAATTTGCAGCAGGAACGGGAATTATTAAAAAAACAAGCGGAGAATCTTACTGCTGAGTGGGAACTTCTAGCTTCCGCTGAATAAGGAGTGTGCATGAGCGATTGGTTTGAAAATGAACAGTTTTGGATTCAATATGCCCCGATTATGTTTGATCCGCCCCGTTGGGCTGAAGCACCGGCAGTTGCAGAAGGGGTGCTTCAGCTCGCCGGCATCGAAGAATCTGCTATTTCGCATACAAGAATCCTCGATGCCGGCTGCGGCATGGGACGCATTAGTGTTGAACTTGCTGCACGGGGTGCCTGTGTTACCGGTGTTGATCTTATACAGCCGTTTTTAGAGAGTGCTGCAGAAACGGCAGCACTGGAGCAGGTGTCTATTGAGTGGCTGCAAGCGGATTTGCGTACATTTTCCCGCCCCGCTGTCTTTGATGTTGCGATCAATATGTATACCAGTTTCGGCTATTGTAAAACCATTGCAGAAGATGCGGCTATTTTAAAAAATATCGCGCTATCATTGAAAAAAGGCGGGATATGCATCCTCGAAATGACCGGACGGGAAATTACGGTGCGGGATTTTATCGAAGGCGAATGGTTTGAACGCGCCGGATATACCGTTCTCACGGAATTTTCTGTTGAAGGGGCATGGGAGGGATTAAAATCCCGCTGGATACTGTATAACGAACAAGGGCTACAGGCTGATCATACATTTGTGCAAAGGCTGTATTCTGCTACTGAGCTGCGTGCGCTTATGCTCAGTGCAGGGTTTCATTCAGTAGAAATATATGGCGATTTTGACCGATCCCCGTATAATGAAAAAGCCCGCACGATGATTCTTTGTGGAAAAATATAATGCTAAATCTCTCCGTAAAATAAGCACATTTTGCCGTCAGTATCAGCAGCCCTCTACTATTTTGTATAGGACACCTCTAAAAATCTAACCGAGTTTTTAGAGGTTGACATTTACTTTTTTCCGGTTAAGACGTATAATACTGGCTATGTTACTATTTGAAGGAACCTATAATACTGCTTATGTTATGATCGATTCTATTGATGAAGCAACAGAACGGCAAATTTATAGGTTTTTAAATCATAAAGCATTTGCGCACACTCATATTGCAATTATGCCTGATTGCCATGCCGGTAAAGGTGCTGTGATCGGCTTTACAATGAATATCGGGGATTATATTATTCCCAATATTGTTGGGGTTGATATAGGATGCGGAATTTTATCTGCTTGTTTTAAGCTCCGCTCCCCCGATTTGCCTGCCCTTGATACATTCATAAAAAAATATGTGCCAAGCGGAATGAGGATTCATAAAACAGCCGTTATTTCTGATCCAGCTTTTACAGAAGAAATACTTTTTATGGCGCAGCAAATAGATATGGATAATGAACGGGCACTGAATAGTATCGGTACGCTTGGCGGCGGCAACCACTTTATTGAGCTTGGAAAAGATTCACAAGGAAGGTATTGGCTTACTGTACATTCAGGGAGCAGGAATCTTGGATTGCAGATTGCCCGTTTTTATCAACAGAAAGCAAAAGCTCAATTAGCTGAGGCAGGTACTCTTACTGCTGAAGATGCTGAGTTAGAATATCTTTTTACCGAAAGTAATGAGGGGCAAGCCTATCTTCAGGCAACTTATTTTGCACAACGGTATGCAGCTGCAAACCGGCGGAAAATAATTGAGATTATTGCTGAGTTTTTTGGGAAAGAACCTATTGAATTGCGCGAATCTGTTCATAATTTTATCGGTGCAGACGGCATTATACGAAAAGGAGCAACCTCTGCCCAAACGGGCGAATGTGTTATTTTACCGTTTAATATGCGTGATGGGTTTGCTTTTTGCACTGGTAGCGGTAATCCTGCGTATAATTTTTCAGCTCCGCATGGAGCGGGGCGGATTATGTCACGGACTGCTGCCCGTTCCTCGCTTTCAGTCAAATCATTTCAAAAAGAAATGAAGAATGCAGGCATTTATACCTCGACAGCATCAAAAGGAACGCTTGATGAAGCTCCTGATGTATATAAATCAAAAACACTGATTTTAAAACATATACAACAGACTGTAACGGTAAATGATTTTGTAAAACCGGTTTATAATTTTAAGGCGGGTTATTAGCCCTTGAGAAAACTGCTGACAGACATAACTGAGATATTGTGCAAGGACGGAACGCTTTATGTGTTACCGCTTTTGGACTGTTATAATGGAGAGATGATTTCTCTTGCTATGGACACGAATATGAAAAAGGAACTACAGGGATTCCGCATTATGATTTTCTCGATCATTGTATGATAATAACTTAAGCATAAAATATAATAAAAACACATAAGTTATTATAGAATATAACTTTATAATTTAAATGCGGAACCCCTGCCTGTAGAGCGTATGCGCTTATCTTATTTTATACAGGGTTATTGATTTTTTCAGGAATAAGCCCCTGCACCATATATTTTTCCGGCATTTTTGACGGCTTTCCTGTTTTATCTACACAGCCCCAAGTAACTTTTGCTTCTGCACAAACAATACCATCCTGATTACGTATTATTTGTGCAAATACTCCTGAAAGTTTGCCAAGCTTTATGGGTGAAACTTCAATGGAAAGAATATCGCCAAGCCGTGCCGAATACCGGTAATGAATATCAACATGGGAAACATACAGCATATATCCTTCGGCTGCTAAACTTGCATAATCAAAACCTACTAGTCTAAGAAATTCCATACGGGAATATTCAAGATAATTCAAATATACGGCATTATTCACGTGGTTATAAGAATCAAGCTCATACGTTCTGACAGGTATTGTAATTGTCTGCGTCATATACTATACCCCAAATGCTACATTTTTCCGATTATCTGCTGAAGGGCGGCTATTTTATCGGTTTTTTCCCATGAAAATTCTTCCCGTCCGAAGTGTCCATACGCAGCAGTTGCTTGGTAAATAGGGCGGCAGAGATTTAATGTTGTGATAATACCGGCAGGGCTGAGGTCAAAAAGCTCTGGTACAGCTTTTGCAATATGCTGTTCCGGCACCGCAGCAGTTCCGAATGTATCTACTCGAACCGATACTGGAAAAGGAACACCAATTGCATAGGCAAGCTGCACTTCACAGCGGTCGGCAAGCCGTGCTGCAACAATATTTTTTGCTACATAGCGCGCCATATATGCAGCCGAGCGATCTACCTTGGTAGGATCTTTGCCGGAAAATGCGCCGCCGCCGTGTCGCCCCATGCCGCCGTATGTATCGACAATAATTTTTCGTCCGGTAAGTCCGGTATCGCCGAACGGACCGCCGATAACAAACCGCCCTGTGGGATTGATAAAAAACTTAGTTTTTTCATCGAGTAAACCTGTTGGCTCAAGTACCGGTTTAATAATCTCGGTAATAATAGTATCTTTAATTTCAGTATATCCTATATCAGGATCATGCTGATGAGAAATAACTACGGTATCAATGTGTACCGGCTTTCCATCTTCATATTCAACCGTTACTTGACTTTTTGCATCAGGGCGCAGCCACGTTATTTTTTTCGATTTTCGTAATTCCGATGCTTTGCGGAGTAACGTATGCGCATACATAATCGGTGCTGGCATAAATTCCGGTGTTTCATTGCAGGCATAGCCGAACATCATACCCTGATCACCTGCACCTATTTGATTACGGTATTCAGTTAAGCCTTCTCCATTCACACCCTGTGCAATATCAGGTGATTGTGCATGAATCATATTCAATACTGCCATAGAATCGCAGTCTAACCCAAAATCTGCATTCGTATAACCAATCTCGCGGGCAATATCCCGAGCGGTCTTTTGTACATCAACGAATGTGTTGGTAGTAATTTCACCACCGACTAAAATCAGTGCTGTAGACGCAAATGTCTCGCACGCAACATGACTTTTGGGGTCGGCGTGCAAACAGGCATCAAGAACCGCATCTGAAATTTGGTCGCATAATTTATCAGGATGTCCCTCACCGACGGATTCCGAGGTAAATAATTTTTTTTCACTCATAGTAACTCCCTATCATATACAAAGTAGTTATACATACGGAGAGGGGATTTATACAGGAACCTGTATTGAAACTGTCCCTAACCGATAGCATTCCTGTTCAATAGCTAGGTCTGTCCGATAACTCCGTTTTCAAACAGACTTATTAGAGGGCACCTCTAAAACTTCCGTTTTTAGAGGTGCCCTAGACTTGTTCGATAACTCCATTGTCGAACAGGTCGACGAGTTCTAAACCGCACAAATAGCACGATTTAGAACATCGCATTACAAGGCCGCCTATTCCGAAACTGAAGTTTCCGAACAGGACGCTTCCTAAAGCATTTTCACTTCTTCCTTGGTAAGACCTGTAACCTTTGAAATTACGTCAATGCCAAGATTTTCATACTTCA
>JBQMYN010000026.1:0-24904 GCA_052173475.1 Treponema sp.
GAAAGTTGCTTGAATGGTCGCTGCTGTCGCAGCTCCCTTTTTTATGCAACTTTCGAGCCAACTTTGCCGCCGCTATGCGTCGGCAAAGCCGCAAATGCAGGTTAAGCGAATGTTATGTGGATGGGCTATTAGCCCACTTAAAATAAAATTAAAAAATCTGCAATTTTTTTCTGTTAGTCTTTTATAAAGACGACGGTAAATATTTAAGAATGCCAATCTGATCTTTCGTTAATTATTGTAAGAAACAGTAGACCTGTTCTGAAACTGAAGTTTCAGAACAGGTCTAGTTATCTTCAAGGAAAATTGGGAATTTCGGTGAGACGGATTTGCTAAAATTGATACTAAAATTTGTACTTGACAATAATGGCTTGTTACCATTATATTATGCTTAGAAGGTCTCCATTAACCTGCGGTTTCAATCCGTCAAGAGATGAAGATTAATGAAAGGCTACCTGATTTTTAGGTAGCCTTGTTTTTTCCCAGGGGTTGGAATGTTTTCATTACAAATGAACTTAAAGTTTATAACTATAAATCAAGATTATTTGAAGTATCTTCATAGTTTTTGTAATGAGGTATATTATAAACCGGTTAGTTATGAAACAAAACCATATATCGGCATTTTAATTCAAGAAGATGGATTTGAATATGTGATTCCACTCTCTTCGGCTAAAGATAAACACAAAAGTTGGAAAAATGTTGATTTAGATCGTTTTCTGATTTTCGAAACTTGTGAAAAAGTTGAACAAGGGGTAAAAGGTATTTATGTACAAAATGTCAACGGAAGTTTTAAGCATATTTTATCTGTTATAGATTTAAAAAAGATGATTCCTATAAAATCGGGGCTTTATGCACAAGTAAATTTAAATCAATCTGAAAAAGATTCAAACGCTGATAAAAAGTATAAGGTTCTCTTACATATTGAATATACCTTTTGCGTAAAAATAATAGATTCGATAATTCAGAAAGCAAGTAAATTATATGATAAACAGGTGAAAACAAAGAAAATAATTCCTTTCTGTTGTGATTTTAAATTGCTTGAAGAAAAATGCAAAGAATATAAATTATAATGTAAGAAATAATTTCATCTAACACCCGCTTCAACCTGACATTGCAGACAAGCCACAAATGCAGGTTAAGCGAATGTTAGATGCATGCCTTTGGCGGAGGGATACAACATAGGTATAAAAAAGAATAGCGCAGAATAATTTAAAAATTTTTCAAAAAGTATTCTAACTAAAAGCTAATATTGCGCTCATTTAATTAACACTATAGTCAAAGAATTGAGCTCATCTTGTGATTTTAATAAAGACATGGTATATTTAAAGAGGGCACAATGACAGCCTTTGAAAAACTTTCAAACAATGGCATCTATTTGACTTACAAAAATTTAGAATATATAATTTCTACGTATAATATTAAAGAAATATCTGTATTTGGCTCTTCCATACGAGATGATTTTACAAGTGAAAGCGATGTTGATTTTCTTATAGAGTTTAGAAATTCTGAGGAAATATCACTTTTTGATATACTAGATATACAGGACTATCTGCAAAATATTACAAAAAGAAATGTTGACATTGTAGAACCCGCCAGTTTAGTAAATCCATATAGAAAAGAAACGATAATGAGTTCTAGGGAGCCGCTTTATGTTGGATAATAAGCGTGATAAAAGTTATATTTATGATATATTAAAGTATTCACAAGAAATCATTGATATTTTAAAAGACGAAAATCATAATAGTTTTGTAAATAATCGTATAAAAAGATTAGCAATTGAAAGATTACTACAAATAATATGAATGTATGAATATCGAATACTTAAAAGGGAGGCAATAATGATAAATACAACCCTTGTTCAAGTGAGAGTTGATCAAGCTCTAAAAGATGAAGTTACTAATATCTATGATTATTACGGACTGGATTTACCGACAGCTATCAGAATTTTTATGAAAAAAACGGTTGCTGTTAATGGGCTTCCTTTCGACCTTCGCGATGAATCAAATAAAAAAAATATTTGGCAATATTTTGGAAGCGGCAAGGATATCGAAATGAATATATCCACTGAACCGGATTTTTCTGCTGATACAAAATTGGAGACTCTGTGAAGTATTTTTTAGATTCAAACATTATAATCTATTTCATAAAGGGAAAATTTCGTAAGATTGGCGAAATGCTGGAGATACATGATAAAGATATAGTAATTCCGTCTGTTGTTCTTGCCGAACTTGAATATGGGGCAAGAAATTCCAACAATTATGAAAAGACAATTTCAGTTTATAAACCGTTTTTGAATTTATATCCGACAGCTGTTTTTGATAAAAAATCATCGGTGGAATACGGAAAATTAAGAAAAATTTTATCGTCCAATGGTGTCATAATCGGTCCGAATTATATGATGATCGCAGCAACAGTTCTAGCAAACGGGGGAACATTGATAACACACAATGTTGGGGAGTTTTCAAGAGTAGCAGGCTTATTAATTGAGGATTGGACGATGGAATATCCGGTATAACACCCGCTTCAACCTGACATTTGTTTTGTCACGAAAGTTGCTTGAACGGTCGTTGCTGGCGCAGCTCCCTTTTGATGCAACTTTCGAGCCAACTTTGCCGCCGCTTTGAATATCGCCGCCGGTTATAGTCCATTTACCTACCGCATAACCAGTATTAGGTATTGCATTGAATGTAATGTCGGGACTTTACTCCCAAGAAATTAAGGACACCGCTAAAAATTGAAAGGGAATGGGGCTATCCAAAAACATCAGTTTTTTGATAGCCCCATTGATATACCCCATGCCATCAGCATTGGCAGCCCCATTCCCTATAGTTTTTGTAGAAATCGCCGATACTGATACTGTCATGGTATTACCTTTTTGGAAAAAAATTTTTTTTATTTTCTGCCTTTATCTCTACAATGGTATACTTATGTATCCGCATAATGCTGTAGTATCACGTAATGAAAAAACACCCATATCTACTGCCGACAGCGAATGGGATCCGATATTTCCCCAAGCACTTTTTTCTTCTTCCTACTCTGTACAATCGGAAAAAATTCAGGGACCTGTTAATTACCACGACATTCAAGAAATACAAAACAAAGCGCAGAGCCGTCTACAATCGGTACTGCTTAATAACGATATATTTGCATTATACGGAAAGCCGAACGCATATACTATGGGCATTCTTGGACAATATCCGCTTGATACCATTGAACCGGTAATGGAAAAATTTGTTACAATGTACGATACCGCAAACGGTCGACGCGGCATTATTCCCGCTTTTTATATTATTTACGGTACCTGTTGGCCGCAAGGAGAAATTGGTCTTTTATCAGATTCCACTACAAAACAATATATTGAGTTTGCAGCAGAACGCGGCTGGTATGTTTTTTTGGATCATCAAATAGGAAAATACTCGGTACAAGAAGCAGTAAAAAAACTTTTGCCCTACCTGCATTATCCCAATGTACACCTTGCGCTTGATCCGGAATGGCGGACAACAAAGCCTATGAAAGAAATTGGTACCGTTACTGCCGATGAATTAAACACTGCGCAGCAAATAATACAAGATTATATGATTGAACATAGAATTACAGGACGAAAAATGCTTGTTGTGCATCAATTCAATGCAAGAATGATTACGAAACGGCATCTTGTAAAAACAAATTATAAAAGAGTGTTGCTTATCCACTGTGCAGACGGACATGGACCTCCCCGCTTAAAAAAAGATACCTACCAGTACAATGCACAGGCAAAAAATATACCGCTAAAATCTTTTAAACTCTTCCTAAAACCTACGGTTGATGGAGCGGGGTATGATATTCCTCTTATGACACCGGAAGAAGTGCTTAAACTTACCCCGCGCCCGTATCTGATTATGTATCAATAAACAGGAGGAATATAGTGTTATATAGTGGTCTTGAAAAGAAACTAAAATTACTTCCGCAAACAGCACTTGAAGAAATTTCGTCTTATGCAGATTATATTCTCTTTAAATTTACCACATTAGAAAAAAAATACTTCATCACAAAGTCAAAAAAAGGCTTCGGCTGCTTAAAAGATATTCCTTGCAAAATGTCTCCTGATTTTGACGAACCAATTGAAGAATTTGCGGAGTATATGTAATGGGAACGGCAATGACATCCTCATCAGCAGAGCTGATAACGAGCTATAATTTAAGTCTTTATACAGTAATGACTATCAGAATCGCCATGACACAGTTTATGCAGATGTCAAAAAGCAGGTTACTTTCCGCCCTTGACATCTGTAGCAGCAATACCGACAGACCTTAGGCTTGAACAGGTATTGATGCTATGACTATGGACGGCGTACAAACCGAAAGCCTGTTAGCCCATCAGAAGCACTTTGTCCGCTGCAACCTTGGAAATAAGGATTACAAGATCTGCCATCTTCACCGTAATACCCGCCTTTTACCACACGGTCATTCTGAAAGAATTCACCGGCAGGAACTGTCTGAACGGGGTCTTCTTTGTTATTCTTCCATGGCTCACCATACCCATAATCTTCGCACCACTCACCTACATTTCCAAGCATATCGGATAAACCGGATGGTGTTGGATCTTTCTTACTTACTTGGTGGGTTTTACTACCTGCATTATCGCGCCACCATGCACTCTTATTCAGAAGCTCTTTATTCACCACAGTTTCGCTGTTCCCGCTTAAAAATGCCCATTCCCATTCAGCTGCTGTCGGCAGCCGGTAGCCTTTTTTCGTAAAATCTGCGCTTACTGTCGCTGAAATAATAGTTTCACGGTCGGGTTCGGTTTTCTTTGCTTTCTTTACCTCTGTAATGGTGTATACACAATCCGCTTCGCTCATTGTTTTGCGGGTCAACTCATTACAGAACGATACTGCATCATACCAGCTTACACATTCTACCGGTCTCTGCTCTTGCACTTCGCCTTTTGCAGGCTCAGTACAAAACTTACTCGGATTGGCACCCATAACTGCTTTATACAGTGCTTGGGTTACTTCCGTTGCGGCAATGCTATAGGCAGATAAAGATACCTCTCGATCTCTTTTTTCGCCTATCTTTACATTTGGTGCTGCTGCAATAGCTACCATCGTAGGCATACTAGCAGTTATTGAGGTATCGCCGCTATTTCCAGAGTGAGTCCCCTTATCTGCCGGAAGATTACAACTGTCAAGCATACAACCAGCTGCTAGTACAGCTCCTACAAACAGCAGCACTCGCTGCCTGCTATACCATTTTTTTGTGATTTTCATAAAAAACCTCCTAAAATTATTACCATTACGGTATTCCAAAAACATTCAGTATTCGGCATACCAATATTAACTTAAACCAACAAATAATTTAAAATACAGGTCTTTGAAAAAAGCAGACCTGTATGGAAATGTCACTTTCAGAACACAGCTAGCAGGCAGCTCTAAAAATATCTATACCTGAGTTTTTTGCAGCTGCATCTACTAACCTTATTCACAAGCAGTACAAAAAACGATCGCTTACTTCGGACGTACTACACGCAAACCATTTACAAAACTGTCATTATTACGGGAAAAAGGATTATCGATAGCAATTACTTGGAGATATGCGGGATTAAGCGAGGAACCGCCCATTAAGGTACGAGTAGAAGCATTACCAAAATTGCCTTTAGTAAAAGGATCGTCGGCATCATCCAAATACCGGTCACTGCCTATATAACCGTAGTCGCCGCCCCACTCCAACGCATTTCCTGACATATCATACAGACCAAGCTCATTCGGCTTTTTTTGACCAACCGGCTTCAATTTTTTACTGCTATTGTCTTCATACCATACGTAGTCATCAATGGTATTCGGGTCTTCCTCAATAAGCGGATTATAGTACCGTGCACCCGAAAACGGTTTATGCCAGCCTTTATCGTATATGCCGTTTTTATTGGGTTTTGAACCCCTTACTCCGCCCATCGCTGCCCAAAGCCACTGCGCACAGGTCGGCAAGCGATAGCCATTTGCATTTTTTACCAACTTCCAATTCGGGCTGACATCCACGGGATCGGTAATATCATAATCCGGCTCATAAGCAGGGGTAAGACCCTCCTTTTCACTCAGTTTATTACAAAAAACAATCGCTTCGTGCCATTTAAGCCCGCCTTTCGGCAGGTTCCGCTGTACCTCAGGGACAGGTTCCGTTCCCATTACACGGGCATATTGCTCGCAAGTAATTTCATACTTACCAATATAAAACGGGGTTTTAATAGTAATAACCGGACCTTTTACATCCTGCTTTATCCGTTTATAGGTTTGAAAGCTCCCCCCCTCAACCAAATGCAAATCACCAATATTTTCTGATGTTATTTTATGCACACCCAAAACATCAGAATCCGGCCTATTTTGCATACTACAACCGGCAGCCAACAATCCACAGCACACCGCTGCTAGTCGGCTTAAAAGTAACTGCTTTCGTATCATGGTTTCGCATCTCCCGTGTATTTTTGAGGATTAGACAATGTAATTTTAATTTGCATCTTATCGCCAAGACCATCAGACCAAAGTATCAAAGACTCGGAGGCAGGTGTAACAAAATCAACTTTACCGCTCATATAGGCCTCAGGCTGCGCATAAAGAACCGTAACCCGCCCTTTTGCTTTATTAAACGTAAAGCAGTCATTTATTTTTTGTATATTTTTCTTTAATATAGGAAAATCCATCTTGAACGGGTGCGGTGCAGCCTTATAATTAAACGGAGCACTTTTTATCACAACGGTGCCATTTTTCAATTCTTCAAGAAACAACACATATTTATTCGTATGTTCGCCGTTTTTATCCGTATATGAAATGTTGTTTTGTACCCAGTTTGACAAATTGTGCTCATCAGGACTTGTAGCAACAGCATCAAACTCCAGAGCAAAACGATTCTCCACTGTTGTATCACTATTATTCTCCACTGTTGTATCACTATTATCAGAACCATCGCCGTTATTCATACCCTTTGTAGTGTTTTTGGTGCTACTCATAGTATCGCACGCAGTAAACAGCATAAAGGCAGCCATGCAGCATATCCAAAATCGTTTCATATCTCTTCTCCTCATTTATCCTTTAGAAAAAAATACCCGCTATACCTATCTTTTACCTCATCGAAGACCGCTCTATAGTTTCCTCGTGTACCGGTAATAGACTTTACGCTGGTATACATATCCTCCGCGCCTTTTTTCATTTGCTCAGTTTCTGGATTTCCATCTGTTTTTAACGATTCAAAAGAAATATTCCAATCAAGACCGATTTTAAAACACAAAGTCTCGTTTTTCATTTTCACTTCCGATAAAAAAGGCTCGATACCTGCTGTTTTGGAGAACATTCGTGCGTTTTGTTTTAAATAAGAAAATTCGCTGCTATGGGAAGGATCAAGTTGTGAAGAAAAAAAGAATACCCAGCCTGTTTGCTCAGCTCGCAGACTGTAGCGATTGCCGTCTAGTTGAATAATGCGGACGAGTGGAAAATATGCTGCCATTGTGAGAGGCATCACACCGAGTTTGATTTGGTTAATGATAAGCGTAAACGCCCCATCTTCAGCAAGCGGAATAAATGTTACAGTATGCGGATATTGTTTGTTCCAGAGTTCATACGGTTTCGGTTTACTATAACCGTTATTGTAACCGCTATCGCGGTGCATCGCAATAAACATTTCCGAATCATGCGTGGAAGCAAGCACCGCTTTATCAGGACAGCCGTTTTTCCCCAGCTGCGCCGGTTGACCAATATGATGTATATCATTTTTTACAATAAAATTATTTCTGGCGGTAGAAACGCCGGTATCGCATCCTGCTGCAAAGACACACAGGCACAGCACCAGCCATCCGGCGTTATAGTATTTTATAAAATTGTCAAGTAGAGTATGTATGTGCTTAGTCATTAATTGTTTCCCTGTACTAATTTATAATCAATTTTTAAAATAAAGTCAAGAGGCTGTATCAGGCTGTTTTTCGCCACCCGGTAGAGCAGGTGTAGGGCATCTGCAAAAAACTCGGTTAGATTTTTAAAGATGCCTCATCAGCAAAGCTGATACTATCGCAAATTAAGTTATTACTGTATAAAGACTTAAATTTTAACTCGCTATCAGCTGTGCTGATGGAGATGGCAATACCGCTGGCAATACCGCTGGCAATACCGCTGGCAACGACAACCCTGTTTTTCTGTACTATAATAAGGATGAAGTAACCAGCTGCTTGCTTTTCAGACAGCCTCTCTAGTACCCCTAGCGTACTTTATGCTTTAAAATAAAAAAGGCGGACTGTCGCAAAAATTAGTTAGTTTTTCGACAACCCGCCTAAGCATCTCCTGGGGGAATTGAACCCCCGTTGTCGGGATGAAAACCCGATGTCCTAACCACTAGACGAAGGAGACATATATTTGCAATGGAGATATTTATATATCATCTTAAAAAAAATGTCAATAGTATTTTTAAATTATATAATGGCACAACAAAGAGGCAATGAAAGTGTTGAACATCATCGAACAAGAGTTTAGTATACCAGCTCCCATGAGAAAATTACTAACGGACATAACACTGACTGCCGTACAAAGACGGCAAACTAAAGATTCTGTATTTGTTGACCTATTTAGTGAAGATGAAAAGGCAAAAGAAAATTTTTTATCCCGTTACAATGCTTTACATAACACAAATCTTGACAGTTCAACGGAACTAAAACCCCTGAAACTGGGACAGGCAATGTATACAAAATTATCCAATGATGTATCATGCTTGATTGACAACAAAATTATCGTTTTAGCAGAACATCAATCCACAATTAATGAAAATATGCCCTTACGCTGTTTACAATATGTAGCAAGGCTGTATGAACAAATCCAAGATCCAAGAGCAAAATATTACAGAAGGGCATCTCTAAAAACTCGGTTAGCTTTTTAGAAGATGCCCTAGACATTGCTTTATAGTGTATAATCAAAAATACTACAATAAGGCTTTTTCAAAGCAATAAAACGGCTGAGAGATACCCCGCATATAAATGGTACTGCCTTGCGCATATCCTTGTTTTTCAAACAAATGCTGCATCGCAGTATTCGCCGAGCAGGTATCGCTTCTAATTGCTTTAATGCCTGCTTCTTTTGCAGCAGTTTCGATATAAGCCAACAACTGGGAAGCAACGTTTTTCCGCTGGTACTGTGGAGCTATTGCAAGGCGATGCAATATTTTATACGGCTCAGGCGTACCCCAAACTGCGGTCCCGTATGAAGAATCATCATTATTAAGCACCGCAATTCCAACAATAACGCCGCAATATTCGGCGACATACAGCGAACGAGCATCAATATCATCGGTAAGGAGCGCATTGCTGGGATAGTTTGCATCCCATTGCGTGTTACCTTCTTCATTCATTTTCTTTTTTACACTTTCTACCAGATGAAAAACCGTCTCAAGATCATCCCGTGCAGCAAGCCGAATACAACACTCAGCACCTGTGATAGTGCCGGCACAAACAGGACATAAACCTGTTAGCTCAATGCTGTGCGCAGTTATCACAAAACCTGTCTCAGAGGAAATTTTATCTTCAAAATCAGCGAGGGGGCATACGCTCACTTCAACGGCAGCATGACACTGTGTACACACAATCCGATGATGATGCGGGACACTTTCATGCGCCGCAAGTTGAAAATATGCTTTACTATCACCATGGATACTTTTAATAACCACACCCTTTTCTGTCAGCGTATGCATAGTGCGGTATATAGTAGATAAATCAACATGAAGGGAACCGCAACACTGTTGATATAATTCGTCAACCGAAAAAGCCGTATCGCTATGGTTCGTAAGAATGTTTAAAATTGCTTCCCGAACTTTTGTACGCCGTAATTTACTTTTTGTAAGAGGCAGACTACATTGTTTCATATTCTTTAGTATATCATTAGTTATAGAATGAAACAAGCATCATGTATGAAAGGAACCGTTAAAAACTGAAATTTTGGCGGACATCATTAAAATTGTACTGGGGAGCCGCCGCCATCCGCGGTACTGGTCAACAACGAGTTTTTAGAGGGGACACTGCTCTGGCTGCAATTTTGAACTTACCAGACTGTGTGGCAAAAAAGTTATCGAGCAGCACTCATTTCCATGAATAAAATACTGGTTTTTTATTTTTTTCTCGTTTATAATAGAATCATGGAAAATATTGATATTCTAAAACCTCTTTTAGAAAAAGGCTTACTAAAAGACAGCCTTACACTAGCAGAAAGCGAAAAGTGTGAGCTCCTCCAAGTGACTCACGACGGTTTAAACTTTGTTACGGCATCAATTTTAGCGGATATTCCATCAGTTGAAAAAACTGATTTGATTAAAAAAACAGGTGCATTTTTTTCTGCACAGGATTATTGCAGCTTATTGAATGAAAAAATATTTACCGTACATCCTGAAACCCGTGAACGTCTAAAAGCGCAAGGCGTTATCTTAACAGAAGAAAATATCAAGCAGTATAGTAACTGGTACAATATTTTTGAGATTGCGTTTCCATGGCTGCCGCTATCTGTGTTTGAAGATTTAGTGGTTTATTTGCGTGAAGAAAAAAGACTTATCCTAGATAAAGAGACCCGTGAATTAGTAAAAGAAAATTTTATGAATTCAAAGCGGTACTCGGAACGCGAACTAAAGCAGTTTTTTAAGCTGCCTATATTTGATGAAGAAATCTAAGACAGGCATGCTGCGCATAATTTTACCGTAAATTTTACAGCAGCAGAGTATCTCTAAAAACTCGGTTAGATTTTTAGAGATACTCCATCAGCACAGCTGATCATGAGTTCTAATTTAATTCTTTATACAGTAATGACTATCAGAACCGCCATGGATGGCGGTGGTTCTAAGCAGTACCGATATTGTATTACTCCTGACGAGAAAAAGACATGATTGACCGGATGCGCGACCAACTGGATTTTCACAGAATGACGAAAGAATATGACAAAGGAATAATTGACCGGAAAAGAGGGTCGTTTAAGACAGCTAACAAGCCTGTTCTATGAGCGTATTCTCAATGCGGAAATGGATGATCTCGGCTACAAGAAACACGATAGTGCAGGGGAGCATTCAGGCAACAGCCGCGACGGATATAGTGAAAAACCGGTTATTCTAGATACTACTAGTACTGCTAAGATACACGTACCCCGCAACCGAAACACAACACATCCGAGCTGCCGATTATTCCTCCGTAGGTTAAAGAGATGTCTCTCTTTAACCTACGGAGGGTCTAATTAGCGGTTGTCCAAAAACTAAGGTTTTTGGACAGCACCGTTTCCTTAGATTTATTTACGATAGTATCAGCTTTGCTGATAGGGCATCTTCTAAACAACTATACCTTAGTTGTTTGCAGATGCCCTTCTGCTGATTAGAATTTTACTTTTACAGCAAGTTTAACCCGACCATTGTCAGCCTTGTGCTGTACAGGAGTAAGAACACTACCTGCTCTGTTATTCTCCGCAGCCTTTCCGTGCTGCCAGAAAGCGTTAATTTCAACTTTTTCTACCGGCTGGAATGCAACACCGAGCTTGTACATCACACCAAAATACCGCTTATTCTTAGCATCGTCTTTTGTACCATCAAAATAGTCCGTATGGTTTGTTTCACCCCAGAGTTCACCATAGGGTTTAATCCACATACCTGATGCAATATCCATCTGATACGATGCAGACAATTTCATCAACATAGGATATACTTGACCATTTTCCTTATCCTCTTTTGAAGAGCTACTTAAAAGATTATACACACCAAGATATACACCGGCATCAAGACCTTTTACGAGGAAGTTTGCATCTTCGGGCTTGTCGCCTTTTGTTTCAAACTTAGCAAACAGACCAATATCGGTAGTGTCTTTGTCGTATACTTTTTTATCCTCATTATAGATAGCACCAGCGAATGGGGTACCAACAGAAGCAACATAAATGCCACCGCTCACCCACTTATACTTTGCAGTAAACATGGTATCCCATGCGAAACCAACTTTCTTATTCTTGCCCTTATCATCTTTTTCGACGCGGGTAAGAGCTCCAGTACCACCATCAAAACCAAATTTGAATTCTAAGCCTTTTACCGGTTTTGAAGTAATTTCCGCACCCATACCGATTGCTTTTACTTCCTTATCGCCATGTGCCTTTGTTACCTCATAGTATTCTGCATCGTCCAAAGTTGCGTTTGCACTCACCTTGAATTCAAAGAGGTCTTTTACGGGCTTCATAGAAAAGTCAAGACCAAGCATATAGTTGGCATCAACCGTTGGCACACTCTCTTTTTTATCTTTCTTTACCTTAACTTTTATTTTTTTGATAGTACCATTATCATCAATTTCCTGTTCTTTCCATTCATAAGCATCGTCATCCCCAGCCTTCTTGCCATCCATATTCATAATAGAACCGAACTTAACGCCTACATCCAAATCAAGGAACTTCTCATTTTTATAACCAAGTTTTGTACCAAAGCCGTCAAAACCGGGTTCATATTTGAAGTCATCCTTGTAATCATCATTTTTGTTTATAGGTTCCCATATACTTGCATAGTTTGTTTTAAAACTCGGCTTATCGTATATTGTTAAATATGCCCCATAAAAATTCAACTTTGCGTTAATTTTCTTTACATTTCCAGCAATTTTTACGTCATTACTTGCATCGCCCGGACCGTCATCTTTTGCTTTGCCTTCCACGTTCATTTCGAGTTCGCCAATTTCAACCTCGGCATACACGGGAGCATCGCCTTTTGAAGTCTTGTTTCCCTTCTTTATAATGGGGACAGTTACTTTTATGTCTGCTTTGTTGTTAAACCCATGTTTTTTACGAGCATCTTTGCCTTGACCGAGATCTAATCCCCATTCAAGTGTTGCATTACCTTCTACATCCATTTTGAGATTTTCAGCTTCTTTTGCTTCGTCAGCCCACACAAAAGCTGCTGTAAAAAGCATAGCTAAACTTACCAGTAGATATTTTTTCATACGAAAAAATCCTCCTTACCATAACTTATCCGGCATAAGCGTAACACGCTTCTTAATGCCTTACTTATAGCACCATGCTACACGATTTTTTTTTACTTGTCAATGATATATTTTGTAACTTTTTTTGATTTAAAACGTTATCTTATTAGCATAGCTAAATGCTAACGGGTATTTAGAAAGTATGCAAGATCTTCCGACATTGTACAGAGTGCAGCGTTCATCTGCTGTAAGCGGCACAGTATACCCTGCCGCTGTATCGAAGCAAGCCGACTAAAACACTGCTCTAGTTCTGTTGTAATTTCTTGTGGAGAATTAGGCGGCAGCTGTTTCTCTTTTCCATAATAAGTATTAGTTTGAGGAAGATTTACGCTATTTGTACTCATAATGGCTCCTGTGATGCGGTCACTATTTTTTCTATTATACGGCGGAAGTTACCTGCGGTGATGCTGCCGGTTAAAAAGGCTTTAATTGTACGTTTTACAGATACCGGAAATATGTTCCAATATCGTGTTGTCCAATCCCCCATGGAGGCAGTAAGCTCGCAGTATTCAGTTTGTTCCATTTCGCCTACACTATAGGCAACAAATTGTACAATCATTTCATACAGTGCTTGCGGCGGGAGTTTTCTTGCGTTTCCAGCGGCTGCACAACCTCCGGCTTGGTCTTTTGGCGGGATCCAGCTATCCAATAGTGCGGAAAGTGCTGCTTCGGGTATTTCAGGTGCTTCTTGTACGATAATTTCTGCTGCAAATTTACGCAGGCTTTTCCGAATACTGTCCTTATTTGCTTCAAGCGATCGGGCAAGAGATCGGCTTATGCGTTGCGCACTTTCGTGCGGAGTAGGATTGCGGCTTGCTGCTATCCGCTGTGTCCGGCGGTTAATTGCTGCGGTAAGTATTGCAAGTTCTTGTCCGCTTGCCTCTTGTACGATATATGCTACTACTGCTTTGAACTGCGCCGTTTTTTGATGTGCCATAGTGCTAGCATACACGATTTTTCATTGCTGTGAAAGAGTACACTGCCGAGATTCCGCTGTTTTCGTTGCTGTCAGCTTCTTGAGAAAATAGGTTGTGCCATGCGCTTTTTTTGCTATACTGGATATGTTCGATAGTGCTGTTGCCGATCGACGAGTTTCAGTCGCTCCCGACACGGATGGCGGTGGTTTTAAGCAGCAGCGATGCCTTCAGCAAAGGCTATTTCACGTTCTTCCGCACGTTGTACTGCAATATCCTCTTCATAATTATATTCGGCTAGCAACATGTTCATTACCTCCTTCGTCTTGCGTTCAAGATATTCGCGCAATACATTATTGGCTATGCACTCCTCAATGGCTTTTTGAAAACCATGTACTCTGTCAACCACTTTCCATTTCCTTACCGTTTGTACAAAAATGCTATCGGGAACCTCTAAAAACTTCAGTTTTTTAGAGATGCCCTTTTATCTTGCTTTATATAATATTTTATTGTAAAATGCTTGTATTGGATATTTTCAAGCGCATATTAGACCTGTTCGATACCTCTATTATCGAACAAGTTGACGAGTTATAAATTGTACAAATAGCACGATTTATAATATCGTATTGTAAGGTAGCCTGTTCAGAAACTGAAATTTCAGAACAGTTCTATTGAAATACCCCATCTACGGAGGATTCTATGAATAAACAGCAATTTAACTTTAGTATTGATTCACTCGGTACTTGTAAAATTCCTTCTCCTATTCGGCTATCGAGTATTGCAGGAGATAACATTGCGAATTATGTAACCAATGAACAATTTATTCGGTTTGAACTCGATGCGTCGATCGGTGAGACATGCCCTCCTTTAACAAAGGAAAACCTCATTGAAAAAGCAGGTCCGCGCGAAAAGATATTTTTTAATCCGAGTCATGTACATGCAGGTATTGTAACCTGCGGAGGGCTTTGCCCGGGATTAAATGATGTTACAAGAGCCGTTGTACGTTGTCTATGGGGACGATATGGAGTTAAACGCATAACCGGAATCCGATTCGGTTTCAAAGGGCTTCTACCTGAGTATAATTATACTCCGATAGAACTTAACCCCACCGTTGTTGATGCATGCCATAAAACAGGCGGTACGATTCTTGGAACGTCCCGAGGCGGCGGTAATCGAGTTGCAGATATTGTTGACGGCATCCAGCGGCTGAACTTAAATATGCTGTTTATTATCGGCGGCGATGGAACGCAAAAAGGGTCTTTGGAAATTGCTGAAGAAATTAAGCGGAGAGGCTTGTGCATTTCGGTAGTCGGGATTCCAAAAACTGTTGATAATGATCTGTCATTTATTCAAAAATCATTCGGATTCGATACTGCTGTTGTAAAAGCCTCCGAAGCGGTTGCAGCAGCTCGCATGGAAGCGCAATCGCAAATCAACGGGATCGGCTTAGTAAAACTTATGGGGCGTGAATCGGGCTTTATCGCAACGCACACAGCAATTGCAAGCCACGAAGCAGATTTTGTACTTATTCCTGAAGTCCCCTTTGATATTGAAGGTGAAAATGGATTTTTGAAACATTTAAAAGAATGTGTAGAAAAACAGCATTATGCTGTTATTGTTGTTGCAGAAGGGGCGGGGCAAGATCTTCTTCAAAGTAAAAATGAAACCGATGACTCCGGCAATAAACGCTTATCTGATATTGGTTTATATCTGAAAGAAAAAATTGAAAGCTATTTTAAATCGATTGGAATGCACAGCAACCTGAAATATATTGATCCAAGTTATCAAATCCGTTCTGCGCCGGCGGCACCTGTTGATTCTATTTACTGCGAGCGGCTCGGTAACAATGCAGTACATGCGGCAATGGCAGGTAAAACTAAACTCATTGTAGGGTTGATGTATAATAAGTTTGTGCATTTACCTATTCAAGTAGTAGTTAGTAAGCGCAATTATGTTGAGCCGGAAGGTTCACTGTGGCGCGATGCGCTTGACGCAACAGGACAGCCTGCCTTAATGAAAAATTCAAAAAAAGCATAACGAGCCGGGCATGAGGATGTCTCAAAAGTTGGTTACTTTTTGCCGCCGGCACTGACATCCTCATCAGCACAGCTGATAGCGAGTTTAAAATTAAGTCGCTATACAGTAATGACTATCAGAACCGCCATAGATGTCAGTACAACAATGTTTCGGCGATGCCGAAACTCGCGGCTAATACATGTACGTCCTTGTATATGTATTAGCATAACATCACAGCTAAATCTAAAGAAACTGTCCAAAAACTGAAGTTTTTGGACAGCCCCTACAGTGTTGCAAATAGGTGCTTGGAAACTTATTGGGCAGCCTCGTTCCCTATAGCATAGCCGGTTGTCCAGTGCCAAAGCGGTTTTGAAAGCTCAGAAGAAAAGGTACGGACACGGGTAAAATCAGGCAGCCAATCCGTTTCACAGACAAGTTCTTGGTAAAATCCGTCATCTATCGCAAAATAATCCAAGAGATGGCGTAGTTTGGCATCTTCATCAATAGTCAACAAGCGGTTATCAAATGACTTACTATATGCACTACGGGAATTTGCCGCAACGGGCGTATACTGTGTCATAAGCGACAGCAACGCTGAATGTTTGAGTTTTTGTGAAAACCATTGTAACACTGCCGTGGTTTGACGGATTTTCCCCGGTAAGGCAAGATGCCGGACAATAACGCCTGAAGTAAGTTTCCCAAAAGGGTATGTATCGCTGTCTGCCTGTACGAGCGAAAGCGGGGACAGGGCTGCCATACGCTCGATTGCACATTGTGCAGTTGCAGGATAGTCCGAAGCGGCAAAAAGTTCTTCAGCAAGTGCAGAATCGAGCGTTTTAATATCCGGCAGCCATCCATCCACCGCAGTTTTTAGTGATACAATAGACTCAACGGTTTCATATCCTGAGGAATTCCACAAAACAGGGATGCACAGTCCATGCTTTTTTGCGTGCTCCAAGCCGTTTTTTAATGCCGGTGCTGCATGACTGCCCGTTACAATATTAATATTTTCCGCACCGGCTTCCTGTAGGCGGAGGCATAGGCGAATAAACTCATCAATAGATACGGCTTTCCCCATACCTTGTTGAGAAATTTGAAAATTTTGACAAAAGATGCAGCGTAAATTACAGCCGGTTATAAAGATTGTCCCTGAACCGCCTTTTCCTGTTATCGGCGGTTCTTCTCCAAAATGCAGCCCTGCCCACGCAATACGCAGCTCAGCAGTTTCACCGCAAAAACCTTTTTCCCCGTTATTTCTATTGATACCACATTTTTTCGGGCAAACGCAGCATTGTTCATACTCAGCGCAGCAAAAATCTGTAATCATCTACTGTAAACCACTTATAAAAGTTTGCCGCGTTCAACTAAGACACGCATTAATGATTGTACGGTTGCCATATCAATATCTTCAGCCGAAGAATCAATAATCATAGTAAGTTCTTGCCAATCGCTATTAGAAAAATCCATAGTTGGTTCAAACCCATCTGCAAAAAAGCAAAATACCGTATAAAACCACGCTAACGCAACCGCCTTAGTATCGGCTGCATGGGTATTTCGCCAATACACACACATATCGTTTGCAAGCGGTTCCAGCTGCGTATCATAAGCCGCAAGCGTCCTGCACAATAGCCGGCACAGTAATTCTCCGTACTCCGTATCAGTGCTTTTGTGTATAATTTTTTGTGCATCTGTATAAAATTTTTCAAAAATATTCATAACACAGACACTATAAAAAAAAACCAATAGAAACACAAGCTGCAAAAAGTAATTATGAAGCGAATAGCACTCTGTAGTGTGTAGAAAACCATGCAATATTCTTTATAGAGAAAGGGGCAGCCCAAAAACTTCAGTTTTTAGACTGCCCCGCATAGCGTTTAGGCTATTTTCAGCTCCTCGCACTGATCAGTGCGGTACAACAACCAGTGCGTATACGCTGCTACCAACTGAGCTGCACAAAGACCGGATCATGGTCGGAAAGGCGCGTAGTTGCAGGAAGCTCCGCATTGATATGCAATACATCAGGATTATGAATAGAGATGTTGTTAGTAACTAAAATATTATCCAGTGTCTGAGAATGCCCATTATACACATAGGTATACCGTTCAGTTTTCTCGAGCTCTTCAATAACATTTTTCATACCTGCCTCTTTGAATTTTTTAATAGTTTCAGAGAACCAGAAATCATTGTAATCACCAACTGAAATAATAGCAGCATTAGACCGTTTGTCTGTAACTGCTTTGATAAACTTTACCACAGCATCTGCCTGCTTGTGGCGGTTTGTTTCGCTGTCGCGTTTTACCGGTTGGTTTCTTCCCCAAACAGGGTTATCGCCGCGTTTGGACGAAAGGTGATTATTAATAACAAAGAAATCTTTATCTTTCATGCTGCCTTCAGCTATTACCTTGAAATGAGCAACTAATGATTTACGTGTGTTAGCAAATGAAGAATCCTTTATGCCAATTCGGGCAGGGTTCTCCGTCAATTTCATACCACCATTTTCAACCGTTGCTTCTACAGTAGTTGCAGTCGCAAGTGTCTGCTGGTTATCAGCATCCGGCATAAGTGCAATACGGGCAGCGTTATACAGATATGCGCAACGAATGTTGGCCCCGGGAGCACCGCCGTCTTGATTATCTTCAGGATTAATCCACAGCGGTTTATAGTCTAAGCTGCTATTTATTCCTTTCATTTTGTCAATTAAAAGCTGTAATGTTTTTTCACTTGATACAGTCTTATCATTTGTACCGCTGCTATCATCTTGGATTTCAATTAAACAGATAATGTCAGGCGATTTCATATCGGTAACAAGGTGTTTTGCAAAACCTTCGGCACGCGCCGGCGCAAGTTTTCTTGAAGCATGGGATTTATCTGTATTTCCTATAGAAAAGTTTTCAAGATTATAGCTAACAATATTGAGTTTTGACGCATCAAAGGTAATCGTTGAACGTTCACTCGTAATATTACCACGTGTTACTGCTGGAAGTTTTTCCGTTAGCTGAACTTGGTAATTGCTAAATGCATACCCCATTACCCCAATAATATCTCCAGTATACGAATCGCCTGCGGCAACCTCAACAACGCCGGCACTCGCTGCCTCTTGAAAGCATGACAGCGGATACATCCGGATGCAAGGGGTACTTTTTTCGTAGTTATCAGGCAGTATAATACCGCCTCTTTGTGTAAACCACTCCTCAGGAGTACCTTTTGGGGCAAGATACTGTGTATTTTTATACGGCGATGCAACAATTTTAGGCTGCGGTATTTTAACCCGCATTCCCTCAAGACTTTCATAATAGTCGATAACTTCATTTACAGGATCAAGGCTTTCCAAACTAGCTTTAAATATATCTTTTACAAAGGCATCTGCCGTAAGTTCTACTGGTTCAGGCAGCCGATTATTATGCGAAATAACACTAACATCTTCTTTTTTAGTTATTTTAATTTGTGTTACAGATAGATCTGTAGATTCTTGTGCTGGTGCGGTAGCTTTTTTATTTTTACCTTTTTTATTTTTACCTTTATTGTTATTTTTTTTATCTACATACGCATACTCATCGACTGTACCGCTTACTGTAACGGCATCGCCAACAGCAACATCCGGCATATTATTTCCGCAATATACATAGATACCTTCCGAAGTGGCAGGATTAGTATCTGCATCTAAGTCCTGCATATAAAAACCGTTTTTGCTTCCCTTGGAATAATTACACGCTGTTACAACGCCGGGAACAGTAGTAACAGCTTTTGTATTTTCCGGAGAAGTATGTGATGTCCCCTGTATTGCATTGATACGCTTCTGACTACTGTTAATTTCATAGTAGACAGCATGGAGCGTGATAGGAGCTGTAATTTGAGTAACTTTTTCACCGTTTTCGGTTGTTGACCAATGCTTAAAAAGAGCATTAGTCTTGTGCGGGTTGAATGCCACCAACACAGTACCATCTTTTTTTGCCTTGGCAGTCCCGTCAGAACTCGTATTATGGTATTTTAACGTTACAACAACTGCTTCTGTGTAAACTGCATATAAGGTAATACTTTGCGTTACCGCAGTTGAAAAATCGTATCGCACGTTTCCTTCTTTATCGGATGCCCAATATTCAAAAGCATAATTATCATCTGTTATTTCAAAAACCTCAGGTTTTGTTGCTGTTTCGCCATCCTTAATGTACTGCGCACTTGGAGCGGTACTCCCTTCTTTCACTTCTTTCCCATTAAGGTCAAACCTTACAGTGAAAGTCTTAGCCCCCCCCTCTTCTTTACTTTGGGCAGATACAGTGGGCTGTTTACACCCCACCATGAGTATGGCTGCAAAAACGAGAGTGTATACACTACTCCTAAAAAACTTATTCATATAATCCTCCATTTTATTATACCGCTGCAGCGGCAGCTGATATAAGACCTGTCCGCTCACTTTGTTGCAGAACAGACCTATTTATTCAAAACTACCAAGATAGGGCATCTCTAAAAACTCGGTTAGATTTTTAGAGGTTCCCATACCGCAATTTTGAACATCACATTTCAAGTAACCGATTCCAACATAACAGCTTCCCACTCGGTGTATGATCGGTTTCGTTTTTAGTATATCACAACTCTTATTTTTTTGCAAAAACTTTTTATTCGGTTTTTAAAAATCCCGCACTGCGCTTACTCCGGCTCGTAAGGATAGAAACTGAAATAAAGACTTCCATAATATGTATGAATGTGTTATCATTTTTAAAAGTATGTATACAGGTTGTTAAACACGGTTCATTCCTACAGTCAGGCACATATAAGCCTACTATACGCACGAGCAAGCATAACTATAACACGTGCATAACAAACGTAAGAGAACTCCGCCGTTTAACACCGGTAGGTATTTCATTCATAAAAGGAGCATAGAGAATGAGAGCTGTTGACATTATTATAAAAAAGCGAGGATTTAAAGGAAGTCCTTGTGAGCCGCTTTCGCGTGAAGAAATTGAATTTTTGATTAAGGGATATGTTGCAGGAGAGATTCCTGACTATCAGATTTCTGCATGGCTTATGTCGGTATATTTTAACGGTATGACCTTTGATGAAACCGCTATATTAACGGATGTAATGCTAAAATCCGGTGCGGTAATGGACTTATCCGGTATTGAAGGTCCCTTTGTTGACAAACATTCAACCGGCGGTGTAGGAGATAAAATTTCTATTCCGCTTGCGCCGATTGTTGCTGCCTGCGGGGTAAAAGTTCCCATGATGAGCGGACGTGCGCTTGGGCATACCGGCGGGACACTTGATAAATTGGAAGCAGTTACCGGCTTTAGAACGGATTTAACAATAGAAAAATTCCGCGCATTTATTACAGAAGCAGGGTATGCGATGACCGGTCAGACAAAAGAGATTGTTCCTGCTGACAGGCTTTTATATGCAATGCGCGATGTTACCGGAACGGTTGAATCTATTCCGCTCATTACTGCAAGCATTCTATCAAAAAAAGTAGCGGAGGGGGCAGACTCCCTTGTATTTGATGTAAAGTGCGGCAAGGGAGCGTTTATGAAGACTCCTGAAGATGCTGAATTACTTGCAAAGAGCTTAGTTGGAACTGGTACGGCAATGGGGAAAAAAGTTGTTGCATTGATTACCAATATGGCGGAACCGCTTGGAAATGCAGTCGGGAACTTTATCGAAATAGAAGAATCGTATAATGTGCTGTGCGGAAAAGGACCAAAAGATGTAACTGATCTAACACTCCAGTTTGCTGCATGGATGCTCGTACTCGGCGGAAAAGCTACTTCAAAAGAGGAAGGACTGCAAAAAGCACAAGCAGTGATAGATAATGGCAAGGCGAAAGACTTATTCTTAAAGAACATAGCTTTGCAAGGCGGTAATGTTGAGCAGTTTCTTGCGGAATGCGGTAAGCGCCGCAGCCCCTACTCTTGTACAATTACAGCAGCGCAAGACGGGTTTATTCATAGTACGGATGCGTATCAAGTAGGACTTGCCGGCGTATTGCTTGGTGTAGGCAGGAATAAAACAACCGATGCAGTATGTCCTGATGCCGGTGTGCTTTTTGTCAAACGGACAGGGGATGCAGTAAAAAAAGGCGATGTAATTATGGAAGTATACGGCAAAGATACCGAATGCCTAAATGCTGCTTCCGATATGTTACAGGGGGCACTTACCTACAGTTCTGCAAAACCTGAAGTACAACCGCTGGTATTAAAAGAAATCAGCTCCGCAGATTTGTAATACAGGAAAGAGCATGAGCTGGAAGAAACAAGAACTAGATGCTAAAACCGTACAGTCAATGGCAAAACAGTATGATTGTTCGCCGTTGATTACCTCAATTTTATTACGGAGAGGGATTGCAGAGGGACATGAAGCACTCTTCTTCTTAGAAGACGATTTGCGGTATGTGCATAATCCGTTTTTATTTAAAAGTATGGAAGATGCTGTTGACCGTATTCTTGATGCGCAGGAAGAAGGAGAGCGGGTACTCATTTTTGGGGATAGAGATGTAGACGGTATTACTGCTGTTACGATTTTGCATAAAACCTTAACAGATATGGGCATAGAAACCTCATGGAGAATCCCTATGGGTGATGATCCCTACGGTTTAACCTGCGAAGCAGTAGATGCTCATGCTCAACAAAACGGAACACTGATTATTACGGTCGATTGCGGCATCTCTAATATTGAAGAAATTGCGTATGCACAAAAACAAGGTATTGATGTCATTGTCATTGATCACCATACGCCGCAAGAGACTCTGCCTGATGCTGCTGTAATTGTTAATCCGAAAATGGAAGATTCCGGCTATCCGAATCCGCATCTTTCAGGTTGTGCAGTAGCATGGAAAGTAATTGTAGCACTACGCTTTAGCCGGCTTGATGTGTATAAGCAGGAAGTGTGTCTACTCAATGTTAAGCCGGTCAATGAAGCCTTTGCCATTGAAGCAGTAAAAATGCTGAACCTTACCGAAACAGAACGGATTTCAGAAACGCTCATTCCGGGTATGCTCTCTTTTAACGATACCCGTCTTGGTGCATTTTTACAAGGGCATCAACTATTAGTGTGGGATAAAAATCTCCAGCTCAAACAGCTTGAAAAAATATTCGGCAATGCCATCGACTTTAATTTTTTTGATTTACAGCCTGAATTTGCGGCATTATTCCCGCAAGTAGGCGCAATGAGTTTGCTCCGGTTAAAAAGTTTTTCGCGGTTGGGGAAATACGCCGCTGAGCCTCTTTCGGAAATTGACGGGTTTGTGAATCTCTTTATCACATTTGTGCAACAAAAATATGAAGTCTATACGGAAAAAGAATACCGGCTCTTGCAACTGGTTGCATTATCGTTACTTGCCGATTTAATGCCCCTGAAAGATGAAAACCGCATTCTTGTTAAACAGGGCTTAAAAGCCATTAACCACGCGCCGTGCTCCGGCTTATGCGAATTGATAACAAAGCAGGGATTTCTCGGCAAGCAAATTGGAACCGGCGATATTGCATGGAATATTACACCGGTTATCAATGCAGCCGGACGAATGGGGCAGCCTGAAATTGCACTCAACCTTTTTTTATCGAAAGATGGAGCAGAGCGGAATAATCTTGCTGCTCAGATTTTAGCGTTAAATGAGGAACGGAAACTGCTGGGTAAGTCAGGTTGGGATGTTGCTGAACCCATTGCACAAAAAAGTCTTGAAACGTATCAACAAAAACTCACCGTGGTAGTTAGTGATAAAATCCATCGCGGTATTACCGGTATTTTAGCCAATAGACTTGCGAATACTTTTAACGTTCCTAGTATGGTAGTATGCCTTATGGAAGACGGCACTGCGGTAGGTTCGCTCCGTTCGGCTCGCGGCTATCGGGTTCTCTCTATTTTAGAAGCATATCAAGACTTTTTTATTGATTATGGAGGACATTTGTTTGCCGCTGGGTTTAGTTTAAAGCAGGAAAATATTGAACCGTTTTTAACAGGTCTTAAAACCTATACTAATATGATTGACTTTGATCCTGAAACAGAAAATCCTCCACTGATGATAGATGCAGAACTTCCGCATACGCATTTAACACCTGATCTTCTTATGATTTTGGATACATTAGAACCTTATGGTGAGGGTTTTCCACAGCTTCTCTTTGCAGCAAAAAATATGAAAATAAGTGCTGCTGTTATTATGGGGAAAACCTTACCGCAGCACTTACGGCTTACGCTGGATTGTGGTTCGTATAAATGGACAGCCCTGTATTGGAAAGCTGCGGAGAAATTGAATACCGAATTTACAATCGGAGATTCAGTGAATGCAGTATTTACAGTAGGACGCAATACCTTTAACGGTACAACAACCCCGCAAATGATTATTCAAGAGTTGGTAAAAGCATAACAAAAACCGGATTGTACGCCCCTGATTGCGTAGGCATAACACAATCAGGGATATACCAGAAACCTATGGAGACTGCCGTGAACATTCGGCTTAATCGGCTTCGGTATTTTGTACAATCCGGTTGGTTTCTTACATTATGGTCTGTTTTTTTACCTTCGTCTTAGCATACTCCCGTGCTGATTGTACGGGAGTATGAGAATTTTCACTCAAATGCAGGATAACTGATTATTTTTTCCCCGAATGAGCATCAACGGTTTTTGCAACCCCAACAGTTTCTGTGTTGTTCATTAACTGGAATGTAAATGTATATTCCTCTCCAGCTGTTACACCGTCATCTGCACTCAAAGTAACTGTTTTTCCTGCTGCTAAAGATGCTACATCAGATTTCTGGATCAGCAGTGCTGCTTCTCCGTCAATTTTCACCGCTTTACTATCCGATTTTTTAACAGCACTAACTTTTACCGCAGTATACGCATCGCCTGTTACAGACATAACTTTCAGTACAACTTTGTTATTTTCTGTTCCAGCCTCAACTTTTACTTCACCAAGGGCAGGTACAACGGCTGCTGTTTTCCCCGAATGAGCATCAACGGCTTTTGCAACCCCAACAGTTTCTGTGTTGTTCATTAACTGGAATGTAAATGTATAT
>JBQMYN010000027.1:0-24399 GCA_052173475.1 Treponema sp.
CATACTTACTAATATGCCTGATCTTTATCGTTATTTCAAGTCAATTAGCTATACAAAATTGAGCGGTGCATTTTCCTTTCAAATAAAAATATATTTGATAAAATATGCTTTTTGCAGTATACTGTTAGGTAAGGAGTTTTGTTATGAAAAAATTGATGTTTATTGTTTATCTTCTTTCGTTGACTGTATTTTCTTATTCTGATGAAATGATGACGTACAATCCGAAAAAGGAGAAATACCATCTCGTTATTGAAATGAATCTCTTAACCGAAAATGGTCAAACACGGGCAGGTGAGGTTGTCGCCGTAGAGACAAAGTATGGGGTTGCCTTTTTTCCCGATTTAAAAGGTTTGCCATCAGGTCTGCATGGTTTTCATGTCCATGAAAATTGTGATTGCGGTGCTACGGAAAAAGGACTTGCAATGAAAGCAGGCGGGCATTGGGATCCGAAGAAAACAGGGCAGCACTCATTCCCTTGGGATGATAAGGGACACAAGGGAGACTTACCAGCTCTGTATGTCGATGCGGAAGGAAATGCAACATATCCTGTTCTTGCTCCAAAAATTAAAAAAATTAAAGAGTTAAAAGGACACTCGTTGATGATTCATGTAGGCGGAGACAACCATAGTGATCATCCTAAGGCATTAGGCGGAGGCGGTGCCCGGATTCTTTGCGGTATTATAGAATAAACCTATTTGAAAACGAACGTATCGAACAGGTTTATTGTTAGAAGCGGTCTCCTGTCATAGCTGATGGGGGCATCTCGAAAGCCGTCAACTCTTGAGATGCCCCCATACCTTCGCAAAAATAATTTGCGGAAAACCGATATGCACGATGTACTTCTCACAAACGAACGCTTTTAGCGATCTTCATTCAAGAATCGGCCCGCTATGCAGCTCCCGTTCCGGTAATGAGTCCCCTTACGTGCTAGCGCCCCACCCATACGCCGTGCAAATTACAAAATTCAAAGGCTTCCACCACAGAATCTCCTTCGGTAAGGGCAAACGTGATAACCGGTTCACGATCAACAGGAAGTTCCTTTATTTGTAGTCCTTGTTTTGTCCGTAAGCATACCCATCCAATATGGTGCTCAGGGGTCATAGGATGCTGTACGGAGCCAACGGTAACGGTAACGGTTTGTCCTTCAACACTAATAACCGGAATATGCTTTTCTTTTGCAGTGATAAGTCCATCAGCACTTACGGAAACAGCATTCTCATTACTTGAAGAAAATTTTATCGTTTTGTCATCCGCATCTTCAGGTATAACCTTTGCAGTGAGCTGTTGCGTGTAACCTTTCTCTAATGTGATGGGCATATCGGGACTCAGGGTTATTTTTGAAACTGCAATTGGAGCAGGTGTTACGGTAACGGAAACAGTTTGTTCTTTGCCGTTTGCGGTTTTTATCGTAATACTTGCAGAACCGATATTCTTTCCAGTGATAAGACCGTTAGTATCTACGGCAGCGATCGTGCTGTTGGTTGAAGAAAAAATCAGTTTTTTATCCGTTGCATTTTCCGGTACTACAGCGGCACGGATTTGGTGCGTTGATCCTTTTTGAATTGACACAGAATTTTCACCGGACTCAAGTACAATGCCAGCGGGGGAAATGGGTTGCGCCGTAATGATAACGCGTATTGTTTTTTGTATGCTATTTACTGTATTCACGGTAATAGCTGCGGAACCTACAGCTTTTGCGGTTACTAAACCGGCTGATGTTACTGAAACAATAGTGTCATCATTTGAAGAAAAACCGAGCGTTTTATCCGCTGCGTTTTCGGGTAAGGCTTTTGCAATTATCTGGCAGCTTGCGCCTTCCTTGAGAACGATAGCGTTTTCGCTTGGCGTAATGGAAATATCCGTAACGGCAGGGGCTGATAGGTTGTTATTACATGCCGTAAATACATACAGTGCTGCTGTAATAATGAATAGCAATTGTTTCTTCATAAGTGTCTCCTAACAAGATATACCTGTTTCATCGGAATAGGCAACCTGTTCTGAAACGGAAATGACAGATTCTATTTGAATATTCTATTAACATATGTTATATATTTAGGATATTTTGCCATCAAATTTATTTAAGGATCATTATGTATAATGTATAAATACTATATGCGAGTAGTATGTACCTGTATTATAAGTTTATGTCTTATTTCTTGTACTGAAACGCTTCCACTGCAGAATAACGGTGAAGGACACTATGATATTTCTGAAATTGATCGCGATATTGTATATAGTCTAGGCGATACATGGGCGTATGCACAAGGGGAATTTATATCTCCTGCATTACCTATTGAGCTGTATGACCGTTTTGAGCGGATTACTCAATCATGGACTCAGTATACGCTGCCGCAGCCGAAGTATGGGTATGCTACCTATGCAATTCGTGTACGGGGATTTGATCCTGAAAAAGTTTATGCGCTGTATTTTACCCGAACTTCATCAGCATTTACTGCTTTTGTAAATAGAAGACCCTTTTACAGTTGCGGTGTACCCGGCAGAAATTTCAACGAAGAGCAATTTGATAGAAGTGCTCATACTGTTATTTTACCCCTCAAGAATGAAACCGAAGCTAATATTGTTTTGCATATTTCAAATTTCAATGATAGAAATCCGGGTGTAGAAAGTCCTTTTTACATTGGGCTGTATGACACTGTTCAGCGAAGACATACAGTTGAAAAGCTCATTACATCGGGAATTTTTGCACTGCTTTTATCAATGTCTGCCTTTTTTATTTCATTGTTTTTGTTTTATAAAAAAGAACATGCTACTTGCTTATTCGGCATACTCTGCTTTATTTTTGCATTACGCACTATATGTTATAATAATTTTTTGATAAAAGATATTTTTCCTGCCTTATCAGGAAGAATTATGTTTAGGCTCGGATATTTTACCTTTCCCCTTGCAGTGATTTTTATGTTTTCCTTTATATTCAATCTTTTTTTTGACAGTTCTACACGTTTTCTAAAATTCCTTCTCCTGCTTTTTGCACCGCTTCTTATATATAGTGTACTGACACTATCCGCTCCTTTTTATTTTTTTACCTATCCGCTTCCGGCAGTACAAGCTTATACACTGCTGCTTGCACTGATCGCTATTGGTATTGTCATACGTGCAATTATTATGAAAAAGCATTTAGCAATTCTGTTCTGTTGTGCATTTATCTGTTTTATCGGTACCGGAATAATTGATATGCTAATTTCCAATAATATAATCCGCGCTCCATTTATTTCGCATTTTGCAATTTTATTTTTACTTATGCCAATGGGATTCATTGTCATTAGCCATTTTTCAAAAGCTTTTAAAACACTCCATAAAATGACCGAACATATTGAAGCTGCCAATGTATCATTTCAGCGATTTTTTCCCAATGAGTTTATGCAATTTTTGCATAAAAAAAATATCATGAGTATTAAACTTGGCGATACTATGTATAAAGATATGTTTATTGCCTTTGTGCATATTGATACGCATACTGATTTGGCAACAGCGGCAGCGCGCCAAGAGCTTCTTATGGTGTATAATGATGTAATCCGGTCTTCCTATCCGCTTATAAAGAAATATAAAGGATTTATTGATAAATATTTAGCTGACGGCATGATGCTCCTTTTTTACGGGAGTGCAGAAGAAACGGTTAATTGTATTCTTGAGATAACTGCACTGATAAAAACTATCAATATACATAGAACAGCAAAAAAGCTCTGTCCTATTACGAACTCGGCAGGGATCCATTACGGCAGCGTTATGATGGGAACAATAGGAGAAGAAGAACGTATGGATACAACGGTTATTTCTGATGCTGTTAATATCGCCTCCCGCCTAAATTCGTATGCAGCACAACAAGATATGAGCATGTTGATTACTGAATCATTGCGGCAGCAGATTTCTGATCAGTATTGGAGAACCCATACATGTTTTTATCACGGTCGTATACGGTTTCATGGTAAAAAAAATCCGATAAATATATATGAGATTAATGTATTATGAAAAAAATACTCTTCGGCATTTTACCGTTTTGCTGTATGATAATGGTTATACTCTTTATAAATACCGCGAAGCCGATTCAGCATTTGCGCGAACATAATCTTACTGTTCAAAACGGCTTATTGACAGTACCGCAGCATACTGATAGGGATGTATTCACTGTTCAAGGATTATGGCATTTTACTCCTCATCAGTTTTACTATTTTCGAAATACAGCACAGCCGCAATATGCACCGCTACCCGGAAAATTGGAAGAAACCTCGATGGAATCACCTTATGGGTATGCTTCATACGGGCTGCGGATTGCCGGCTTAAATCCAAATAAAATATACGCATTGAGGGTAGGGCATATTCTTTCCAGTGCTACTATCAATATTAATGGTGCAGAAAGTTCTGCGCAGGGTCAGCCGGGCATTTCCATCGGTACAGAAGAGCCGGGGAAGAAAAGCAGCGTTTCTATTTTTAAACCGCTTAAAAATGGAACGGCAGACATAATCATCAATATTTCAAACTTTCATAACCGTTACGGAGGAACCGATAAAACCATTTTATTGGGTTCTGCTGAAATACTGCATGAAGTTTTTATGTTTGATTTAATTTTGTATAATATTGCTTGTGCAGTCTTAATTGTATTTAGCATATTTTTTATGCTCTTGTACTTTTTTAATTTCCATGAAATGCAGTATATGTTCTGGTTTGCAATTGCTTCGCTTACTATTGGTATCAGGATTGCAGTATTCTATCCTCATATTCTTACCTATATTTGGCCGGCAATTCCTTGGAAACTATATTTTTTCCTTCGATACGGCAGTATTCCTCTTTCCGTACTGTTTTGTACTATTTTTATAAAGAAAGTAATTTATACGGCATATAATCTTGCGTATTGGGCAATTATTGGCTTAGGCATAGTTTTTTCTATTATATTGCTTATACTGCCGACACAGGTAAGTGCTCAATATCTTTATGTACAACAGCTTTTCGTTTCTATTGCTGGTTTGTATAATATTATGGTGATACTGTATGCACTGATATATCGAAAGAAAAATGCTCTCTGGATTTTTATTTCTATTGCAGTGCTTATCGCCTTTGCAATTCATGATATGTTAGTATCGCAATGGATTATACAAGGAAAATTGTTATTGCAAGAAGGGGCCGTTGTTGCCATCCTCATTTTAGTGGTTATGAGTTTGAATAGTTACTCATCTTCCGCAGTACAAATTGGGCTGCTTGTAAAAGAGCTGAACAATTTACAAAAAGTATTACGGAAGTTTTTTCCAAACCAGCTTTTACTTTTTCTAAAGAAAAATGCAATCACTGAAATTCATAGCGGTGATTATGCAGAACTTCCCATGACTATTTTATCTATTGATATTCGCTCCTTTACTGCAATGTCTGAGCAGCTTGATCCTGATGAAATATTTGCTCTGCTTAATCGGTATTTTGCCTGTGTTGCACCCATCATACGGAAATACGGCGGTGTTATTCTGAAGTATCTCGGAGATGGGTTTACCGCTCTTTTTTCCGGTGATGCAGATTATACCGTATCATGCGGTATTGAAATACAAGAAGTATTACACAGAGAAAAAATAGGTACCAAAGAGTTTTCTACAATTCGGGCAGGAATTGGTATTGATGCGGGGGATATATTATTTGGTGTTCTTGGGGATGATAAGCGTCTTGATAGCATTGTTATTTCCAATACCTGCTATAGTGCAGAGCAACTGCAATATGCGACAAAAAAATATTCTTGTAATTTAATCATTTCTGATAAAATAGTTAAGGCACTGAAGAATCCTGATAAGTATCGGATTAAACCAATACAGGATTCTATTTCTTCCGTTGGTACATTGTATGAGGTTGCTGGAAATTGAACACATACCTATAACTGTAATTTACGGTCTCGGTACTATTTTGACTCGGCACAACTATCGGACAAACGCATCTGTACCGATTATGCATTTTATGATACCATAACAGCAAGATGAAACTTATCATGCGATTTCAAACCATATCCTATAATCCAGTATCGGAGACATTATTTTGAAAAAAAGTAAGCAAGAAGCATATCAGCAGCTGCGTTCCGATATTATGAATCTGAAATTAGAACCGGGCAGGAGCATTAGTGAGACGGAAATAGGGACGCTGTTCAACATAAGCAGAACGCCTGTCAGAGAGATATTACAAAAATTAACGGAAGAAAATTTAATCGAAATCTATCCTCAAATCGGTTCATTTATTTCCAAAATCGACTTAAAAATAGTTGATGATGCCGTTTTTCTCAGAGAACTGTGCGAAAAAGAGATGATCCGTTTTTCGATGCAGCGTTCCGATAAGACCGTACTAATACGCGACCTTAAAAAAAATATTGCATTTCAGCAAATCAATTACAATTACCAAGAAGATTTTTACGAATTTTTTCAATTGGATAATACTTTTCATGAGATTATCTATGCATTCAACGAGCGAGACAATATTTGGAAGAATATCGGTAAACTGACAACGCATTACGACCGGTTACGGCTGCTTGATGCCGCAGACAGAAACCATCAAAAGCGGACAATTGAAGAACACATAAAAATCATACAGATTATTGAAGACGCTCGTGAAGATTGCATCGAACAGACTGTATTAAGGCATTTGGAAAAATATAAATCCATAATTGACAGATTAAAAGAAAAATATCCTACCTATTTTAAATAATCCCCCCTTTTGTTGAACTCGTTGGTCTGTTCGGTAACTTCCGTTATCGAACAGGTTTATTCATCGGCAGATACGCGTAACTCTTTGTAAAAAAAACCTATAAAAAAATCCTTGACAAATGGATATAAATGACATACTCTTTTATTGTATACTTGTATACTAGTATTTATTCTTTGAAGCATAGAGGAGAAACCGGATGAATAAAAGACATTCGTATATCGTTTGCATTGATTCCGACGGCTGCGTGATGGACAGTATGAACTATAAACACTGTATGTTTTTTGGTCCCTGCGCTGCCGATGAATGGCGCATCTGCAATCGTGAACGCTTTTTAGAACTTTGGAATGAAGTTAATCTTTTTTCCCTCACAAGGGGCGTAAACCGGTTTAAGGGACTTTATTTGACATTTGAAAAAATGCATACGGAAGATTCATCAGTGCCTCTACTGCCTGCGGTCGAAAACTGGTGTGCACGCGCAAAAGCGCTTTCCAATGACTGTCTTGCTCAAGAAATTGCGCAGACCGGCAACGGGGAACTGCAAAAAGCACTGCACTGGAGTAAGACGGTAAACATCGGCATACAAACCGCTTCTGAATCCGGCAAACCTTTTGACAGGGCTGCAGAGGTCTTAGCATATCTTAAACAGTTTGCGGATATTGCGGTTGTTTCTTCCGCAAACAGTGAAGCATTGCAGGAAGAATGGACACGGTACAACCTGCTCCGTTATACGGACTGCGTGATGGGACAAGAACAGGGCAGTAAAGCAGATTGCATACAGCGCATACTGCAAGAAGGGTACACAAAAAAAGCTGTCTTAGTAGTCGGGGATTCGCCGGGAGATTTAGAGGCAGCGCGCACTCATGCCGTCTTTTTTTATCCTATTTTAGCGAATGCGGAAAATGCTTCATGGGCAGCGTTACAAGATTCCTATTTCAAACGCTTTTTAGATAACGAATACGCCGCCGTGCAAGAGGAACTCATTGCGCGGTTTAACGGTAATTTATAATTTTTTACGAGGAGGTAGCTATGGCAGCTTTGGTACAGTTACATGCACCGCCGTACCGGCTTGACGAGGAAGCCGTCCAATGGGTGGAACAAACCATTGCCGGTATGACGGATGAGGAAAAAATCGGGCAGCTGTTTTTTCACTTGTTTATGCTGAACGGTGCACCGTTCGGATCGCATCCCTACACGAATAAAGAATTATTGGAAAAATTCCACATCGGCGGAGCACGGTATCAAGGAGGCAGTGCGGAACAAGTGCAAGACCTCTTGAATGAACTGCAAACGCACAGCCGTATTCCGCTGCTTGTTGCGGCAAATTGCGATTCGGGCGGAAACGGCGCATGCTCAGGCGGAACCTATATTGCTTCGGCAGCGCACTGTGAAGCAAGCGGCGACGAAACAGTTGCGTATAACGCAGGGCTTGTTAGTGCCCGTGAAGAAACCGCACTCGGCGTAAATGTCAATTTTGATCCGTGTGTCGATATTGTTACCAACTGGAGAAACACCATCGTCAACACCAGAAGCTACGGCAGAGAGGCGGACACCGTTATCAAATACAGCAGCGCGTACTTGCGCGGTTTAATGGCGGAGCGGGATGTCATACAGTGCATCAAGCATTTCCCGGGTGACGGAACGGAAGAGCGGGATCAGCATTTAGTACTCGGCATCAACGAACTGACCGTCGAAGAATGGGAAAAATCTTTCGGCAAAGTATACCGCCATCATATCGCAAACGGCGTTGACATGATCATGGCAGGACATATCG
Source organism: Treponema sp. (assembly GCA_052173475.1). Classification (GTDB taxonomy): domain Bacteria; phylum Spirochaetota; class Spirochaetia; order Treponematales; family Treponemataceae; genus Treponema. The sequence goes on from JBQMYN010000027.1 coordinate 8,456, forward strand.
CGCTGCCTCATTATCAAAAAAAATTGAACCCTCGATTGAAAGATGCGGACATTTTACCTGCAACATTATCGGAAGAGCTTATTCAAGGTCTTTTGAAGAGTACGCTCGATTTTAACGGTCTCGTGATAACAGACGCTTCCCACATGCTGGGAATGACCTCCAGTATGCAGCGGAAAGACTATGTTCCGCGGGCGATTGCGGCAGGTTGCGATATGTTCTTATTCTTCAACGACATTGAAGAAGATTTCACGTATATGATGAACGGCTATAAACGCGGCATCATTACGGAAGAACGGCTGCATGATGCGCTCCGCAGAATACTCGGGCTCAAAGCAAAATTGGGGCTGCACATCAAACAAAAGAACGGAACTCTTTTGAAGGAACGGAGCGCGTTAGCAGTCATCGGCTGCAAAGAACATCTGCGTATGCAGGAGGAAGCCGCCGACAAGGGCATCTCACTCATCAAAAACACCTTAGCGCAGCTTCCCATCCGACCGGAAACGCATAAAAGAATACGCCTCTATGTGCTGAAAGCATCGAACTCAGGCGGCATTTATGCCGGAAGCGATACCTTTACAGAACAAGCGGTACGGATTCTGAGTGAAAAAGGCTTTGAAGTAACCGTTAATCAGAGCGGAGTCCGCGAAAAAGGAAGCGTCGAAGCCTATAAGCGGGAAGTTGACGCCGCATTTATCTTTGCCGACATCGTAGGCTATGCTGTCGTGAACAACGTGCGGATTGAATGGAGCGCAGCGATGTCGAACGAAATCCCGTGGTATGTCCATGAAGTGCCGACCATTATGGCATCGTTTAATTTTACCAATCACCTGCACGATGCCACGATGGTTAAGTGCTATATCAATGCCTATCACGATAACGAAACGTGCATCAGAAAAACAATCGAAAAAATTATGGGTGAGTCTCCGTTTAACGGGATTCATTTTAACGAGAATGTATGGGCGGGCCAATGGCAGGCAAAATTGTAGGAGATAGGAGGTAAAGTATGTTATATCCAATGAATACGGATTCGCGGGCGGTAATCGATCTAAATGGAATTTGGAAGTTTATGCTTGAGCCGGAGACAGGCAGCGTTGATCCTGCACAGCCGTTGCGTACTGACCGATACATGGCGGTGCCTGCATCTTTTAACGATCAGGGAGTGGTGAAAAGCATCCGCAGGCACGTCGGTAAGGTCTATTACGAAAAAGAATTTGCTCTTTTGGAAGCACTTACATCGCAACGGCTGGTGCTGCGGTTCGGTTCGGCAACGCATCAGGCAGCCGTGTATCTGAACGGCATGGAAGTCGTAACGCATAAAGGAGGATTTACTCCTTTCGAGGCTGAAATCAACCGGTATCTTGTTCCGGGGAAAAACCGGCTACTCGTAGAAGTGTCCAACATTATCGACCATACGACGCTGCCTGTCGGCAATGTAAGCGAAGTAAAAGACATCAGCGGAAAGACAAAAAAACACTTACACGAAAACTTTGATTTTTTTAATTATGCCGGATTACATCGTCCGGTAAAAATCTATACCACTCCCGCGACCTATATCAAAGATATTACCGTCTCTTATACGGTGGATTCGGGAAACGCCTCTGTCCGTATTTCGGTAGATCGTTCATCTGATGACAGCACCGTTGCCGTAACGCTGTACGATGAGGCAGGTACGGAAATTGAGCGCGGCGAGGGAGCCGATACGACGCTGCATATCCCGCATGTAAAGCTGTGGGAGCCGCTTCAACCGTATCACTACATGGCAAAAGTTGAGCTCGTAGAACACGGGAAAACGATAGACATATACGAAGAATCGTTCGGCATTAGAACGATTGAGATAAAAAACGCACGCTTTTTTATAAACGGTAAGGCGTTCTATTTTAAAGGATTCGGCAAACACGAAGACCTCTACTATAACGGACGCGGACTGAACGAAGCGGCGAATGTGATGGATATCAATTTGATGAAATGGCTCGGAGCTAATTCATTCAGAACCTCTCATTATCCGTATTCCGAAGAGATGATGCGCCTTGCCGATCGGCAGGGCATTGTCGTGATAGATGAAACCACCGCCGTCGGGCTGATGCCTCAATTTTCCCCCGATTTAATTTTGACCGGAACGGCAGTCAAGCCTGAAAATCCGTGGAGGCTCTTCAAGACGCAGGAGGCGCATGAACAAGTGATACGGGAACTTATTGCCCGTGATAAAAATTTAGCCTGCGTGGTTATGTGGTCGATTGCCAATGAAGCCGCCACGTATGAGACAGGTGCCGTTGAATATTTTAAACCGTTGTTAGACTTAGCGCGCCGGTTGGACCCTCAAAAACGGCCGTTGACAATGGCGTACATTATGCATGCAACTCCTGAGACCGACTTAACGGCGGAGTATTTGGATGTTATCTGTTTGAATCGGTATTACGGCTGGTATGTCAATCATCAAGACCTCGAAGGAGCCGAAGCCGCTTTTAAAGCGGAATTACAAGGCTGGATAAAAAGATGCCCCAATACGCCTATTGTGATGACCGAATACGGAGCGGATACGCTTCCGGGACTTCATGCGATCGACGATATTCCGTACACGGAAGAATATCAGTCCGCATATTACGAGATGAATCACCGCGTTTTTGATTCGTGTTCAAATATCGCGGGCGAACAGTTATGGAATTTTGCAGATTTTGAAACATGGACGGGACTGATCAGAATACAAGGAAATCATAAAGGTATTTTCTCTCGGAACCGCGAACCGAAAGCAGCGGTAAAAGTATTGAAAGAACGTTGGGCTTCCATACCCGACTTCGGATATAAAACATGAGACAAGGAGGAACTGTTATGTCTACAGCGAATGGTCAACAAGCCCATATCCACCGTGCGCGGTTATGGGAAATTGGTTTTTATGCATTAAATAATACGTCTACCAATATTTATTTGATGCTGTACATGTATTTGTCGTATTATTTAACCGGTCTGGTCGGAACAACGGTATTGTTTGCCGGAACTGCGATTACCGCAATGAGAATTTGGGACGGCATTACCGATCCTTTTGTCGGATTTATCGTTGATAAAACGAATTCAAAATTCGGTAAAAATAGACCGTTTATCGTCATCGGTCATGTCATTATGTTTATTACCAGCTTTATTGTGTTTAAGTATCTGCATGTTATTCCGAATGCGGCAAGAATTCCTGCCTTTATCGCCGTATATGCGCTTTATATCATAGGATATACCTTTCAGTGCGTGGTTACAAAATCGGCGCAAACCTGTATGACCAATGATCCAAAGCAGCGACCTATGTTTGCCATGTTCGATATGATCTATAATGCGGTTTTATTTGCCGGTATACCGATGTACGTGGTACAGGTGATCATGCCTAAATACGGCGGACAAAAAGTTGCGCTGAATGCGGAAGGCTTTTATATGGAGCTCTTTTTTAGTCTTGCCGTAGTTTCCGCAGTGTGTATGGTGGCGGCTATACTCGGTATACGCAGAAAAGACCGTCCTGAATATTACGGTACCGGTCGCGTTCAAAAAATAGCGTTTAAGGATTATTGGGAAGTCTTAAAAAATAATCGAGCGATTCAAATGCTTGTTGTCAGTGCCGCCTCCGACAAATTGGCGGCTTTGATGCAGCAAAATCAAATTATCTATGTAATGCTCTTCGGCATTATCGCCGGAGACTACACGCAATACTCGCTGATGAACGGCGTTACCATAATACCGGTTATTATCGTTTCGCTGCTTTTCATCAATTTTGTGGCTCGTAAAATGGGACAAAAAGCAGCCATCATCGTCAGTTCGTGGAGTGGGATTATCACCATGCTCGGTATTTTTCTGTTGTTTAGATTTGGTAATCCGGCAACGCTCGATCTCGGATTCAAAAACGGCACGACGGTATTTACCGTTCTATTTCTCATACTCTTTGTACTGAATAAAGCCTCTACCAATATGGCTACCTCTATCGTTATCCCTATGACGGCAGACTGCGCTGATTATGAGGTATACCGGAGCGGGAAATATGTGCCCGGGCTTATGGGGACGTTATTCAGTTTTGTGGATAAAATTATTTCGGCATTTTCGCAGACATTTGTTTCGCTTGCTATTTTTGCAATAGGATATACGCACACACAACCGCAGCCGGGGGATGTCTATACCGAAAGTATTTTTTGGGCTACAATGGTTTGCTTTGCCGGTTTCCCGATTTTCGGCTGGCTATGCAATATTGTCGCAATGAAATTCTATTCGCTTTCACAATCTAAGATGGAGGAAATTCAGATGAAAATAGCCGAAATCAAACGCGCAGCACAGGCTGCGGAATAAATGCGTAGGGGACCGTATACAGAATACCATACCCGCAGTATTTGAGCTGCCCATCATGATGCGTTTTGGTGAGGAGGAATGTATGACAATTATTGAACAATTAGAAAAAATAAAATTGATACCGGTCGCGGTGCTGGATAATGCGGCTGATGCACAGCCGCTTGCGAAGGCTCTGATTGACGGCGGTCTTCCGTGCGTGGAAGTAACCTTTAGAACGGACGCTGCAGCAGAATCGATCCGCAGTATGCGCACCGCCTTTCCCGAGATGCTTGTCGGAGCCGGAACAGTGTTGACAGTCGAACAAGCAGGGCAAGCTATCGAAGCCGGTGCACAGTTTATCGTCAGTCCCGGCTTTAATCCTGAAGTGGTGAAGTTCTGCCTTAGCCGGAAGCTGCCGGTCGTTCCCGGCATTTCCTCCCCGACGGAGATAGAGGCGGCTCTCGCGTACGGCTTAACCGTGCTCAAATTTTTCCCTGCCGAAGCGGCTGGCGGCTTACCGATGATTAAAGCACTCTCTGCACCGTACTGTTCGGTGCGGTTTATTCCGACCGGCGGCATCAACGAACAAAATATTACCGCCTACTTACAGCACAAGGCGGTGCTTGCCTGCGGCGGTAGCTGGATGCTCCCGAAAGACCTCATTGCAGCGCACGATTTTAAGCGGATTACCGATCTGACTGCTGCCGCCGTACAAAGAGTTGCCGCTTGCAGGCAGCCGGAATGCACCGCCCAGTCAAAACAGACCGCTGAAACAGCGCAAATGCTAGTTGCAACCGGATCGTACGCCGGAAGAGGCCAAAGTGTAGCGGAAAAAGCCGCCGCTCCTGTTTCCTACCCTGAACACCCGCGGGTTGTTACCTTCGGCGAGATTATGCTGCGGCTTGCGCCTCCCGGCTATACGCGCTTTATCCAGACTGAAACGTTCGGCGCAACCTACGGCGGGGCGGAAGCAAACGTCGCTGTTTCGCTTGCAAATTACGGGATTGACGCTTCTTTTGTAACTAAGCTGCCTGCGCACGAAATCGGGCAAGCGGCAGTGAATGCGCTGCGCCGTTTCGGTGTGCATACCGGATACATCGTCCGCGGCGGCAGCAGGATCGGCATCTACTATCTGGAAAAAGGAGCTTCGCAGCGTCCGTCAAAGGTTATCTATGACCGGCTGCCGTCCTCGATTTCCGAAGCTGAGCCGTCCGATTTTCAGTGGGAAAAGATATTCAAAGGAGTGTCGTGGTTCCATTTTACCGGCATCACCCCTGCGCTCAGCAATAAAACGGCGCAGCTCTGTCGGGAAGCATGCCGCACGGCGAAAGCACTTGGGTTGACAGTATCATGCGATCTTAATTACCGCAAGAAGCTCTGGTCAAAAGAAAAGGCACAAGAAGTGATGCAGGAGCTGTGCGGCTATGTGGATGTGTGCATCGCCAATGAAGAGGATGCTGCCGATGTATTCGGAATTGTTTCAACCAACACGGATGTACACTCCGGTACGCTGAACAAAGAAGGCTATGAGGAAGTTGCCGCCGCCCTGACGCGCCGGTTCGGCTTTCGGAGTGTGGCAATCACCTTGCGGGAATCGCTTTCGGCTAGCGATAATAACTGGTCAGCACTGTTGTACGAAAGCGGCAAAGCCTACTACAGCAAAAAATACGCTGTCCGCATCGTTGACAGGGTCGGCGGCGGCGATAGCTTCGGAGCGGGGCTGATATACGCAGCACTGAAAAGCTATGCTCCGCAGGAGCAGATCGAGTTTGCCGCCGCCGCTTCGTGCCTCAAGCATTCAATAGAGGGTGATTTTAACGCCACCTCGGTTGATGAGGTAACGCTGCTTGCCAATGGGAACGCATCAGGACGGGTTCAACGCTGATGCGGCAGAGCTAGAGCATACAATACACGCGGCAAAAGAGTCGAGGGTATCTCTAAAAATCTAACCAAGCTTTTAGAGATGCCCAAGAATCTGATCTGCCTTTTGAATGGAAATTCTCTGCCTTTGTCCGCCCGATAATATTCCGCCGTTTTCTCCTATATCGGTTTCATAGCCTTTCGGCAAGCTCATAATGAAGTCATGTATTCTTGCTTCTTTTGCAGCTTTGATGATTTCTTCTTTTGCTGCTCCTTTTTTCCCTACTCGGATATTTTCCTCAATGGTGTTATCAAACAACTGAACATTTTGCATGACAATACTGATTCGATCCAAAAGTTCATCATACGGAATCTCTCGTATATCAATTCCTCTTTCGAGGCTGTCGAATTACGCCGTTTCGGAATAAAATGAGAAACGGCATACAATAAGCGATGTTTGCAAAAGCAAACTCGCCGTGTTTTTAAGCGATACCATTTGTATCGCTTAAATCGAAAATCCTTTGCAGTATTTGTCTGATTCGGTTGATTTGACCAGAGTATAAAATTCATATCTGTTAATCAAAGATAGTAATTGTCCGAGTTTTGTGTTATACTTATTTATTTCTGTAATTCTTCTTGTGGTATCGTTTTGTATCTCTAATCTAACTTATGAATTACAGACTTTTTAAACTTTCCATTTTATCTTGAACAGATGTGATAATTGTTTTAAACTATGGGGAAAGCAAGAGTGTGTAATAGATAAGCATGAAAAGATAGCAGAATTACTGACTTTCTTTATTTACGATTATTATTTGAAAGTATTTAAAATAAAGATTGCACGCGATGTAAAAGCGTCCATATTTAATCGGGAACCTCTAAAACTCCCGTTTTTTAAGAGGTTTTCCTTAGATTTGTTTGCGATGTTTTAATTTAAGTCATTATAATATAAAGACTTATTTAACCGTAGTTTATTAAGATTTATCCTGAATTACTTACATTTAGAAGTTTCTTTGCAGGCGGTATTGCTTCGGTTGATTTAACAACGCAAATTGCCTTGCAAAAACAATAAAAAGAGAGAGCGGGTACTAGCATCAGTTTTTATAAGGATATTATCACCCGCCTAATGGGAGACGATTTATGAGTAATCCGTTAATAGTGCTTTTGGAAAAAGCAGACCTTACAGGCTTTCAGCAGGAATTGGAAGAAAGGCAGCAATCAGCATTAGATATTCGCCTTGACGGTGTTAATCTTTTTACCGCGATTATTTTATGTAATGCTCCGGTCGATACAAAACTGAAGCTGTTTTCCGCTGCTAAACGACAATACCTTACCGAGCATGACGATATTCAGCGGTATATTGAGGAAGAGCTTGAAGCAATGACTCCCGACATGAAAGAGCCGATAATCTGCAAGGCGATACCGTTTATGTGTCAACATTTACCTTTAATGGATATCGAAACGCTGCTGACCGGATTAAAGCAAGAGGGCGTAACCGTATCGGAAGAAGATAAAACAGTAATTAAAGAGCATACTTTAGCACATAATCAATTTTCTGTAGATAGGATTAATCGCTTTTTTGAAAAATTGTAGAGCGTTTGTGAAACAGATGCTTATTCATTAGCGGCACGGATGCCGCTGGTTCTACACAGTTAAAGCGGATAGGATATGAAAACCGACTGCAACCATCTTACAATGCGAAACATTTCCGCTCATGAGGCTTTTAATGCCGTTTTATGAATTACGAAGAGTTTGCCGGATATATTGTTTATAGCTTGTAATACTATCATGTTACAAGCGGAATTTTACATTGCTTCATTGATTAAAGCTCACAGCGATGACATCACATCTCAATCTAAGGAAACAGGTGAGCAAAGCTCTCCACCAAAAACTGAGGTTTTTGAACAGCCCCTCACAGTCAAAACTATACAAGGATGTATAGTTTTGACGATGCGGCAACGCAGATGCCCGCATAAATGCTCTTTAGTATCACGATAGAGAAAATCACGTATCTATCGTCCCAGAACACCGTGAGCACTCATTCGGGAGCAAAAAGCATCCGTCTTGATGTACTGGTAAAAGACGAAGCCGGTACATCCTACGATATTGAAATGTCGTTCACCGATAGACATCCGCGGCAGTTCTGAAACTGCTAGGCGCGCACAAAAAACACCCGCAGGCATGCTGTTGCGTGGAATCAGCGGCATCCATGCCGCATCGTCAAAACTCTTTCGCAGAACCGGATTACCGCAGTATAAAAAATCTCTCATCAAGTAGTTCAAAACTGTGTTGAATTTACGGAAAATGCACAATTAGTGAGAACTGCAATAGGAGCAGGTGCCGGTGCGTTTGCTGACGCATTTTCTTCTGACAGGAATGGAAAAAATTCCGGCGTGTTTACCGCACTTGGAGCATTAGCAGGTAATGCTATTGGGGAGATTGTTGGCAACATTAATGAAAGCAATAAACTTAAGCAATTGAAAGCGAACATATATGACAATACTGTAAAAGATCGTGATACGTATTTTGACATGCTCGAAGATACTGCTGATATACAGCAGCGGTCGCTTGACAAAACAGATGATTTCATTGAGCCTTTGAACAAAAAAATAAACGATATAGCGTTTAATGATGCCGATGAAACAATAATTGATACGTTAAGAGTACATATAATACAATCCTATCAATATCATTTTGTGAGCTTGAAAGCTGCACGTATTTGTGATTTCTATAATCGTTTTGAAGAAAAGCTGGATGAAGATGTTGCAAATTTTGGAGTGTGAGCGCAAGAAGCGACATTTGTGGACAAAGAGGATGCTTATTTTTCAGTTTTTAATCATATATTTGATAAATTATCGAAAAATCAACCTAAAGAGGTTCAAAATAAGATTCAGTATGCTTTTAGCTGTGTTGCTGTAAAATCTCCTATTTATACCATTAACTTTAAAGATGCATATACACAACCGTTTTTAAGTGCCAGAGCTGAAGCTGCTAACATGTTTTCTGCTATTCTCAATAAAAAGAAACATATTCCTATGACTATGCCGGATTTCTATTACCGCAGTGTTGGATTTAAAGAACTGTTCAATGCAGCCTCAGACAGTTACTATTATGGAGCCAGAGTCTCCTCTTTGGGAAAAATAAGAACTGTTCTTGTAGGATTGCTTCCTGCATTGATGACGGCTCTATTTGTCTGGCGCGGCGGAAATATGCCGGATATTGTAATTTCGTTTCTTTTCAATGCATACGTGTATAGTGTACATGGTGCTCCTGTTACATGGTACGAGCGAGCTTTATATCAAGCTTTTGGATTCTTGATTACATTGACATTATTTCATAAAGAAAATGTAACAGGAATTTACGGAACCTTGATAACACTTATCATGGCACTTGCAGGTTTTTCATTTTTTAATGGAGGCGGTGCTGTAGCATATTTAGGGATTCTTGGCGGTATTGCAATCGGTAATATTCTTGCTGTTATTCTTAATGCCGGCTATTTGTCTGTTTTAAGGAGCAGAACACGGGTTGTATACGATGACTTTGAAAATACCGCTGAAGCTGATTTTGAGGTAAGTTCATATCAAGAAAGGAAGATAGGTACCGGTATTTTATGGTTATGCATAGGAGGTCTTTTGGGAATTGGAATACTGATAGATTTAATTATCATGTTATTTAAGCCGAATCCATAATGGAGCGAATGCAGTCGCTTATTGCAGGCATTCCGTATGATAATCTTACTGAAGAAAACCTGAAACTGCGGGAGCAGAACTACCAAGCAGCGGTATACCTCGTCTTTGCACTGATGGGACAGTTTGTGCAGACGGAAGTCCACTGCTATAGCAGTGCCCAGTCAAAACTATACACGGATGTATAGTTTTGACGATGCGACCAGACGAGCTGATTGCGTGGTTTGGACAACATCTTCAAAAAACTCAGGTATAGATTTTTAGAAGATGCCACTGACTATTCTATTTGCTCTGTATATTTCAGGTTACAGTGCGTAGCCAACACCTAAGCCGATAGAAATTTTATGCCCAAAGTGAGATACCTTAACACTACCGCTAGACCATTTTTTTACCATCTCAGGCTTATTCATGCGAATACCAAAAGTTGCAGTAGGACGGATAAAAAGATTTTTCATCACATATATATCTGCACCGGCACCGAATGAAACATAGTAACGGTTGTGAATATCCATCAATTTTTTATTTTCTGCCGTGATTTTTGTATCTTTGTATTTTGCAGATACATTAAAGTCGAAATCAAACCCAAGCATAGGGTATAATTTTGCAATACCTAATGAAATTGGATATTTCCCAAAAACGGATAGGTTAAAGAACGTTGCTTTGATATCTTTACCTATACTTTCAGACATGGAGTTTGAAGAGTATTTTTGACCGCCTACCATAAATGCAGCACCGACATTTGCAGTAACATACTGTGCATCAAAAAAAACATACAAACCGATTAGGTTGCTGGAATAGTCAGACTTAACATTCGCAACGGATATTTTGTCACCTGCATGACTATACCCAAGACCGCCGCCGACACTGAGATCGAGTGCAGAAACCGATGAAAGACCTAATATGCTAGCCATAAAACATACAAGACTTTTCTTATTTTTTCTAAAGTAGGCAAGAAGATTGTGAGAAACTGTACCTGCGCTATAGTTGAGTAAACTACTAAAAAACCTTTTAGATATCGGTGAAGATAGGGGAGTAAATACTTTATGTACAACGACTTATACAATACTATCGTATATGCTGATAACGCAATATAAGCACTATATACTATTATAAGTGAATACATAACTACCTGAAACAGGTACAAATACTACCATAAAATAACAGTGCTGTCAAGTATATTTCGATCCTGTAACAGGGCTTCAGTATTATCGGGAATCTCTAAAAACTTCCGTTTTTGAAAGTGAGCTTTGCTCACCTATTTCCTTAGATTTAAATGCTTCATCAGCGCCGCTGATGAAGCATCTGCAGTTTAAGTCATTTCTATAATGCGGTGTGCAAGTACGGCGGCTTCTTCTCGATCATGGGTAACATAGATAGCGGTATATCCGATTTCTTGTTGATGCATTTGTAATTCTTGCCGCAGTTTTATCCGCAATGCTGCATCTAAAGCAGAAAGCGGCTCATCAAAGAGTACAACCAATGGATTAATAGCTAGGGTACGGGCAAGTGCGACTCGTTGTTTTTCGCCGCCGGAAAGAAAGGCTGTATTTCGTTTTTCCATGCCGGCTAGTCCAAAACGTGCTATCCAGTGTGCAGCAGCAGCACGGCTTTCTTTTTTTGACATACCGGCAGATACTAATCCATAGCCGATATTATCTTCTACCGTTAAGTGGGGAAACAGTGCATAATCTTGAAATACCATACCAATATGCCTCTTTGCCGCTGGTATTGCGGTAATATCAACGCCGTTAAGGATAATAGTTCCGCTGTCAGGCTGAAGAAGTCCTGCAATCATAGAGAGTATTGTTGATTTACCGCAGCCTGAAGGACCAAGCAAAGCGAGCGTTTCGCCTTTTTTCAGTGCAAACGAGAGTGAAATAGTTTTTTGTCCCCGTTGCTTAGTCAGTTGATTGATGAGTAAAAAATCGTCTGCGGCGTAGCCGGTATGTGCCATCTGTTTTGGACTCCTTTATATTTATTCCATAATATAAGCGTTACTCCCGCAGAGAAAAAAGCCCGCCGGTAAGAAGTGCCAGTACAATTGCAATAGCGGCACTTTCGGTAAATCGGTAACTGCCCGCAAATCGGAACAACATCAGGGCGAGATTTTCAAACTGCGGTATATGGAGCAACAGGGGTAAAGAGGCATCTCCTGCACTGATAGCGAACACGCTGCAGAAAGCCGAAACAATAGCAGGCGTACACAGCGGTAAAAAGACTCTAAAAAAAGCTTCGCTGCGGGATGCTGAAGAAAGTAATGCTGCATGATGTACTGTTGTAGGAATTTTTGCAAACCCTGTTTCAATTTGCGCCCATGCAAAAGGCCATGCAAGTGAGGCTTGGGCAAATATCAGCATAAGCAGTGATGGGCGGAACCGCAACTGAAGCCAGCCTACTCCCAGAACTAGAGAAGAAACTGCCAGTGGAAAAAAAGGCAGTGCCGAAATAAAAGGGATTCTTCTTCCGTAGGTACAATAGCCAAAAAATATCGCTGTAATAACCGCAATACTTGCAGAGCAGAACCCTATTTGTATTGTTTGCAGCACTGCCTGCCAAAATGCAACAGAAAAAATCAAATTTTTCCATGCCGTTAAGGAAAAAGATTCGATAAAAGAGTGGGATTCGCTCATTGTGTGCAATGGACGCATTGAATATAAAAAGAGCGAACAGAGCGGGAATATCAAAAAAAGAATGATAAGCCCTCCAGTAATTAAAAACAAAAGACGTTCAGAGCCTCTGGTAATGTTTCGGCGTGTTCTGTGCAAATCTTGTACACAGCGGCCAGTATGCTGCATACTGCGGATCCGGAGATATAACCAAACTGCCCCTGCAGCGATACCTGTTTCTACTGCTGCAATAACCGCTGCATGATTCGCATACATATTAATACGGACGGCACGGTATAATTCAACTTCCAGTGTAGAAATACCCAATCCGCCTAACAGTAAAATAATTACAAAGCTGAAAAAACTATACAGAAAAATGATTAAAAATGACGAGCAAAACGCCGGAAGCAGCGCAGGAAAGATAATTGTTCTAAAGATACGGAATGAAGATGCTCCCAGTAAGACTGCCGCCTGCTCAGTTTTTTCAGGAAGCTGCTCCCATACTGTAGTGATTGTTCGCATAGCTATGGGAAAATTGTAAAAACTGTGAATAAGCAGCACACCGCCGATTGAATATAAAAATGTTCCTACCGAGAGCCTCCCATGGAACAGAACACTCAATAACTGATTTAAAAATCCATTTTTACCAAAAAAAAGAATAAAACTGAGTGCAATTACTACAGGCGGCATGCTTAATGGAATAGCAGAAAGAGCGAGCAGTGCTTTTCTGCCGAAAAAATTTCTTTGCGCACAAAAAAAAGCAGCGCATAGTCCAATTATATCAGCAAAAAAAGCAGAAAACGCTGCTTGTATAAGTGTAAACCGAGCCGCATTCCAAAGCTGCTTCATAATTTCAAGAGCCGGTATTTTTTGTAATGCAGGTATAATTGCAACACCAGCAGGGATAAAGAAAAGCATCAGTGAAGTGATGAATAAAAAACCGGCGGCAAAAACAAGAGCTGCACGGCTAGAAGCTGCCAAAGATAATTTTTTATGAGCAGTCATAGTAAAATAATAGATATTCGACCAATTAGATAACAAAGATATCGAATAGGCTGATGCGTTCAAAATCGCATTTCAAGGTAACCTGCTCTGAAAGATAAGTTTCAGAACAGGTCTAATCAAAAGCCTCCTAGACGTAAGATTGATCTATTCGGTGGAGACTTTTCGGGTAAAAGTACAATTTTCACGAACCCGATGATTAAGTGCTGCGCTATTGTCCTAAGACTGTAATAATGGGATCCACCGCTGCTTTCGCTTCAGTACCGGATATGTGTAATATTTTTTGCGGCATTGGTAATGTTTTAAAAGACTCTGGATGCTCAATACCAGTTAATACCGGATACATCCAATTCGTTTCGGGGATCACTAACTGGGCTTTTTCTGTAAGCATGAAATCAATAAAGGCATGTGCACCTTTCCTGTTTTGCGGATTCTTTACTACCCCCATACCTTCAACTTCAATAATATGTCCTTCAGAAAACTCTAAAGCCTGATAGCGGTCAGTTTTATCATATTTAATGTGATACGCCATACTGGTGGTATAACTTGCCGCTAATGCAGCTTCACCAGCGGTAAAAAGACCATAACTACTGCTCCATGAATGACTCATAGCTAAAATAGAAGGAGCAAGCCGCTTCCAGTATTCGAGATAATCATTACCGTATACTGCCTTTGTCCATGCTGCAAAACCAAGTCCTGTTGCACTGGTTCGCGGATCCTGCATAACGAATGATTTTGCATATTCAGGTTTTGTTAAATCTTCAAGTGATTTTGGGGCGGGAACGGATGATTTTGTGTCATACATAATAGCAAAATATCCCCAGTCGTAGGGCGTTAAAAGCCAATCATCCGTCATTACTGCCTGATTATATATACCTGCATCAATATTGGGAGAGTGATACGGTTCAAGGATATCTTCACTTCGTGCTTTTTCAGCGGTATATGTGTCAATCCCTACTAGAACATCCGCTTGGGGGGCTGCTTTTTCTGCAATTGCCTTTGAAAGTACTGCGCCTGCATTTTCGCAAATTACATACTCAACAGTATAACCGGTTGCTTCTGTAAACCGCTTGGCAATCTCCTGACCCGGTCCGTATTTACCGGCAAAAGAATCAGAAGCGTACACCACAACCTTTTTGGATGCGCTCTTATTTTCTGTTTTTCCATAGGAAAAAAGCTGTGCAGGAAGTATGATAGAACATACAATAACCAAAAATAGATACAAACGAGTCTTCATTGTTCCCTCCGCCGGCATTATCCGGATCAGGTATCGGGTTTCCATAGGGAAATCCGTTAGGGTATATTCTCAGCACGGAAAAATTTCCGGCACCCCAATAGTATAATAAACCTGTCCTGAAACTAAGTTTCAAAACAGGTTTATTATCTAGTGTAACGTATTTATTAAAAATATGCAAGGGGATGTTTGACAGGGATTCACCGATAAAACTCATCTCGGTTTGTTCACCTGCTTTTACCGAAGACAGCCCTTTTCCTTTCAGAAGAACAGCACGACAGCGCATACGAAAACAATGGCTCTCTCCATTGCGAAAACCATTTTCCAGCTGTGCATATTGCTTTGGCGTTAATTCTAATTTCTTTATCTTTCCCATGATTATCATACTATAATCGAAATGATGATAGAACGGGAAGCTACAGACGTTATTTATATAAACTAATTTTGATTACTTACTTATGAAAATATCCGGACTTACAGCGTATCAAAAAGAATTTAGACATGGCAGGGTAAGAAAAAATACCGGAAGAAAACAGAAATTCGGATCTCCGCTAAAATTTCAAATCCGTGTAACACAGGCAGAAAAAGATTTCATTAGCTTTTCTCTTGCTTCTTTATTCAAGCACCGTTCCCGCTTTCCATGATTCAAAAATATACTCACGGGATTGATAGAAAAAATCCGTATTGTAATTTGAAATTGCCGCATCTATCCATGAAGAATAAACACTCATCAATGTATCAACTATAACATCAATAGCGTCGTTTTCTGCACAAATATCTTCAATAAGACGTTCGTAGACAGCTCCGATTACCCAATAATCAGGAACTTCATAGCGGCACCGCAAGACATTATCAAAATCTCCGGATTGTACATTATAAATAGTGATAACTTCATCGGCAATTTTCGCAATAGGTTCACAATGAAGCACATCCGCATCTTTATAAAGCCTTTTTATATGATCTTTTCCAAGTTGCTGTACAAGGTTTGAACGCTCAACTTTGCAGCTGCGCCCAATATATTCCAAAAGACTGCACACGTAAAATAATGAACTGTTATTTTTCATCATACACCTCATAAGCCACTTTGAACGTCAGTGTTTCCAACGCTCGCGCAGTATGACAACTTATCTGATGGGTAGGTTTTTTGAACTTTGCAAGCTCCCAGAACGCAGCTTGAGAGATTTTACCGTCAGTGAAGTCCTGAATATAATTGAAGATATAGCTAATTGACTTGAAATAACGATAAAGATCAGGCATATTAGTAAGTAT
>JBQMYN010000028.1:0-23877 GCA_052173475.1 Treponema sp.
TCCTTCTGTTACTGATGCTCTCAATTCGCTTATTAATGTCAATTAGCTATAGTATCGTTTGCCATCGGTCCTTCAACTATATCATACGCATGAGATTTTCCCGTACGGCAATCGATCATAAAATCAAGCCATTCTTCTGTAATCTCCGGAAAGTTCAGCGTTTTTAAAGAGAGATTCTGAACATACTCATATTCGTTCATCATCCCTTTTCCGGAGAATCTAACCGCCCATCTTTTTGCCTGTTCGCGCATAAGCGTGCAATAAAATCCAAAATAAAAGTCTTTGCTATACCTAAGAATGCGAATTTCCGGGGTTTTAACTATTTCCTTGCTTCCGTGATACAGTATCATATACTAGATTCCTTTGGTAAGTATTATAATTGAGATTTGTTTTTCTGCAAATATGCGGTAAAATTTTATAAAGAAAGTCGTTTTTGAGAAGAATGGATCATACGGCAAGTATATGAGAATCTGTAAAAAACTTCCCTTTTTAGAAGTTTCCCTTAAGTATATCGCTTAACCGCTCTACACAAAAACTTGCTCAATTCCGCTTCCGTAGGATCATGCTCAGGGTGAACCGAATGCCAATGTGTTATCGGAAAATCGGCACCGCCCATCTTTCCCGCGAGCTTTTTGTCTCTGTATTTTGTAACGCTTTTGGATGGTGCCGGTTTGAGCGATGAAGTCCTCCTGTATCGGGACGCTGCATAATTGCGATCATGAGCGGTATAAACTGAAAAATGCCTTTGCAGCTGTCATACGCCCGAATAGGCGGAAAAGCCTCCGTCTATCGGCAGTATGACTCCGGTTATGAAGCCTGAGGCTTTTTCATTTGCTAAAAAAAGAGCAGCACCGGCCATTTCTTCAGGACTGCCGAAGCGTTCCATCGGCGTGTTCCGTAAAATTTTTCCGCTTCGTGCAGTCGGTGTTCCATCTGCATTAAACAAGAGCTGAGCATTTTGCCGAGTAGACAAAAAACCCGGAGCGATCGCATTGCATCGTATTCCAACGCGGGAAAAATACGTTGCAAGCCACTGCGTAAAATTACTGACTGCCGCCTTCGCTGCGGAATATGCCGGTATCTTTGTCAGCGGCGTGTACGCATTCATACTGGAGATATTGATAATACTACAACCCTTTTTGCCTATCATATCTTTTGCAAATACTTGCACCGGTAATAACGATCCCAGCATATTCAAATCAAATACCTGTTTAATACTATCCGGTTCCAGATCGAAAAACGTTTTGCCGTCTTGCGTCGCGGGATCGTAATATTCATCGCCGGTAGTTGCCTGCGGGTTATTGCCCCCTGCTCCGTTTATCAATATATCGCATGAGCCTAATTCCGCTAAAATGCTTTCCCGCGCGAGTCTGATGCTTTCCATGTCTAAAACGTTACAGGCATAGCCTTTCGCAATGCCGCCCGCTGAAACGATTTCAGCCGCTTTTTCTAACACGTTTTCTATATGTAATCCCAAAAGGGCGACTTTCGCTCCGCATTCTGCGAACGCTTTTGCAATCGCCGAACAAATAACGCCCGCTCCTCCGGTAATAACCACCGTTTTCCCTGAAAAATCATGTGCGTAGCTGTTCTGCATTATCGTACCTCCCCTAACAGTTTTTCAGCCATTTCCCACAGCCCTGTGATATACATTGCGCCTAACGCTCTGTCGTACAAACCATAACCGGCTTTTCCTTGTTCGCCCCATATCATTCTACCGTGATCGGGACGGATATAGCCCTTAAAATTGATGTCATGGTATGCTTTTACGATTTCAGCAAAATCCAGACTGCCACAGTGCGTATAATGCCCGCTTTCTTCAAAACTGCCGTCCTCAAGTATCTTGACATTCCGTAAATGCGCAAAGTGTATCCGCCCTTCTTTCCCGAACTCTTTTACCATTTCAACATAATTATTAAACCGTGCGCAGCCCAAAGAGCCGCTGCACAACGCAAGTCCGTGATGTGTGTCGCCGTATAAATCTAAAAACCTTCTAATATTATCTCTTGTAGTAATGATGCGGGGTAAGCCGAATATCGGCCATGGAGGATCATCGGGATGTATTGCCATGTTGACATCGTATTCTACGGCAACCGGTATAATCTCTTGAATAAAGGCCTTGAGATTGTGCCACAGCCCTTCTTCGCCGAGCTGCCGGTACGCAGCAATCAGTTCCCGCATTTCTTCCGGCGTATATGACGAATCCCAGCCGGGCAGCGAAAGATGCGCCGGATCAAGCTTGTCGATCTGTTCTTTATAATACACAAGTGCGGTGGAACCGTCCGCCAGCTCCTTATCAAGCTGACTTCTCGTCCAATCCAACACCGGCATAAAATTATAACAAACGCATTTTACGCCTGCTTTTGCAACTCTTCTGATGTTCTCTTTGTAATTTTCGATATATTTTTGATAATTTCCCCGTCTGAGCTTTATATCCTCATGAACAGGGATACTTTCAATAACTTCCATTGTCAGCTTGTAATCGGTCGCCGCCTTTTTTAAGGCTGCTATATCCTGTTCTGGCCATACCTCACCGACTGATACACTGTAGACAGCGGTTACAATGCCGCTGATACCGGGAATTTGTTTTATTTGTGCAAGCGATACCGGATCGTCATGCCCGTACCACCGAAATGTCATCTTCATACATACTCCTCTAAACCGAAATAACAATGAGCATTTTTGTAACAGATATTTTCTATTAATGAGGTAATCAGCTGCTCATCATTCGGAAATTCTCCCTTTTCAACCTGTTCCCCGACAAATTCACACAATATCCTTCTAAAATATTCATGGCGGGCGTATGATAAAAAACTTCTTGAATCCGTCAGCATACCGATAAAATGCATGAGCAGCCCGTGATCGCAGAGCGTTTGTAATTGCCGCAGCATTCCTGCTTTTGTATCGTTAAACCACCACGCCGCGCCGAATTGTATCTTCCCTTTTACGGTTGTATTGCCTTGAAAATTTGCAACGGTGCAAGCGGTGAGGTCGTTGAGCGCAGGATTAAGATTATACACAATCATTTTCGGCAGCCCGCCATGCACCGAGATCGCATCTAAAAGCCCGTTCAAACAATAGGCTGCATTTGCTTGATCATTAATCGAATCGAAACCGGAATCCGCTCCAAGCTGTTGGAACATCGCCGTATTATTATTCCGAAGCGCGCCGAAATGAATCTGCATCACCCATCCCAGCTGCCGGTATTCAGCTGCTAAGTCAACTATGAGCTTGGTTACATACTGAGCGGCAGCTTTTTCCGACAGCGGTTCTTTTCGTAGCGCGGCATCGAAAACAGCTTCAACCTCCTGCGCTTGATACGGCGCAAACGGAATTACGCTCAAACCGTGGTCGCAAATCCGGCAGCCGTTAGCATGAAAATACCGGATACGGTTTTTCATCTCTTCGATAAACGTCTGATATGAGGTTATGTCCCTACCGGCAATTGTTTCAAGCTTTTGTAAAAAGATGAGAAATTTTGTTTCTCCGATTGCAAATGCGTCATCAGGTCTAAAACCGGGCATAACGGTAAAATCAATTGAGCTATCCGCTTTTATCCGTTTATGATATTCTAACGTATCAAGCGGCGAATCGGTTGTACTTAAAAAACGGACATTCGATTGCTTTATCAGCTTACGCGGGGACAGCTGTGTCTTTTTGATGTATGCATTTGCAGTCTCCCATACATTCTCCCGATTTTCCGGTGAAAGCAGTTTATCAATTCCGAAGTAACGCTGCAATTCAAGTGCTGTCCAATGATATAAAGGATTTCCGATGCAGTGTTCTACCGTTTCCGCCCATTTTTTAAATTTTTCTTTTGCAGACGCATCACCGGTGATATACCGTTCTTCTACCCCATTTGCCCGCATTGCCCGCCATTTATAATGATCGCCGCGCAGCCATATATCGGAAATAGTATCGAATACCGCATCTTCCCATATCTCTTTAGGGCTTAAATGGCAATGATAGTCGATAATCGGCTGGTGAGCTGCAACTGTATGATAGAGCCGCCGACCGATCTCGGAATACAATAAAAAGTTTTTATGAATAAAAGGCATCCGTTTTTCTACCTCTTTAGATGAAATCATATTGTATACTAGTATAAAGTCGAATGCCTGTCAATCTTTGCTGAGGAAATGAACGAAGATAACAACAATATCGGGAACCTCTAAAAACTTCCGTTTTTGAAAGTGAGCTTTGTTCACCGATTAGGGGATGTCATTGCCGGTGGTATTGCCATCCCCGTTTTCCGTTAGCTGTTTGCACCCATCGTAAACTGATATGCCGATGCTGCAATCAGCGCAGGGCTATGAGAAACAGCAATGACGATTTTCTCTTTTGCAAGCTGTTGCAAAAGAGAAATAATCAGCTGTTCATTCTCCGCATCGAGTGCCGAAGTAGGTTCGTCAAAAATAATCAGTTTTGCATCTTTCAAAAGTGCCCGCGCAATCGCGATCCGCTGCTTTTGCCCGTAGGAAAAAGATGCACCTTCCTCAACCGGCGTTTCGTATTGAAGCTCTCTATTTTGGATAAACGAATGCGCTCCTGACTGCTCTGCTGCGGCGTATACCGCTTCTAAAGACGCGTCTACCCGCCCATCCCGTATGTTTTCCAGTACGGTCTTGGTGAACAGTTTACAGTCTTGCGGAACATACGAAACATCACTGCGTACAACAGGGAACTTGTTTCCGGCAGCATCGCGAAAGAACAGCATTCCGCGTTCAGGTGCATACAGACGAAGCAGCAGCTTGATAAAGGTTGTTTTACCGGAACCGCTTTCTCCTGCAATACAGTTAATGCCGCCGATCCGTGCTTCGTAACTGAAATCCTGTAAAACCTGCTTACCGTCTTTATACCAAAAGCTCAGATTCTCCGCCGACAGCGTAACCGGTTGGATATGACCGGCATTTTTCTCAAGATAGGCACTGCGTTTTTTTTCCGGTACATATTCTTCTGTTACATCTTCACGAGGCAAATCTTCAAAGCCAAGCAAGCGTTCCATTGCAGTCTGCGCCTCTGCCATCAGCTTAAAAAGCTGGGGAAACTGTTCAAACGGCCATAAGACAACGGAACTAGTATGGAAAATACTGATAAATCCGCCGATCGTGATCTTACCGTAATACATAAGGATAATACCGGTTCCGTATAGGCTCAGCAGCATAATCCAGCCTGAAAGACTACTTAACGAAGAAAACACCGCAGCTATTTTTTCCAACCGGAGAATACGTGCTGTGCGCTCCTCAATCGTGCGTTTAAATGAAGATGCATGTGCATCATACAAGTGAAAGATCGCTGTTACTGCCGGATTCCTCATTCTATCTTCCGCAAATGTTTTAAGCGAGTCTTCTTCTTCCCGCTGCAGTGCATACTGTTTACGGATCCGTGGCACAAAAAACTTATTCGAGGCAACACACACCAGAGAACCCGCAATCAAGACAAGTCCGAAATAAAAGGAAATCCGAAAAGCAAACCACAGCCCGCTTCCGAGCTGAATAAGCCCGAAGCAGATTTCCCGCACATCGTACGTAAAAAAGATTGATACTGAACCGGCATCATCGGTAAGCTTAGTCATTGTTTCGCCAAGACTGACCGATTCGGTTTCGGCAAACGGTGCATTCACATATCGCCGGATACAGTGCGCCCGTATGCGTTTGAGAATGGAACCTGATACGGTTATACCGAGCATCATGCGGACATAATTACTGCCGTTCCAGATAAGAATAACGCCAAAGCCGGCTGCAAGCCAATAAAATGCGGTACGCAAAGAACCTGCGGCAAGAGAATCGACTGCATGTTGGTACGTTACCGCAAGTCCATACCGGAGATACGCCGCGGTAACCGTTGCTGCAAAAATTACCGCAAGCCGCAGCCGGAAACCTTTTGTCGTCTTCCATAAGTGAAGCATTACACCTCGTCTCATCATTGTACTCCTTCCGGTTTAACACACCGGCTTTGGTTTTCTGCATAGGGGCTGCCGCTTTCTATGCACAGTGTTCCGTTTTCTAACCGGTATACCGTATCTGCTGCCTGTATCAAGGATTGACGATGAGAAATAAAAATGACCGTTCCTTCATATTGCCGTATTGCGGCGATAATATACGCTTCCGAAGCACTATCTAGTGCAGAAGACGGCTCGTCCATTATCAACAGCGGACTTTTTTTGAGCAGTGCCCGCGCAATCGCAATCCGCTGTGCCTGCCCGCCTGAAAGCTTATCCTCTTTCCCGCCGACCACGGTATCGTACCCCTGTACGCTCTCCATAATAAACGAGTGCGCACCCGCCTGTTCCGCTGCTTGTATAAGCTGGCTTCTTTCTGCACTTGGGTCGCCGAAGCGGATATTTTCAGCAATGGTATCTAAAAACAGCGCACCGGTTTGCGGTATATAGGCGATAAGATTACGCCGATCGCCGCTGTACTGCTCTCCGTTGTAGTAAAACTGTACGGAGCCTGTCTGCGGTTCCAGAAAGCCCAACAAAATATTCATAAGCGTTGTTTTCCCAGCTCCGCTTTCCCCGACAATACAGATGCGCGCACGGTGCGGAATCCGCAGCTGAATATTGTTGAGTACCGGCTTTGCAGCCGCTTCGGTACGTTGAGCCTCCTTAGTTTTATCAGTTTTATCTGATGGATCGGTTGGGGTAGGGTAGGCGAAAGAAAGATTATCCAATGAAACTGTCAGCGTACCGCCCTGTTCAATAGTATAGGGCGTATCGCGTTCCTGTCTGTTATGCACTGCTAAAAAGGGTTTTATCCGCTCGAAAGATGCTTTATTGCTTGCAATGGTACTAAATTCCTGTAGAAAGTTGGAAGCAGGCCATACCATGCCTCCTTCTACCACCATAAGGGCGACAATGACATCAGGAAGACTGATGTAATGATACGCATAGAGCGTACTGCTGACGGCAAAGCCGCCGAATATCGCAATATATGATGCTGCATTGCTTCCGATGGACGACAGCACAGTCAACAAGGTATGCTTCAGTTTATTGCAGTACCGCTGTTCATCAGCCTTTGCGCAATGCCCTATTACGTGCTCCTCTACGGAGAAAACTTTTATTATATCAACCGTGCGGATCATCTCCTGTAAACGGGTACGGAGTATGCTTTCCGATTCAGAAAACTTTTTATATTGGGCTGCTATTTTGGGAATAAAATATTTTTCAATCAGGAGGGATGGGATAATCAATACCAGCGTTGCCGCTGCTAGAATAGGGGATAGGTACACACAAAATGCCGTGTACGCAGCAAATGTTCCAAATGTAACAAAAAGACCAATGAGATTAACCGGCACAAACCGGGCTAGTTCTTCTGCATCAAAAGCGATTGCCGAAAGCGCATCATTTTTTTCCGCGGCAGCAGTTGGCGGCAGCCGGAGCGCAGTGCCGAATATGTTCAGTTTAAGGTATTCGGCATTCCGCTGCACAAGCTGTGCTGTTAGTATTTTTGCCCAGTAGCCGGTGAGAACAGGCAGCATAAAAGCAAGCACAAAAATAGAAAACAATCCCGCGATATGCTCATATCTACTTTCCGTTACTGCCTGCAAAATCTGCCGTTCCGAAGCACTGCGAAGCAGCATAAAACACGGAATACAGGCTTGCAGCACTATGAGCGCAGCTATCTGTTTTTTTGATCCCGCTGGAACAAGGTGTACCATCGCCCGATAGTCTTCCAGCTTAGCCATAAGAAACCTCCTTAGTATGAAATCGAATAAATCTATTTGTATCTAATGTTATTTATAGAAAATCAAACATATCATTTTCATCAGAAAACCTCAGTATCGGATTAAATCAATACAGGATTCTATTTTTTCCGTTGATATAAGGTAAGTTTTTGAACCAATGTATTGATAGGGGGGGGGGGGGGGGGGGAGAAAAAGACAGATATTCCCCCTATATGAAAAGCGAATATCTGCCTCACATTACCATATTAGCAGTTGATTAGTCCGAATACCATAACGAACAAAGCAACTGTTTCACAAAGACCGACAACAGTAATATATTGACCGAAACCCTTGCCTGTTTCTGCTAAGGCATCTGAACCGGAAGCAGCGGCCTTTCCTTGTGCAATGGCAGAAGCGGCGATACCGAGACCGCATGCAATACCAACACCGAGCAAAAACCACGGATCTTTTTGAGACGGGATCATTTTATTCATCAGCAAAAATCCATAAATAGTCTGTGTAAGCGGTGCACCGGCAAAAGCCAACAAAATAAAGGGAGCCGGTTTATTATTTAAATAACATCGCTTCCATGCGCCGATTGTTCCTTGTCCTGCAATTGCAAGTCCTAAAGCCGATCCGAATGCCGAAACTCCGAGTGCAGCTGCTGCACCAAACATACCAAAACTCATTGAAATCCTCCAAGGTTATAATAGATCTGTTCGATAACTTTGTTGCCGAACAGGTCAACGAGTTCAAAATCGCATACATAGCACAATTTTGAACATCGGATTTTAAGGTAACCTGTTCAGAAACAGCAGTTTCTAAACAGGTCTCATCTCAACAACTGGAATATACCGTTTTATTGTAATGTACGGTATATTTTATTTCTTATGTGCGGATACTGCAGATGAATATACCTGCCTATTCGCTAAAAGGTTCGTATTTAAACCCTGCCCATGTCAAACCGACATGGTTTGAAAATTCAAGCGTATTCAACCGTACACCGTGTACGATAACAGACAATACGTTCATAATATAGTTTAAGCCGTGTCCGAAGAATAAGAGCAGCACTCCCAAGAAAATAAGAAAGCTGCCGAGAGCCGGTCCCGCCATTTGGTTTACTGTCGCGCTGATTGCAGACCCTGCAAGTCCAACAGCCCAGAGACGGATATAGCTCATAATATCAGCAAACACATTTACTACACCTAAAAACATTGTAATAATATTTTTCAGACTCTCTAGTATGCTTTGACCGATCCCCGTTTGATAATTAGAGAAGATAAAGTTCAGTGCAAAACCTACTCCAATTGCAATCAAGACCGGCTGACTAATCTGATACTTTTCTGCATTTACGACAAGACTTAAAACTACCACATACATACCGGCAAGCATTGCGATAGAACCGATATGTCCCAGCACTTGCGGGGATTTGATATTGCGGATAATGCAGATAATATGTCCGATAGACAGCTGCAAAAGCCCAAGTGTAAAGCAGAATTGCATAAGATTTGCATTGCGGATATTTTCTTCGGTTATATTTGAAATAGCAGGAACGGACAGCCCTTTTAGCCATTCAGGGATATATTCTACCGATATACCGAACCAGTTACAAACCATTGTACCCCATATCACGGTCAAAACGCCAAGATATAAGAACATTTGCATCGCAACCGGAGCAGGTTTTCCTGCAGCACGAGCTTTTCCAATGCCAAACAAAGATAAAAGAACCAAAATAGCACCGTAGCCTGCATCACCGAATATCATCGCAAAGAAGATGCCGAAGAACAACAGAAACCACAGCGAAATATCCGGCTCACGGTAACCGGGAACCGTACCGAGGAAGTCCGTCAACGGAGTTAAAAGCTGTACAAAACGGTTATGCCGGAGTGCAGTCGGTACGGCATCTTCTTCCGCCGGATCGTCTGCAATAAATGCCCAGCCGTTTGCTTTTGCAAGACCGGTAAAATCCTGATACTTTTCCGCAAGTACATAGCCGGAAAGCCGTGCCGCTTTTACGCTGCTTTCATGTTGAGCGGTATTATCAAGCGGAATTACTTCCATACCCGCATAGATGCTTTCAAATTCAATTTCTTTTGAAAGCTTCTTTGCTTCTCCCTGTAGTGAACTTAGAAGGTCAGCCTTTGCCGCTATGCGATTCTTAAACGACGGCAGCTTTGCCTGCAATTCTGCAACCCGTGCTTTCATTGCAGAAAGCGAACACTCCGGCAAGGGGAGGGGGCGGAAATCAGGCGGCACTGCTTCCGGTAATTCAGGCGTTTGTGAAATAAACGCAAACCGTACTGTTTTACCGCTGCCTGCAAGCCGTACTGTCTGTACCGTTTCCGGTAGGGCAGCGTACGACTTTTCAGAAAGCTCTCCGGGGATAAGGTACAGATTCTTTTGAGCAAGGCTCTTAACTGCTTCAGGATCAAAATCTCCCCACGAAGCGTAGGTTTCAATGTCAGCAGTTAATTTTGCTAATGCTGCAAGTGTTTCAGTCTGCTCGGTTTTTACCTGCAAAACTGCATCAGCTGCACTAATCAGCTGCTGACGAGTCAGCGGTTGTGCAGTTCCCTGTTTCGGCAGTGCCTTTTTCGGTACCGCTTCGGTAATCAGCCCTTCCGCTTGCTGAAATTTTGTATAGATATTCTGCAATTCTGTCAGCCGTTCGCTGGAAGCTGCTTCTTTTTCTACGTGTACCGCACCAAAATTTCTAAGCGTTTTTAATGCTGCTTCTTTTTCAGTATCAAGAACAAGGAGTGTCAGTTTTTTCATTGGTAAAATCATGCAATAGCCTCCTCATCTTCCGTATCTGCAGTATGTTCCAAGTTCTTCTTGGAAATTTTTCCGCGGACAACTGCAGCAACCTGCTGATCGCCTAAGTACACAGAAATTTTCTTTATGTTCTTTTTTGTTTCCGGTATCTTTACCTTTTCAAACAAATTAACCCGCTGTGTTGTTGTCCGCAGTTCAGCATTTAAGCGCATCACTTGCTCATCAAGTACCTGTGCTTCCAAATCAAGAGAAAGAACCCGCTCCATACGATCGCAAGCAATGTCCAACCATAACGGAGTGCTATAGAGGTCATACCGGCTGCGTTCAAAATCCGCACCTGAAAAAATCGGTATGGAAACCCCGGCAATATTACCGGTTGCGGTACGGATAGTTTTTACCTTGAGTATTGCAGGGGTAAAAATATCCGTTTCTCCAAAAACAGCAATCCACTGCTCAAACTCCTTATGAAGGGCATCCCGATTAGCACGTACTTCCTTTGCACGAGTTTCAATCGTGCGGATTTCAGTTTGCAGCTGCTGTTTTTTAAGCTGTAAAGTCGGCAAGTACCGCTGAAACATTTTCAGCGATTCCTTTTGATTTTTCAGCTCATTTTTTGTCAGTTTAATAGCCATGCTATTCCCTATGTTTCGGGCCAGAAGGCCTTAATCAAATCAGACTTTATGCCGGTTTCCTCAGGCGTAAAGCAAGATGCAAGGATTTTCCATCCATTATCAAGTGCTTCTTCAAGAGGAATATTTACCGACAAATCCATCATACGGGCTTCAAATAAATTACCGTATTTTAGGAGCTTTTCATCCCATTCGCTCATCATAAAGCCCATTGATTTTTTCTCAAGCGTATCCTTATAGGATGCATAGAGTTTAATCATGTTATCCATTAAGGCACGGTGATCTTGCCGTGTTTTGCCGTTTACATTCTGCTTTAAGCGCGAAAGACTTCCGAACGGCTCAATACGACCGTGTTTTAAATAGAACTGACCCTCGGTAATGTAACCGGTGTTATCGGGTACCGGGTGAGTAACATCATCACCGGGCATTGTCGTAACGGCAAGTACGGTTACAGATCCTGCATCATCAAAGTCAACTGCTTTTTCATAACGGGCAGCAAGTTGACTGTATAAATCGCCCGGATAACCACGGTTAGAAGGAACTTGCTCCTGCGTAATAGCAATTTCTTTCATAGCGTCTGCAAAGTTTGTCATATCGGTTAAAAGAACTAGAACATCTTTTCCTTTAATAGCAAACTGTTCAGCTACCGCTAAACACATATCGGGGATCATCAAACATTCTACCGTCGGATCAGCTGCTGTGTGAACAAACATTGCAGTGCGACTTAATGCGCCGGCTTCTTCCAAGGTATCCTTAAAATACAGATAGTCGTCGTATTTCAAGCCCATACCGCCAAGAACAATGACATCGACTTCCGCCTGCATAGCAATGCGGGCAAGCAAGGCATTGTACGGCTCACCGGAGCTAGAAAATATCGGTAATTTCTGCGACACGACAAGCGTATTGAATACGTCGATCATCGGAATACCGGTTCTGATCATACGGCGCGCCATAATACGTTTAGATGGATTAACAGACGGACCACCAATTTGAACCATATTGTCTTTTAGCGCAGGACCGTTATCACGCGGTTCGCCGGAGCCGTTAAAAATCCGTCCGAGCAAGTTATCAGAAAAGCTCACTTGCATTTCACGTCCAAGAAAGCGTACTTCATCTCCGGTAGAAACACCGCGCCCGCCTGCAAAAACTTGCAATGACACAATATCACCGTCAAGTTTATTTACTTCCGCCAAAGACGGACCAAAGCTAGTTTGAACCATTGCAAGCTCTCCGTAACGCACATCTTGAGCTTTGACGGTGATAACCGAACCGTTAATAGATTCAATTTTACTGTACACTTTCTTCATGGTGTGCCTCCGTTTCTTTAATGAGTTTTGCGACCTTCTCGTCCAATGCAGTTGCTTTTTTCTCGATAAAAGCAATCACTTCCGCTTCGTTTTTCTTAAATTCAGGAGAATTCCATGCTGAATAGTTATAGTCAATAAACGACAACCGCAATTTGTTAAAGTATGTACGTGCTTCATCCTTTGTTTCAAAAGCAAATTGAGAGCCTAAAACCTTGAGAATGAGTGCATAAATATGCCGCTGCCGCTCTACAGAAACAGCATCGTCAACAGCATCAAACGAGTTCTGCTGAAGATATACTGCATCGAGGAAGTCGCCCTTGAGATAGACAATAAAGTCTTCCATGCTCGTACCTTCTTCACCGACAACTTTCATCATCTGTTCTACTTCGGTACCGCGGCGGAGCATTTTTCTTCCATATTCTACTCCGGCGGGGACGAGTACACTCGGGTATTTCGACCACGAATCGAGCGGGTGAATAGCAGGATATTTACGGGCATCGGAGCGTTCGCGGGAAAGACCATGGAATGCACCGACAACTTTCAAGGTTGCTTGGGTAACCGGTTCTTCAAAGTTACCGCCCGCAGGAGAAACAGTTCCGCCGATTGTTACAGAACCTTTACTGCCGTCTTTTAAGCGGACAATACCGGCACGCTCATAGAACGCTGCAATGTATGATTCAAGATATGCAGGGAATGCTTCTTCACCCGGAATTTCTTCCAAGCGTCCGGACATTTCACGCAAGGCTTGTGCCCAACGGCTTGTAGAGTCTGCAAGAAGCAAAACGTCAAGTCCCATCTGGCGATAGTATTCTGCAAGCGTAACTCCTGTATATACAGATGCTTCACGTGCTGCGACCGGCATTGATGAAGTATTACAAATAATAATAGTCCGCTCCATAAGCGAACGCCCTGTACGAGGATCGGTTAATTCAGGAAATTCTTTCAGTGTTTCAACAACTTCACCGGCACGCTCACCGCAGGCTGCAACGATAACAATGTCAACTTCTGCGTTGCGGCTGGTTGCGTGCTGTAAAACGGTTTTACCAGCTCCGAACGGTCCCGGAATACAGTATGTTCCGCCTTTTGCAACAGGGAAAAAGGTATCAACCGTTCTAATTTTTGTTACAAGTGTTTCAGTTGGTTTAAGCCGTTCTGCATAACAGTCTATCGGACGCTTAACCGGCCAGTGGAAGCTCATCGTAAGCGGATATACTTTCCCTCGTGAATCGGTAACTTCTGCAATGGTTTCGCGGATTGTATATGAACCGGCAGGTTTGATAGAAGTAACGGTATACGTGTCATACATACCAAAGGGCACCATAATGCGGTGTGTAAAACTGCTTTCAGGTACTGTTCCAAGCACATCACCGCGGACAACAGTATCGCCGACTTTTGCAGTAGGGGTAAACTCCCACTGCGGTGCGGGAGCAATCGGATCAAGATAAATACCGCGTTCCAAAAAGTAGCCTGCTTTCTCAGCAAGGTCGGGGAGGGGATTCTGCAAACCGTCATAAACTTTCCCCAGCAGTCCCGGTCCAAGCTCTACCGATAAGAGATCACCGGAAAACTCAACGGTATCACCAACACGGATTCCCTTGGTTATTTCAAAAACTTGCATCTGAGCAACGGAACCGCGGATACGGATAATCTCGCTTTTTAGTTTTTTTTCGCCGACATGGATATAGCCTACTTCGTTTAACGAAATAAATCCGTCAAACTCAACACTGACCATATTCCCGTTAATACCGACGACTTTTCCTTTTGTTTCTATCATGTTCTTTCTCCGAGAATTTGTGTATAAACTGAATGATATGCTTCGCGTCCGGTTTCAACTTTAAATTTTGAAGCCCGTTCGCTCAAAAGCAATACAATTCCATAGCCGAAAACAGCATCGCTATCAAAATAATGCAGTCTCCGCAGTTGTTCTGCCGCCGCAAGCCGTGCATTCAGTAAAAACTGCTCTGCTGCTAAAGGATCATCAATCGTAGAAACACCCCGAATGATTGCCCCGACATCAAACACCGAGGATTGTTCGCCTGATACATCGGACGGAACATCCCATTTTAACTTTGCGGCACGCATCTGCTCCAACGCCAAACGGAGTTCTCTATCAAACCGGCACCATGCAGTTACAAGGTTTGAATGCGCTTTTACCGGCTCACGCATCGGATGAAGCGTAATATACTCAAGGTCGGCAGCATCTTTATCAGTAAGAAACCTACGTGCAATTTCTTTGAATTGAGTATATGTCAATGGAGGGTCGGCATGAGGCATAATTGACGGCAGTTGAGACATCAAATAATAGTATGAAGCCACTCCCTATAACTCCTTTGCTGCACTTTTCAGTAAATCTGCTGCACGGGAGCTGAGATAGGTTGAAAAGAGTTCTGCAACTGCTTCAGCAGAAAAATCATAATACGCTGAACCATCTTTCATACCAATTCTAAAACCGCCAGTCATACGGCTATCGGATTTTATGACAATTCCCTTTTCAACTTCTTTCTTGAATGCTGCAAGCAAGGCTGTTTCCAATTTTTTTGCATCATCAGCAGAAAGAATAACCGACAGATCATCGCCTGCACCGGATTTTATCCAACCGCTTACTGCATTCGGAATAAGCGTTTTCAGAAGATCTGCACTATATGCAGTAGTAATTTCAGTAGTAACAAGGGCACTGAGCGCATTGGTTACACCTTCTTGAAACGCAATTAAAGCATTTCTGCCAGCTTGCTTAACGGCTGCTTCAGATGCTTGCGTAAAACGCTCCGATGAGGCTTCTGCTTTTTTAAGCAATTCCTCAGCATCTTTTTTAGCGGTTTCAACAATGTCTTTAGCTTTTTTTTCAGCTTCGCTTACGATAGCCGCAGCCTGTTGTTCGGCAGACACAACCCCGTCTTGCTTAATTTTTTCAACAAGGTCTTGTAACTGAACTTCCATAATCATTACACCTCACTTCTAAAGTTATCGAATCGACACTCAATATCAATCATATCCGTTACGTATTCTTCATAATTATATACTTTTATAATTTAAAATGCCAGAGTGTTTTATGGCAATATTTTTTATCAGGGGCAATTATCGTTGAGGGAAAACCGTTTCTGTTAGGAGAATTGGGAATATGCTGGGTTTCAAAGCAAATCGCCGAATGTTTTCCATAGACATACCCATTTTTACCGTTGTCATTTTGTAAAAAATTTGCGGTATACATAGTTAAGGCAGGCTGTGTTGAAAAAATATGCAATTCTCGTCCTGTATTCGGCTCCCTTACAATAGCTGCAAGCGGTATGCTGCCGGCTGTTCTGTGATCAAGGAGCCATGTATCATCGTACCCATTTTCCAGTGCATCAAAATCTGCTGTTAAAGTTTTCCCCGTGCGGAAATCAAATGCGGTATTTTCAACCGGCAGTAATTGCCCTGTAGGAATAAGCGATGAATCTGTTTCAACATACTGCGATGAATAGATTTTTACCCAATGGTTTAAGGCTGAAACATACGTGCCGTTTTCGGCTACCGGAGTATTTAAATTGAAATACGTATGGTTTGTTAAATTAACCGGTGTTGCCGCATCTGCTTCGGCTTCATAGTGCAGTGTTATGGTATTGTTGGTATCAAGAATATACGATACTGTTATACGGAGTAGTGCAGGGAACCCCTGTTCGCCGTCAGGACTTATACGCGAAAACCGTATACCTGCTTTTGTTTCGGTCAAAAAACTTTCTGCTTCCCATACCTGTTTGTCATATTCAGGGTAACCGCCATGCAGACAGTGGCTACCATCATTTTGGCTTAACGAGTACACAACACCATTTAAAGGAAAACAAGCATTTTCAATTCTACCTGCATACCGCCCAATAATAGAACCAAAATGCGGCGCATTTTCAACGTATCCGTCAAGTGAAGAATACCCGAGTACAATGTCATCATACGCCGTATTATTTGCTCGCGGCAGCAGTATACTTGTGATACAACATCCGTAATCAATAGCAGAAAAAGACATTATACCATTAGAAACGGTGAAAAGAGAAATTTCTTTTCCTGTAGGGAGTATGCCGAAAGTTTTTTTGCTTATGTGCATATAAAAACCGAACCTAACGAGACAGAATAGTACAATAGACCTGTTCGGCAACGAAGTTATCGAACAGGTCTATTGTACAATCCTTTTGATAAATTGGCAAGGATAAAACAATGATAAAAGTGATAAAAAAGATTTTTTATAGCGTTTTTATTATACATTCAATAAATACAACGAATCTTTATTCTTCCTTAATAGTGAGTATGAGACAATAAAAGAGTAGACAGAACAATAATTATAAATAGTTAAATAAAAATATCAGAATGAGAAATAAAACTACAGTGCGGCAGCTGATATACCCCTCTATGCAGATTCCGGTAATATGATTATAGTAGTCGTTTATGCGTAGTTTGTTTCTTAAACAGTCGACCGAAGCACGGCGGGAACTTATTTTAACGGCACCGCCGCTTAAAACGCTTCTTATTCTTTCGCTGCCGGCATTATTGATGAGTACCGTCCAAGCAATGATGCTGTTTACAGACGGACTTTTTATCAACAGGCTTACCAGTTATGAAATTACCGGTGCGGTGGCGTTTTCTCAACCTATTGTTGCAATGATACTTGCACTTTCGCAAGGGCTTAGCACGGCAGCAACAGCGATAATTGGACAGTTAAACGGAAAAGGTGCTATTGAACAAGGCCGTAAGGTTGCTGCTCAAATATTTCTATTTACCCTGCTGCTTGGAACTGCTGCTGCTCCGATGCTGTTTTTATTAGGCATTCTTATTGCAAGATCATTAACAAGCGGCATTGCCGTGTATGTACAGCAGTATATTGCATGGTATAGTATTGTTATTCCATTCAGCTTTTTAGAAGCAATTTACAATGGTATAAAAAATGCAAATGGAAAGCCGGAAGCAGCATTTATCCGCATGATTATTCTATTTATTTTAAAAGTTATCGGAAATGTGCTTTTTTTATATATTTTCCGGCTTGAAATACTCGGCTGTGTTCTTGCATCACTTATGGCAAATATGCTCATTACCAGTTGGATGTTTTATGAATTATTTATGAGCAATACTCCCGATCGGCTCTGTATACGGAATTTTCAATTTGATAAGGCAATTATTATGCAAGTGTTGCGGGTTGGTTTTCCTGCAATGGTGAACTATTCATTTTTATACTTTGGTTTTTTTCTTATCAATAAGGAAATAGAAAAATACGGTGCTATTATAGTTGCAGGACAAGGTATTGCGAGTAATATAAATGCACTTTGTTTTAACGTACCCGCTTCGTTCAGCTCTGCGGTAACCACTATGGTGAGTATGCATATTGGAGCTGAATATGCAAGACATGCAAAGCGGGCGTGTTTTTTGGGCTGTATTATTAGCTGTATCACCGCTGTAGTGTTAATTTCAATTATTGTGCCGCTGTCAGCATCTCTTACTGTATTGTTCCGCAAAGAGCCGGAAATTCTTGCTATTGCTAATCATGCATTACACATCTACACCTACTCCATTATCGGATTCGGTATTTGCATGACTATTCAAGGAGCTTTTATTGGCTTAGGAAGAACAAAAATTCCGCTTTTGCTTGGTATTCTCCGTATTTGGCTGTTGCGGTATATATTTGTATTAGCAACGGAGCATTTTCTTGCTTATAATGCGGTTTTTTGGGGCAATCTCTTTTCAAACACGGTAACAGCACTGATTGCACTCATTTTAATTATCCGTACTCGATGGGTTTCTGCTATTATGCCATCCAAAGAATGAGATAGCAGGTATTGCTGATAGAGGCAGAAATCTGTTTTGCACTGCAATGGACTTTTTAGCAGTAATGCACCTTACTAACATAGGAAAAAAACTAAATTTGATAAACTCTTGACCTTTCAAGCTGTTATCAATATTATTGCAAAGATATTTATTAGAGGTGTCCTAGACTTGTTTGACAACAAAGTCATCGAACAGGTCGGCGAGTTCAAAATTGCATACAGAGCACGGTTTTGAAAATCGCATTTCAAGGTAATCTGTTCCGAAACAAAATTTTCCGAACAGATTTGTTTATTACAGTGGAAATTAAAAACTGGATTAAGTATGTAGTAGAATAAAAGGTGAGAAAAATGAAAAAAATAAAGATTCCGGCAGTACCTTCAATAAGGCGGTTGCCGTCATATCTGCATATTGTCAAACAAGCGCGATTGGAAAATAATCAGTATATTTCAGGTACTGTTATCGCAGAAGAGCTGCATTTAGAGCCAATTCAAGTACGTAAAGATTTAGCAATTACTGGTATAATAGGAAAACCTAAAAAAGGTTACCCTGTCGGTGAGCTGATTGCGGCAATTGAGCGATTTCTCCGCTGGGACACACTGCAAAAAGCAATACTGATCGGAGCAGGTAATCTTGGTACTGCCCTTGTAGGCTACCAAGGGTTTAAGGATCATGGTTTAGCGGTTTGCGCAGCATTTGACAGTGATGAGCATAAAATTGATAAGTGTATTCATGGGATACCTGTTTACCCAATTATTGCATTAGAAACCCAGATTGCAGAAATACAACCTGCAATAGCTATTTTAACAGTTCCGTCAACATGCGCACAAACTATAACCGATACGCTTGTTGCTGCCGGTATTGATGCTATTTGGAATTTTACCAATGCAAAACTCAAAGTTCCCGATCATGTTTTAGTTCAGCAAGAAGATTTAACTTCAGGATATGCGCTGCTTGGGGTTATGATGAATAGCCGCATACAGCAGCCAAGTGAATAACTGCTGCCGGTATGAATGAACCTCACTATGACTATAACCGTATCGGCGAGTTATTTTACAATCGTCTGATAAAACGGTATAGGCATATCCGCAAATATGCTAAACGGTGCGGAATTTTTGCATACCGGGTATATGATAAAGATATACCTGAAATCCCTGCAGCAGTAGATGTCTATATAGAACATACAACCAGTACATTATATGCAGTCCTTACTTATTATGAATCCGGTCGATATAAAGAAAATCCTGAAGAGGCAAATGTATTTATCGCAGCATTGAAGAAACAAGTCGGGTCCGCATTTAGTATAGAACCGGAGCAGATATGTATAAAAGAGCGGAGACGGCAGCGCGGCAATAGCCAATATGAAAAAATAGCGGACGTAAAGAAAGAAATTATTGTTCAAGAAGGAAAAGCACTGTTCAAAGTTAATCTTTCAGACTATCTTGATACCGGCTTATTTTTGGACCACCGCCCTACCCGCCTCCTTATCGGTGCTACTGCTGCTGGAAAAAAAATATTAAATCTTTTCTGCTATACTGGCACATTTTCAGTGCATGCACTGGTCGGCGGCGCAGTGCAGGTTTGCTCTGTTGATTTATCAAAAAAATACTTACAGTGGGCCGCGAATAATGTTAGTTTGAACGGTATCTCTGATAATACCCGCTCGCGTTTTGAACAAAGTGATGTACGCTTGTTTTTACATTCTGCATGGAAACAACAAGAAACGTGGGATATTATCGTGTGCGATCCGCCGACGTTTTCAAACTCAAAGCGTACGGTTCAATTTTTTGATATAAACCGGCATTGGGCAAAACTTATACAAGAATGTTGTAGGTTATTAAATAGCGGCGGTGTACTGTATTTTTCAACTAACTCACGAAAACTTACATTCTCACCGGAAGAGTTGGGAACACTGGTAGGCACCAACCAATTTAATTATGAAAAACGTACTTATACAATAAAAGATATGAGTGAGGAATCCATACCTGAAGATTTTAGGAATAAAAAAATTCATAGGCTTTGGCAAATTACCCATACAAGACCTGTTTGATAACTTCATTGCCGAATAGGTCGCCGAGTTCAAAATCGCCCATAATACCGCTTCCGCTCGCACGATTTTGAATATCACATTTCAAAGTATCCTGTTTTGCAACAGAAGTTCCAAACAGGATTACTGCATAGGCGGTTGTATGATATATCAGCATCTTTATAATGGTAAAAAAATACCGTGTATTCATACGGGCATGAATCCGCGTTCATTCGCACAATCAACCCTTACGGGACTTATGCATGAAACCGGCTACCGTATTGGACAAGACGGACGTACTGTCCCCTTTCTCCTTGACAACACACTCTGTATTACTGAACATGGCTGTGAATGGATTGTATTGCCGCTGCCTTTCTATGACGGAGAGCCGCTTATGAGTACCTATGATGAATCTTCATTTGTATTGCCTGATTCTCCGCTGCCGATTACTAAAAACAGAGCCGAGAAAGCGCAGCAAATGTGCCGTCTGTTTTCAAAACTTATTACTGCATCTGAAAAAAAAACAATATCCCCTGCTTTTCTTTATGCGGCAGCGGCAGCAGGTGACGTTTGCTTTTTATCAGGTCAAAATGAAGATTTGATTGTACTGCCTCCTCATCTGATTTTGAGCTGCAGAAATGCGCATACAGAACACGCTGTTTTTTATACGGCTCAAGTCCACCCTGATGGGCAAAATGCAGAAATGAAAGCTGTAGCCTTTTTCCTCGCTGCGCTTTTATACCGTTGTTTAAGCGGATATCAGCCCTTTTTCTCTACCGTTACGCATAAAGCTTGCCGTGGTAAATCTAAGCCGCTCTGTTCTACAGAAGACATGATACAAAATATACGGACTTCTTCCTTTATACCATTCAGTTTTTTATGTCCTAACAGCACTTCGGCATTGGCAACTGCTATTGACAGCGGTTTATCTCACCATACAATACAGGACGCTTCTGAGATAGTATGGCAGTTGTGCAGCTTTGGTACACAAAACGAGCCTCTTATCACCGATACTGCTGTCTATCCATATAATAGTGTCAAAATTTTTATACAAAAAAAGCAAAAAAAGAATACATATAAATACTTTTTTAAAAAACATACCGGCAAACTAGTAGGTATTGCAGCTGGTGTAGCAATCCTCTGTACTCTCTGCACTCTTTTGGTTCTCAAATGGCACATGCCGCCTGATACTGCCGGAAAATCTGCTGAAGAAATTGTCCATCTATTTTACCATGCAATTAATTCGCTTGAACATGGACAACTAGGTATGTACACAAGGGGGGCTGCCGGCGCGCTCTATGAAAAGCCCTTACTTAATCTGTTCTTTGCATCAACGATGCGCGAAACATTTGAGCGTAAAAAGCCGTATTACACTCCGCAGGAGTTTCTTGCACTGTGTAAGAGCATTTACACTGAAATACCGGAAAGCAGCGGAAAAACGCTGCTCTATCATAAAGGCCGTGCTGCTTTAAAAGGCGGTGCAGTCTACGGATTATCTCATCTTTCCATTACACCTATAGAGGAAACCGATGAAACGGCATATTTTGATGTCTCATTTTATTACTGGCTGCCGATTTTCCCCGCAGAAGCAGCGGAACAATTGCTGAATAGTACCCCTGAAGAAGCTGCACGGTATGATGTATTTCCTCTGCAAATTACTTTCCACCAAGATACCGTCCAGCTTTCACAGATTAATAACGTCTGGTATATTACCAATATCCGTATTGAGCAGCGGCAGCTTGCGGAGACCGCTGTGGAACACCTTTTTGATTATTTTATAGATACCATAGACAACAAAGATATTCCGCTCTATTTGCAGGATGAATAAGAGCTTATACTTTTTTGCACTGTCTGGAGCTGTCCAAAAACTGAAAGCCTATCGGCTTTTTCTGTAAGGAAATGATTGATTATATCCGCTTTAGCGGATATATCCGCCAAAGCGGATTGCGAAACAGTTTTTGGTGGTGAGCTTTGCTCACCTATTTCCTTAGATTTAGCTGCGATGTTGTACTGACAGGAGGTCAGTGATTCCAAGCAGTATTGAGTTTTTCTAACGAAAAACTCAATACTGCTTAGAACCACCGCCATCCATGGCGGTTCTGATAGTCATTATTATATAAAGACTTACCGCCGGCAATGACATCCCCTCACTTTCAAAAACTGAAGTTTTTAGAAGTTCACGATCAGATTTTTCATTCATAGTGCGCTATTTCCACCAGCCGGCATTAGCAAGACACACAGCAAGTGCAGCAGCAGTAGCCGTTTCTGTCCGTAAAATACGAGTACCCATTGTATACACAGTAAACCCTTGTGCTGCAAACAAACAACGCTCTCTATCGCTCCAGCCGCGTTCACTTCCAATAGCAAGCATCACCGACTGGTTTGCGACCGGTTTTAATACCGAAAGCGGATAGCAGCATGGCGAATGCACTGCTGTTATTATATGAGCTTCCTTGTCATGGACACTGCCAGCGGTATGTCCTGCTTGACAAAAACGCTGCGGAACATCAAGCAGTGCTTTTATTCCGGTATACACTCCCCTATCAGCATACTCAGCAAAAAAATGATCTACATTCCTGAAAATAGCTACTGCCGGAATCAGCGTTTCCCCCGCCTGACAGCAGCCGTCGGTTAAAAGCCTCGTAATTTCTGATACATGAGCTATATCTGCTGCCATATATGATTTTTCACCTAAGTCTGTCCCTATCAGATAGAGTTTTTCAACACCTAATCCGGCAATATCACGAAGTATTCGCCGTAACTGAATGGGGCGGGGAAAACCAAGAATAAGCCGTACCGGCGGCAGCGGCATACTGTCTTGTTCAGGAAAGAAAGCAGCCTCAAGATATTCTTCCGAGTACAGTGTA
The DNA here is from genome assembly GCA_052173475.1 of Treponema sp. GTDB lineage: Bacteria > Spirochaetota > Spirochaetia > Treponematales > Treponemataceae > Treponema. The sequence goes on from JBQMYN010000028.1 coordinate 23,048, forward strand.
ATTTTTGCAGTTCCCTTTTTTCCATTGATAATTCCTGCTTTGAAAATATCACCGGTACTGCATTTAAGTACCTTTTTGATATGTCTGAAGCGTTCATCCTGCCGCCGCAGTATAAAGTTTCCGCTCTTGAGTTCTTCAGCATGTATAAGAATGATGTTCATGGTTCCCTCCCGCTAATTTTTTATAGGGAACTTCTAAAAACTTTAGTTTTAGAAGTTTTCTTTGGATGCAACTTGTGATGTTTTAATTTAAGTCATTACTGTATAAAGACTTAAATTAAAAATCGTTGTCAGCTATGCTGATAAGGCATCTTCTAAAAATCTATACCTGAGTTTTTAGAGGTGGCCACCTCTATATATACACAGTATATGTATAAAATCAAGCAGGTTACATCGCTTCTGAGGTAAACCATGGACATCCCTGTCCGTTTTGCAAAGCTGCCACGGATGGTAGTGGTTCTGTGCAGTATCGAGTTTTTTTCATAGTCAGCTATGCTGATAAGACATCTTCTAAAAATCTATGCCTGAGTTTTTTGCAGATGTCCTGTTCTTTATCGCACATTCATACCTATCTTGATAGCAGCACCGTCAATCCTCATACCATTTTAAATGCTTTAAAAAGTATTATAATATATAGTAAATAATACTAAATAGTATATAAAAATATACATAATAATAATTAGTTAAAAGGAATCTAAGGAAACCCGATGAGAACAGTTCACGGGGCTGTCCAAAAACTGAAAGCCTATCGGCTTTTTCTATAAGGAAATGATTGATTAGCGGATATATCCGCCAAAGAGGATTGCGAAACAGTTTTTGGTGGTGAGCTTT
>JBQMYN010000029.1:0-23069 GCA_052173475.1 Treponema sp.
CGCCAGCAGCACAAAACACGCTTTCGCCATTCCCGCCGCCGAAAACGTCAGTGCCTAACTCGTCAATGCCGATGTCAATGCCGAAATCGTCAGTGCCGAAATCATTAATGCCGAAATCGTCAGTGCAGAACACATACCCGCTATCTGGTGCAGCAGATGGGGCGGCAGGTACTACTGTAAGTACGGATGCGGCTCTTTTCCCTGTTTCACCACCGTATACAGACCTTTCAAAAATATTTACTGCCAATTTGGGTATAGTTACTGATTCTGTGCCTGAATCGGGGGCTATTTCATTCAAAGAGCCGGTTATTACACTGCCGATCATGAGACTCCCTGATACGGTGAGGTCTTCTGGTACAGTGCTTAAATTGCCGCTGCAATTTGAAAATATTGCTGCAATGCCTCTTACCGTACATATTACTGTACTTAGCTTTTCTTGCGAGGCAGGCATTGCACAAGTCTTACCGGAATCTCAGGTAATTATGCTGCAACCGAAACAATATAGCATCCATACTATTGCAGTTACTCTGCCTGAAATTTTCCATGACGAGGGGCTGTATGCTGCTGATATACGGGTAGACTGTCTGGTAAACGGTACAACGCTATTTTCCCATGCTGAAACAGTAACGCTTACCGTAGCTGCTCCATGGTTCCATCAGATGTTACGGAAAAGTGCCGCACTGCAGATACCCATAGTGCAAGCAGTTGGGGGGCTTGTTATGTTTACTGTCCTACTGCTTGCCGGACAATGTATTATACGATATAGAAAAAAATATCCGGCATTAGCGTTAAAACAAAATCCCCTGTTACGGAGTGCGGCTAACCAAAGGCTGGTACATTCGCCTACAGTGCCGCATTATACTAGTGCTGTTTGCCCCATAAAGGCTCCAATACAACTACCCTGTCTCATTTCCGAAACACTTGAGTTATTTGTGCTGCATCAAAATACCGCTATCGGTAAACGTAATATTCATCTCCTTAAAGCAGGTTCAACAATGACTGTCGGCGGTGCTAAACGTGATGACTTCCTTATTTTTTTAGTACCGTTTCCTGCCTGTCTTGCAGAAATCTGCTATGATGGTACACACTATAATTTATTAATTAAGAAGCCTGAGTTTTTCCCTTATGAGCAGAAGCCGGTCATTTCGGACTGTATCGGGAAAATAACAACCATTATCTCTGATAAAGGCTATCCCGTATCCTTTATGTTCCGGGGCTATCAGGATCCAGCTGTGCGGCTCAATGCACTTTTAACCTCTATTCAAAAAAAACAGTAGCGAGAAGCTGATACTGTGTAGCGCATCGGCAAAAAAACCGGTTACGTTTTAGATATGCCTTATATAAAGATTCAATTTTAAACCTGATGTCAATACCGATGGTAAAACTTGGCAGGGATTCCGTATGATAATTTTCTAAATCATTGTATAATGATAACTTAATCATAAAAAAGGGAATTGCACTAATAATTACCGCTCAAGCAGTTTTCGTGGCAAAACAAATGTCAGGTTGAAGCGGATGTTAGATTAATAATCGCCGGTAGTAGTAGCCTTCCTTAAAAATACTATTTATTTTTGTCTGATGCCCTTTTCCTGAAGACTGCGAGAATGTGAGCATCGTTTACCGATAGTGAAAAATTGGTTGCTTTTGGGATTACCTCAGCGTCATTGAGAGGAAGAACAAACATTTCTATCTGTTCTGCAATAGGTTCAGTAACGCATAAGCTCAGAAAACACAGATCGAACGCATTTGAAGCAGCGAAAGCTGCCGTACCGAAAATACAGAACTTTGTCTTGGTTTTTAGGTGCTAAATAGTTACTATTCGTTTAATAGTCTGGAAAACCATGACTTGCAAAAAAGCCAACTCTCGGACTTGAACCGAGTACCTGCACGTTACGAGGGTGCTGCTCTGCCGGGTGAGCTAAGTTGGCATAAATAACAACAGACATCTCTTAGAACTTCAGTTTTAGAGGTTCCTCTTAGATTTAATTTGTGATGCTATGTTTATAAATATACGTACACTTATCAGTCGCAGATGGCGGTTTTGATAACCGTTACAGCATAAAGATTTGTATTGTAAATTCGTTATCAACTTGGCTGATAAGGCATCTTCTAAAAATCTAATTAAATTTTTAAAAGATACCTCAGTATAGCGTATGTGTTTTATTTAGTCAATATCTTGGGAAGACTTCATCGGGGATTGAAACGTTAAAACGTTTCGCTTTTCTGCTTGACAAAAAACATAGGGACATCGAAACACGATATTTTAAGCCGTGCTATTTCAACGGCTTAAAACTCGCCAACCTAAGCGCTCATGAAAGTACCGCTTAGGTTTATTCCTACTCTTGTGCAAGTATTTCCAGCATATCGAATGCAGCATAAACATCTTTCAATGCTGCTATAATATTCCCGTTTTTATCCGCTACCATAAAAATAGGGACATACTTAATATCCGGACGGCATGCCTGCGGGAATGACGTATAAAATGACATATAGTAATAAAACTCATCCTTTAGGCTTTCTACCCCCTTACCTTTTAGGTTGGCTAAAAACGATTCCTGTGATAAAGGAGTGCGGTGCAGCAGTTCGATAACGGTAAAATTCGGCTTAGTCTTTATCCGCTGTGCAATACGCTGCCAAGAGGTTTCACATGCCCAGCACCCTGAAAAGCCGATACCGATGAGTATCGGCTTGCCTGCTGCAATAGCACTGATTTTCTTTTCCTCACCTGAAAAATAGGCACGGATAGCGGTATCTGCTATTGATTGATTATGCAGCAGATGGGTATTTCTCATATCAAACGCGGTACGTAACAGCTTTGGAAATCGTTTTAATACTTTCTGCAAGGTTTTTGCTTCAGGACTCGGGGCGGCAAAATTCCAGAATGTCTGTGTCCGCTCTTCTGTTCGCACTTCGGGCTTAGAATTTTTATAGATATAGTACCGTAGCACTGCACTATTTTCAGCTGTATTTCTTTCAATCGTAATTATCTTTATAGAATAGCCGTATTGCATACAGTCATGCTTGATATGCTCTTGATTAAAATCTTCCAACAGTATGGTTGATATTTCCGATGTATCAAAATAGCGATACTGCTCCAGAATGCGCTTCATTTCTGCTATTTCCTCATCTAATGAACCTGCAGTGCTTTTAAAACCTGATAACCGACTGGTAAGAGACTTTGTTTTATATTGAGGAGCACTTTTGCATACAATATGATAGGTTACCGAAAGGGTGTTGGTAGCTGGATCCGGAGAAAATGATTCAAGCTCCAGCCGATAGTCAGGGTAGTCAAAGGCTATTTTGTCTTTTAGCTGCTCACGAGAGGTAATGTCTGCTAATAGGGTGGACTGCTCATCTTTCAATGTGAGGGCGTTGCCTTTTTCAAACTCTGCTAACTGCTTTTGAATAGCAGCACGGTTAATCAGCGGGCTGATACCGAAAATCTTTTCCATTTTCTGTACTATATTCGCTGTCTTCAATTGTTCTGAGCCGTGTATAATGTCTTTTATTTGCCCCGCACTATTGATGAGAATAAATTTTGGTGTTGTACTGAATTTAAACCGTGAAAACCATATCTTGTCTTTAGCATCATAGAGCGTTTGAGGAATGATAGCACCTAAACCGAGACCCTGTAAGGCAGTCTCTGTTTCTCGTATACCTTCCGAAAGATTATCATTAACCGATGTAATAATCGGAACAACGGTTATACCGGTTAAATCATAGCCGTTCAGTTCCTGTGCTTTTACCATACAGCCTGCACACGTAGGGGAAATAAACATCAAAAGTACCGGCTTATTAGGCTTAACTGCGCTGGCAAGCGGCACCGGCTGTCCTGCACGGTTGTACACATCATACCCGTAGATATTACGATTGTAAAATTTTTTTACCAGTTCTTTTGTTACATCCGATACAATGTCAATGTCTTGCGGCGTTGCTTGTACTGCTTGATCCTGTTCAGCAACGGTAAAATCGTAATAGGCGCATGCGGATTGATAGGTATCTTTTTTTGCCGCTGCAATCAGCCGGTACGAACCTTTTGTAACTCCTTCGGCATCAAAAGTGTAAGCAGCCGCTCCCTTATCATCTACGGTAATGGTTTCTTCTTTGATTTTTTCTGAACTTTTCATAACGCATACAGAGAGTTCTGCTTTTCTGATGGGATTACCGTCCAGATCCGTAACCATAAAACTACAGGCAAGGCTTGTCGCAACGTTTATTTTGTCAGCGGTTATTAGAATATCCAATACCTTTTCATACTGCGGTTTTTCAATCGGATAACCTTTATTTGCCCATTCGGTAAATCCGCCCTGTACATACTGAATATATTTTAACCCGCTTGCCTGTAGTATATCAAACGCTTTTTTAGACCGGTTTTGTGTCCGGCAATAAATAAGATAGCGTTTTTCTTTATCCAGAGCTGCAAGATATGCGTTGAAATCGCTTGCGTAATAATCTTTTTGCTGAGCATTTTTTAAGTGTCCTTCGTTGTACTCTGCCTTTGTTCTTACATCCAACAGAATAAAATTGGGATTGCTGCTGTTTCCTTCTATTATTTGGCGGGCTTCTTCTACGGTAACAACAGATGTTGTTATAGGTTTATTATTAGTCTTTTTTTGTGTGGTATCCGGAGAGCTTTTCTGCGGATCATCCAATGGATTGCAGCCGGCGGCAATTACTGCTGCAGCTATTATAAAGATAGTAACCAATCGGTTTTTCATCATTCCACACTCCTTGTGTAGTTTTAGATACAGTGATTAGGACACCGCTAAAAACTCAGGTATAGATTTTAGCGGTACCTCATTAGTAAAGAGTATAACAGCGCATCTAAATCTAAGAGAGCTATCCAAAAACTGAAGTTTTTAGAGATTCCCTATTGTATAAAACAGGTCTATACCGGCAAAGGTATCATATAAAGTGCTCATACAGGAAATTTTTTTCAGTTATTCTATTGCAATGGCTGGAAAAAAACGATCTGAACAATGCACACGTCAATAAGCGAGTTTATGATCAAATTTATTGTATAAAGACTTAATTTTAAACTCATTATCAGCTATGCTGATGAAGCATGTTCTAAAAACTAACTGAGTTTTTTTGCAGATGCCCGACATATTTTAAGGAGATAATTATGGGACTTATTGCAGCAGCACTTGGAGCCGTAGGCGGCGGTTTAGCAGATCAATGGCTTGAGGTTATTGAAGCGGAAGACATGAAAGAAGGGGTCGTTCTTACAAAAGGCATTGCCGTCCGTAAGGATAAACGGAGTGCAAACAAAAAAGGTTCCGGCAGCATTATTTCAAACGGTTCTATTATACATGTAGATCAAAATCAGTTTATGATGTTGGTGGATGGGGGAAAGATAATTGATTACACGGCAGAGCCGGGGTACTTTAAGGTAGAAAATTCGGCTTCACCCTCTCTTTTCAACGGTCAGTTCGGCGATGCCTTAAAAGAAACATTCAGCCGTTTTAAATTCGGCGGTAGTACCCCGATGAAGCAAGAAGTATTCTATGTTAATCTGCAAGAAATTAAGGGCATTAAATTCGGTACTCCTAATCCCTTGCAGTATTTTGACAACTTCTATAATGCAGAATTGTTTTTGCGTACTTTTGGAAACTATTCTGTTAAAATAACCGATCCGATAAAGTTTTTTAAGGAAGCCTGTCCCCGAGATGCCGAAAATGTACACATTGATGAAATAAATGAGCAATATTTGAGTGAATTTTTAGAAGCCTTACAAGCTGCCATTAGTCAAATGTCCTTGGAAGGCGAGCGCATTTCTTTCATTCCCTCAAAGGGAAGAGTGTTAAGCAAATATATGTCAGAAATTCTGGATGATTCATGGAAAGAATTGCGCGGAATGGAGGTACTTGCGGTCGGTATTGCGAGTATTTCCTACGATGATGAATCTAAAGAACTCATTAATATGCGCAATAAAGGAGCTATGCTCGGCGATCCCGCTGTGCGTGAAGGCTATATGCAAGGCTCTCTTGCCCGCGGTATGGAAGCGGCAGGGGCAAATCAGGCAGGAGCCGGAATGGCATTTATGGGCATGGGGATAGGCATGAATGTAGCAGGCGGTTTTATGGGACAGGCAAGCCAAACCAATATGCAGCAAATGCAGCAGTTTGCTCAAGGAACCCCTCAAGGATGCGGTCAAAGAACTCCGCAGCAGCACGGAGCAGCCGGCAGCGGCAAAAGTGCAGGCGAATGGTTTTGTACAGAATGCGGATATAAAAATACCGGAAAATTTTGTGCCGAATGCGGAACCCCTAAACCTGCAAGAAGCGGCTGCCCTTCATGCGGTACAGAAGTAAAAGCAGGAGCAAAGTTTTGTCCTGAATGCGGAACAAAATTATAAGTTTCTGATTTTATGAGAGGATAAAATATGAGTGTTGAAAATTATAAATGCCCATCCTGCGGAGCACCTATACGTTTTAATCCTAAAACAGGAGGCTTTAAATGCGAGTATTGTTTTTCACGCTACACGGAAGAAGAGCTGACCCATTACATGGAAGACCTAAAAACAAAGAAAGACAATTCTGAAAAAGATTCCCTTTCCGAAAATAAAACTGAGGATGACAAAACAGTAAAGCAATACAAATGCAATAATTGCGGAGCGGAAGTTGTAGTAGGAGACACTGCAAGTACGGCTTTTTGTTATTACTGCCACAGTCCTATAGTCTTATCTGACAGACTTACCGGAACTTTTAAGCCTGATAAGATTATTCCTTTCAAACTGGATAAAAAGGAAGCCTTAAAGCATTTCGCTTCTTGGGTAAAAGGGAAAAGCTATGTTCCCAACGACTTTGTAAGTGCTAACACGCAAGAAAAGATAACAGGGATTTATCTTCCTCATTGGCAGGCTGATGTTACAGCCGGCGTTGACTATCACGCTATGTGTCTGCAAGTATCTTCATGGCACACCGGAAACAGAGAATATACAAAAACCGATACGTATCGGATTGACCGCACGGGAACGATTGACTTGAATGCGTTTCAAGAACTGGCGTTTACAAAGATAGATAAGCCCCTGATCAATGCAATCAGTCCTTATGATTTGGATGAACAAAAAAAATTTTCGCAAGGTTATCTTGCAGGCTTTTTTTCGGAGCAATACGACATCCCAAAAGAAGATATAGAATCTGTCATAAAAGACCGAGCAAAAAATTATACTAAAGCACTTATTCAAAATTCTATCGATTATGGCGGATTAGTTGAACATGAAGAGGATAATACTGCCTACACAGTAAAAAATTATGAGTATGTTTTGCTTCCTTCATGGATACTCACCTATTTGTATAACGGAAAAACATACGTTTTTGCGGTGAACGGACAAACCGGAAAATCTTCAGGCGAGCTTCCTGTAAATAAATCTAAACTTGCCCTTGTATCAGGTATTATGTCAGGATTACTAGCAACTCTCTTACTATTGGGCGGGAGGTTTATATGGTAGCGAAAAAGAGTATATACGCATTGCTGATTTTTTTCTGCATAAGTTTAAGTTCCTATGCAGAGAGTGTAAAAAAGCTTTTAGTAGATGAAGCAGGAGTTTTACAGCCGGATATTTTTACTAAAATAGAAAAACATCTACAAACCGTGTCTCATAAAAGCGGGTCAGATGCCGTTATTGTGATTGTTTCCGATACAGGAGAAAAAATACCGCAAGACTATGCCGATGATTATTTTGATGACAATGGGTATGGTCAAGGTTCTGAAAAAGAAGGAAGTCTTTTACTCATTGTAACAGGAGACGGAAGCCCGGGAAGCAGGTATATTTATATTTCAACTCATGGAAAAAAAACAATAGAAGCTCTTACTGATGTGAGTATCGAAAGACTGTTGGATACACTGATAGCCGGCGGTTTAAAAGACAATCAGTATCTGAGCAGCATAGATTCGTATCTTACCGCTTTGAGTAGAAGATTTTACAATACCCTTTCTGTTGTAGATGTTGCAATAAGTTTAGGTGCTGCAATCGTATTCTTCCTGCTAAAGTTTTTTGGCACAATTAAAAAATATAAAAACAAGGGTGCCCGTTCTTTTGTTCCATTCTATGATGTCAATAAGAACAGTATTGTCTCATTTACAACGGTCAATGACACGTTCCTTTCTAGTAAGACAGTATCGCGTGTTATTAAATTAGAGAGCGGCAGCGGGAGCAGAAGCGGCAGTACAACCCGCACATCCTCTCGCGGAGAAACGCATGGAGGGGGTGGGCGAAGTTTTTAAGATTTAGGGCATCTCTAAAAATCTCGCAGAGCTTTTTGCAGCTACCCTTTTGCGTAAAGGGAGCTGCAATGGCAAAAATATTCCTGCCTGTTCTGGAATCTGTGCTGTAATAGGTTGAGTATAAAAAACACACGGAGTGAATTTTTTGCTTTGGAACTGCGGCAGGGGTTTTCCGCGCATTTCTGAAACTGCCGCTCTTTCCGCTTGACCAAATTCCTCTTTTGAGATACCATAATCTGCATTATTTTTAGTTTGACAAATCCTCAGGAGGATATACTATGAGTGTAAAAATTCGACTGAAAAAGTTAGGCAGTAAAAAACGCCCGTACTATCGAATTGTTGTACAAGATTCCCGTGAACCGCGCGACGGCAAAACCATTGCTGAGCTTGGCATCTATCATCCGATTGAAGCGGAAGATCGCCAAATTGCCTTTGATGCCGATAAAGTGCGTTCATGGCTTGATAAAGGAGCTAAGCCTACTGATACAGTGCGGCATCTGCTTAATAAGAAACAATTTACGCTGTAGGATCGGTTTGTTTTCATGGAACATGATTTAGTTGAGTATATTGCAAAGTCTCTGGTAGATGATCCTTCATCGGTGTCTATCTCAGAAAAAGAGACAGAACGCGGTGTGGTTTTAGAGCTGAGAGTTGCAAGCGGTGATGTTGGTAAAGTAATAGGTAAATACGGTAGAGTTGCACAGGCTATCCGTACACTATTAATGGCATCGTCAGGAAGAAACGGCACACGGTATCTATTGGAAATTCTTGACTGATGGAATGGCTGATAACCGGCAGGATTCGCGGAGCATTCGGTCTTGAAGGATATGTAAAGATTGAAAGCAGTTCAGGCGAATACGGACACTTTCTCAAGATTGAAAACATACAAGTTGTTTTCCCAAAATCGTCAGCCGGTACTGGAATGCAGTATTTTATTGAAGACTGCATTATCCGCGCATCAGATGCGCTTATTAAATTACGGGGCATTGATACTCCTGAGGCGGCAAAGCAGTTTCAGGGTGCAAATATCCTTGTTCCCCGCGATATGGCTTGTCCGCTTAACGAGGGCGAGTTTTATATCAAAGATCTTTGTAATACTGAGCTTGTATATGAAGGGACTCCCGTAGGAACAATTACGGATATAGTAGAAGGCGGAGGCGGTTCTCTTATCGAACTCTCCGAGGCTGCAACAGGCAAAATAAAGTATATTCCTTTCCGGCGCGAATTTATTGGAGAAATTGATATCCGGAAAAAGCAGGTTGAGCTTATGCACCGCTGGATTCTTGAATGAAATTCGATGTGCTGACCTTATTCCCTGAAATTCCATCGGCTTTTTTTGAAACCTCGATTATGGCAAAAGCGGTGGAAAAGGGAATCATTACCTACAACTTAGTAAATATCCGTGATTTTGCCTACGACAAGCACCATACGTGTGATGATATACCGTATGGAGGAGGGGCTGGAATGCTCCTTTTGCCGCAGCCGCTGGCAGATGCGCTCGACTCTGTGAATGCGCATCAAAAACGGGTTGTGTATGTAACGCCGTCGGGAAAGCCGTTTAGTCAGTCCTATGCACAGGAACTTGCAGCTGAGGAAAATATAGTTTTTATCTGCGGCAGGTATGAAGGGATTGACCAGCGTGTTATTAATGAGTACGTTGATGATGAAATTTCGGTAGGTGATTACGTTATGTCATCAGGGGAATTGGCTGCATTGGTAGTCATTGATACCGTGTACCGTTTGATTGATGGAGTTATTTCTCAGGAATCGTTGGAAGAAGAAAGTTTTTCCGATGGATTATTGGAGTATCCGCAGTATACACGACCGCAGCTCTTTAAGGGGCAGCGTGTTCCTGAGGTGCTTATTTCAGGGCATCATGCGAATATCCGCAGATGGCGTTTGAAGCAACGGATCAAAAAAACGTTCTTAGTTCGTCCTGATTTATTAAATCATATCCGGAACAAGCCGGTATGGACTAAAGAAGCAGAAATTATTTTACAGGAGATAAAAAATGGCGATTGATTTAATTCGCAAGATTGAAGAAAAACAAAAGATTATTGAAAAACCTCATTTTCATGTAGGCGATACGGTAAAGGTACATTTTAAAATTATTGAAGGTAAGACTGAGCGTATTCAGATATATGAAGGATTGGTACTATGTTTTAAAAATGCCGGACTGAGTAAAACATTTACAGTCCGCAAAAACTCTTCAGGTGTTGGTGTTGAACGTATTTTTCCGCTTCATTCTCCCCGTATTGCAAAGATTGAGGTAGTGCATCCGGGTAAAGTACGGCGTGCGAAACTGTATTATATCCGTGAAAAAATTGGTAAGGCAGCTAAGATTAAAACCCTTATTACCAAGAAAAACTAGGAATATACGGTTCTGTTACTTACAGGAACAGGGTAGCCGGTGTCTTAACTGTGCCCGTATTCTGTTCCTTTATGTCATAACTTTCAGTATATTCAGCATATCATTTTTCTTCCATACCGGTCTTAACTATCTGTAATACAATAAATCTGTTCGGAATCTGCTGTTTTGGAACAAGTTACCGTAAAATGCAATGTTTAAATTATGCTGGCGGCAGCGGCGTTATGTGTGATTTTTAATTCGCTGCTCTGATCTGCAATGAAATTATCGAATAAACTATTGAGGACGGGATTGTTCAAAAACTAAACACCTATCGGGAACGGGGCTGTCCAAAAACTGAAAGCCTATCGGCTTTTTCTGTAAGGAAATGATTGATTATATCCGCTCAAGCGGATTGCGAAACAGTTTTTAGTGGGGAGCTTTGCTCACTTGTTTCCTTAAGCTTTTTTGCGATGTATTTTATAAATTATTACAGTACAACAATTTATAAAAATACTCGTTGTCAGCTTTGCTGATGGAGTATCTTCTAAAAATCTAACTGACTTTTTAGAAGATGCCCCAAGAGTATTCTTACTGCTTACGCTCTTCTTATTTTATTGAATACCATGAGGTTCGTTATAATGCATAAAAAATTATTTATACTCGGTCCGCCGTATTTTTATAAACAAGCACTCAAGTTTGCTATTCCTGTTATGGTACAAACGTTCATTCAAAGTTTAATTTCGCTGATAGACAATTTTATGGTCGGCGGTTTAGGCGACATAAAAATGAGTGCTGTCAATATTACAAATCAGTTTGTATTTGTTTTTATTGTTACTATCAATGCCTTTGCTGATACCGGCGGTATGTTTATGGCGCAGTTCAACGGGGCTAAAGATGCTGAAGGTATGCAGCAAAGTTACCGGTTCAAACAGCTGGTAATGCTGTTCTGCGCCATGCTTGTAGTTATTTTTTCAGTTTTCTTTTCTGAGCATATTCTGGGATTTTTAGTCAATGGGAACCGGCAAAAAGCTGAAATTATCGCTGAAGGTATGCGATATATGCGAGTAATTCTATTTACCTTTATACCGATTGCGTTTTCTTCCGCTATTGCTTCATCTCTCCGTGATATAGGTCATGTTAAAGCAGTGATGTACATATCCCTCATTTCTACATTAGTGAATACTATCGGTAATTATATATTGATTTACGGGAATTTCGGCGCGCCTCGTCTGGAAGTGGTGGGAGCCGGCTATGCAACGCTTGCTGCACGGATTACCGAATTAGCAATTTTGCTAGCGTATATCGGTATAAAAAAACCGACATTCTACGTGCGGGTATCTGCACTATGGAAAATATCCGTTCCGCTTTTTAAGCAAATGCTGCGTAAAGTAGGTCTTGTTTTTGCCGCTGATATTTCATGGGTAGGTACGGAAACTATTGTTGCAGCACTGTATAATAGCCGAGGCGGAGCAGAAGTCGTTGCCGGTATGGCAGCCGGATGGACAATTGCTAATATTTTCTTTTTGATTTTTCCAGTTATTTTTACCTGCATACGGATTATGATAGGCGGAATGTTAGGGCAAAATAAACTAGAAGAGGCACGAACACAGGCGCACTGGTTTTTATCAGGATTTTTTATATTCGGTATTGGAGTAGGAATTTGCGAAGCCTTTTCAGTTGTTCTTATCCCTGTTGTATTTACCCGTCTTTCTCCTGCATCGCATATCATTACCCGTAATTTAATTTGGGTGATTGCATTGTATATGCCACTATGGTCATACCTGAATAGTCAATTTGCAATCTCCCGCGCAGGCGGTGATGCACTCCTTGGCGCATGGGTAGATATTAGTGTAAACTCGATCCTTTTTTTACCCGGCATGTTTTTATTAACATACTACACCAATCTTTCACCGGTACTGATGTTCGGTGTAATAAAGCTGACGGATATTATTAAACTGATTATTGCACATTATCAGCTGAAAAAAGAACGCTGGCTTAAAAATTTAACTGTCCAAGAATCAGTACCGTTGACATCATAGCAATTAACCTTGTTCAGCAATGGAGTTATCGAACAGGTCTAATGTACTGCACTCAATCAAAAAAAAGGCATAGGGCATAGACTTGTTTACAGCCGTGTTCTTTTAATACCTGTGCACAGGTTTCAAGCGTAGATCCTGTTGTCCGTACATCATCAAGAATAATGAGCGATTCAGGAAGTGGCTTGTCAGTAGCAATCTGTATCTTCCCATGAAGATTATGCAGCCGTTTTTCCCGTGATAATTTCTTTTGAGCGGTACCGTCATGCCTTTTTAAGCATCGGTGTACAGTAATTTCGGGAAACGCTGCAAGATAATGAATTAAATCTTCTATCTGATCCCAGCCTTTTTGCTTCATTTTTTGCGGACGCGGGGGAACTGGAACAAGAGGAATACCATATAACTGCGGTTGTGTTTGCAAAAAGGTATGTATCAGCGGTGCAAACACGGCAGCAAAATTCCTCATAGCATGATTTTTCCACATCGGCAAGACTTCTTGTCCTAAACCGATATACGGAAAGAGCGTAAAGGTTTTATCACAAAAATACGGCGTGTGTTCTTCTTGCTGCAAAGCAGCACAGCGGGTACAATAGCCGTGTTCAGAAATAAGAATTTTGCCGCACAGACCGCAGCGAGGCGATTCGCTTGCATCAGTATTTTCATTATATTGCGTCAGATACGGCAAAAATGATTCGGTAAGACAGTGCTTACAAATAGGCAGACTCCCGCTGTTGCTTCTGCACAGTATGCACCGCTGCGGAGCAACCACTGCTGCAAAAAGAGAACGCAAGACATTGTGAGCATACATGTTTAAACTCATAAGACTATAACCATCACTCAGTATGAGACCTGTTCGGAAACTTTGCTATCAAGCAGGTCATTTTTAAGGTAACCTGTTCTGAAACAGAAAGTTCAGAGCAGCTCTATTGTAAAAAATCAGGTAAAAAGGGACTCCATTCCCGTAAAGCAGCGGCTTGCTCAATATGCGGCGTTGCTATTTTTTCTTCGTGAGCAAGGTCGGCAATAGTTCTGGCAATTTTGAGTATCGCATGGCTGCCTCTCCCTGATAATTGCTTTTTTTTCACAGTGTTTGTAAAAAATACGGCAGCTGAATTAGTCAGGCAACATACTGTTTTTACTGTCGCAGGCCGCAAATACACATTTTTATACCAGTGAACTTCTTGATCTGGTGTTTTAGTTTGTACAAGATGTTGATAACGTTCCTTTTGCAGTACATCTGCTGCTGCAATAGTTTTGCGCAGCTTAGCAGTATTGTGCCTCATGCCGCAATAAAGTGTTGCGGTATTGTTTGCGGTACCCTGTTCCTCAGGATAATTATTCGGAGGAAACACGGGAATGCGCAAATCTATTCGGTCGATAAGCGGGGCAGTTAATTTTTTCCAATATGATTCAACGGCAGCGGGCATACAGGTACAGATTTTCTCCTCTGCGCCGAGATTACCGCATGGGCAGGGATTTAACGCCATGAGCAGCTGAAAACGGGCAGGAAATGTTGAAGAACGGCCTGCCCTACTCAATGTTACAGTGCCGGTTTCAAGCGGTGCCCGCAATGTTTGCAAAACGGTCGGCTTAAATTGTACTGCCTCATCTAAAAATAACACACCGCCATGCGCAAGAGAAATTTCCCCGGGCATACATTTCCCTGCCCCGCCGATCATACCCTCTAAACTTGCATTTGGATGCGGCATTCTAAACGGCGGTCGGATAATGCGTACACTTCGTTCCGTCCCCAAGGGCAGGAGACCTGCAATACTGTAAATGCGGGTAACTTCTTCAGCTGTGTGGACATCGAGATCAGGTAAGAGGCTTAAGAAACGCTGCATTGATAAGGTTTTACCGCATCCGGGAGACCCGTATGCAAGTACACTGTGTCCGCCGGCAGCGGCAATTTGTAATGCGTGTACAAAATACTCCTGCCCTACAATATCTTCAAAATATCCGCCCGTACCAGTATTGGCAACCCGATCGGCAGCACTCGCTTCAGACCACACCGGCGGTTGTATTACCTGCTGCCGATCCGCCGCGGCACCTGAACTCATAGCGGCAGCCCCGCCTCCGCTTGTCGCATCATGCTGTATACGGGTAAGACAGGTAACAGCCTCCTGCAATGTTTGGACTCCGAAAATATATGCCCCTGTCCGAATACAGGCTTCAGACTCATTTTCTTTCGGTATAATAAAATACCGGATACCGGCAGCAGTTGCCGCAAGCAGTGCGCCGAGAACTCCTCGGACAGGGCGCACCTTTCCCGATAGCTCCAGCTCTCCAATGACCATAATAGGCACATCACAAACCGCCTCAGCCTGTAATACCGCAAGAGCAATCGGCAAGTCAAATCCGCTGCCGTCTTTCTTTTGATCTGCCGGACTAAGATTGATCAATATTCTTGATTGCGGAAGTTCCAGCTGAGCATTCGCTATGGCTGCCCGCATCCGCTCGCGTGCTTCTTTTACCGCTGCGCCCGGAAGCCCTACAATATCAATCAGCGGTAAGCCTCTCCGTATGTATGCTTCCACTTTGATAATTTCACCCTCATAGCCGAATGAAGCAAAACTCATAATAGTCATAGCAAACCTCCTGCCTCATACTTGATTATATTAGATATGTTCGGAAACTTCAGTTTCAAGACAGATTACCTTGAAATATGATGTTCTAAATTGTGCTATTTGCGCGATTTAGATGCGATGTTTAAAATTAAGTCGTTATTGTATAAAGACTTAATTTTAAACTCGTTATCAGCTTTGCTGATGTCGGCATCCCGAAAGTAACCAACTTTTTGCCGCCGGCAATGGCATCCTCAGCCCCACATCTATTTATAGTGCTTCGCAGTAAATTCGGCAGGAGTTATAGAGAATAAAAAAACTTTTTTGTAAAGCAACAGCTGAACCAAAACACAAGGGTGAGAGGCTGCTGTATTGCGCCGTTTCGCAACGCTTGTGAGAAACGGTGAAATCTCTGCATCAGAAAGAAACCGGCATTGCAGAAGCAGCTTGTATCTTGCTCTGCATCCACTGTATAAAATGCTTCGCCGCAGCCTGCCGATCTTGTAAGGCGAGGTCTCTTTCACTACCGAGCAGTAGGGCGGCAAGAACATCGTCTGCCCGTAAGGAACCAAAACCGGCTAAATCACTGTGCGGGTGAATGTAGCAATAAAACGGCTGATAGGTATTTGCCGCAGGTGCAACAGGTATGCCGCCATCTTTTGAATAGGCACATACTGCTAAACTCTTACGGATAGGCGGCAGCGGTTCTTCCTCCGATAGATTAAAAAAAACACCGTTGAACACTCCCTGATTCTTCAAACAAAAATCGGCTGCTAAATCGGAATATACTCCTTCTGTATAGAGAAATACGTGCTTATGCTGTCCGTATTGGGTTACCGCTTTCAATAAAAAATCATCGAAAAAAGCCGCTATTTCCGGATCAGCTTCTTTTGGTAAAAACCGATTCCCCTGTTGGTGTTTCAGCATGAGCGGCAAAATACTGCGGTATACATCAAAACGGGGCAGCACCGGATTTTTGTGTAAGCGGGTAATTTCCAATACGTTGTACCCCGCATTGGCAAATATACGCGCCGCAGTACCCGATCCGGAAGAGAACGGAAATGCAGATGCAACAGCAATAAGCACCTTTGCATCTGTGGGATTATTCGGTATGAGTAAACGGGCTTCTATCGGATTCCCGCTTTCTTGCGGAAACCGGATCGCCTGTTCCGAAACGGGTATTTCAGGGATAAAAGCTGCTTCCGGTGAAAAATGAATAAGTGCCCAGCCTACCGCACAAAACAGACAGAGCAGAAAACCCCGCAAGGCAGCTGCCGGTGCTACATAAAAATCATTCAGCACCCCATGAAAAAATGCAGCTGCCCTTACAGCCTCAGAAAGCGCAACCAACACAGCAAAACAGAATAAAATGCAAAAAGAAAGTATAATTCCCTGTCCTAACAGGATACATATGCAGACAAAAATGCTCAGAAAGGGTAATATAGGGAGAGCCTGACCTTTCTTTAAAGGTTTGATGAAAGGTCTTAGCAATACGGGGAGTAACAGCGAAAGTACCAGTAATTCGCTTAACAAAAAATCAGACATAGTTCTCCTCACCATAGCAGACGGCATACCGCAGTATCGGCATTTGTTTTTTTCGATACGGACATTACTAAAATGTAGGTAGATTTTTAGAGATGGGGCTGTCCCAAAAGTTGGTTACTTTCGGGACAGCCCCATCTAAGGAAACCGGTAAGCAAAGCTCACCTCTAAAAACAAACGCCGCCGGCTGCATCATTAGAAATAAATCTGTTCGGCAACTTCAGTTTCGGAACAGGTCGAATATACAGTAAGTAAGAAAGGAGTGTTAGACTATTGAATACACCTCATACCACCACGCCGGCTTCCGGCAACGAGCTATTACCGCAGCGTATTCCGCTTTCGGAAATAGCATTTACTTTTCCTACCGAGAAAATTGCAGACCTACGGCAAAAAGCACCTGAAACGAAAATCGTAGGACAAAATCGGGCTGTTTCTGCAATAGAACTCGGCTTAGGTATTCACAGCAGCGGCTACAATATTTTTATCATGGGTGCACCGGGAACCGGAAGACGTACCGTTCTTTCTTCATTACTGAAAGAATATAAACCAAATACTGCTGAACTGCAAGATATTGCCTATGCGCATAACTATCAAAATCCCTTGGAGCCTTCCGCTCTTTTTTTTCCCGCAGGTCAGGGGCGCATATTCAAAAAGCGGTTAAATCATGCAATGGACGTAATTTACGAACAAGCTCAGCAAATAGAAAAATCGGAGCAGTTTTTATCGGTACAAAAAAAACTTGTTTCTACTGTGGATAGCTCTGAAAACACCATGGTTGCTGAATTTGAAATAGAAATGTTGAACCAAGGTTTTAAAGTGCTGCACATTAAAGATGATTCTCAGCAGTCAATTGATCTTATTCCGCTTATTGATGAGGAAGAAATATCATTTGCAGAATTACAATTACAAGTTGCAAAAAAACAATTCTCTGAAGAAAAATTTAATGCGCTGCGCGAAACATACTACAATGCGCTTGATACCTTAGCTGATTTATTTGCTCTTATGCGGAAGAATAGGAAAGAAACAGACGAAAAACTTTCTGCCTTATCTGTAGAGCTTATGAAGCCGATTATTACGGCGGAAATGGAGGCACTCCGTACACTCATAGGAGAATATCCGGTAGAAACAGCACTGCAGCAGGCGCACTCTAAAAAAATACAGCAGTTTTTAGACAAAACAGAAGAAGATTTACTAAAAAAAATACCGGTTTATACCCAGCCGTTTAAATCTCTCCGTCATAAAAAAAACTTTTTCGGGCGGTATGCCATTAACCTCATCCATGAAAATACAGAAAATACGCCGTATGCAATTTCCGAGAATATACCGAGTTTTGCAAACTTATTCGGAACCGTAGAAATGCACGGTGATGAAACAGCTCCGCTGACCAATGGGCATTTACACATCCGTGCAGGTTCTGTACACCGTGCTCTGGGCGGTTTTCTTGTGCTGCGTTTAAAAGATTTATTGGAAGAAGAAGATTCATGGGTGTATCTTAAACGGGTATTGCAGTCAGGTGCCATTGAAATCCGCCCCTCGCCGTCCGGTACTCATGCATCATATCCATTTAAACCGGAGCCTATCCCTGCACGATTTAAAGTTATAATTATCGGCGGTGAATATACTTATGAAATTCTTTATCAAGAAGACCCCGATTTTTATAAACTCTTTAAAGTTTGCGCAGAGTTTGATTCAGTAATGCCACTTACTGACGAAAACAGTGCGGCAGTGCTTTCGTTAATTGAAAGCTTTGTGAAAGATCAAAAATCGTTACCGTTTACCGACTGCGGCTATGCTAAACTGTTGGAGTATGCAGTAGAACTTTCCGGTAGCAGGCATCTTATTTCTGCACAGTTTACGAAAATTTCTGATTTTGTTGCTGAAGCAAACTATATGGCGCGGAAACACGGCAGCGAAATAATTAGTGCCGAAATTATCGAAAAAACAATTGAGCAGCGGCAATATCTTTCTGCCTTGCCGCAAGAAAAATTCAGTGAGCTTATTCACTTAAAAGAGCTGCTGATTGATACAACCGGAACTGCAATCGGAAAAGTGAATGGGCTTGCAGTAGAAGAGCGCGGGTTTCACACGTTCGGTATTCCGGTAAGTATTACCGCTCAAGCCTCACCGGGGAGGGGCAGTGTTATCAATATAGAGCGGGAGGCAGGTCTTTCAGGGGAAGTGTATGATAAGGCACATCTTATTATTACCTCGTTGCTGCGCCGGAAATATCTTGGGGCATATCCGCTTGCGCTGTCCGCCGCTATTTGTTTTGAGCAGTCGTATAGTATGGTAGACGGTGATTCCGCCTCCTGCGCTGAGTTTTTTGCTTTGGTTTCTGCTATCGCGAAGATTCCGCTGCGGCAAGATATTGCAGTTACCGGCAGCGTAAACCAGCTGGGACAGGTGCAGCCTGTCGGCGGTATTTCAGAAAAAATAACCGGCTTTTTTGATGTCTGTGTACAGCAGGGGCTTACCGGCACACAAGGAGTTATCATCCCTGAAGGCAATAAACACAATCTCTTTTTACCGGCGCGGGTACGCACCGCTATTTCAGAAAACCGGTTTACAATTTGGACAATCAACAATGTAGATCAAGGCTTGCTGCTGCTGTGTCGTGATTTCTTGTCTGACGATATACAGTATGATAGCCTGATACGAGATAATAGACTGATACCAAATGATAGATGGGATAAGGATGAGGATAAGGTTATATGTGTGAGGTATAACCAATTGAGAATCGTTATTTCACGCACGTTAGAGAACTATGCTAAGTGGATGAAGCCCTACAATGAATCGGTGTATTAAGGCGTAAAAGGAGCGAACAATGATTGGATATTTGTCGGTAACAGCCTTTATTCTCAGTCTCTTTATTCTTTTTTTACAGCAGCTGTATGATTTCCCATTCGTATCGTTTGTTATTCACACAGCGGATATTGCAATACTGCTGCTGGTGGTTGCCGAAACACTCCGGCCGCTCCGGCAGGAACGGTATTTAAGAAAATACTTTCAGAAAAATGCCGTACCGTGCATCAGTACCATCCTGTTTTGTATCGTCTTTTTTATTTTAAAAACGAAAATACGGACGGCAGCGGATCCGCAAGAGCTTACTCTGATTTTTGCTGTTTTTAAAAATATTTTTTTATTAGGCAAGATTGTCAAACATGTAAGTACCAGCGAGAGCGGACGGAAAAAAATTATGCTTAATCCCGCCGGTACATTGCTATTTTCTTTCCTTATTATGATTATTACTGGCACTTTTTTACTGATGCTGCCTGCCGCGTCTACCGGTAAAGAACCGCTGAGCTTTCTTACCGCATTGTTTACCGCAGCCTCCGCCGTCTGTGTAACGGGATTAAGTGTGATTGATATATCAGTTGCACTTACGCCGGTCGGTAAAACAATCCTCATTTTGCTTATACAAATCGGCGGTTTAGGAATTATGGTTTTTTCGTTTTTCGGTATGCTGGCATTCCGGCGGAAACTATCCGTTGCAGATAAAATTACCGTTTCTTATATGGTGAGCGAAGATGATATGTCTTCTCTGTTTAAGTCTTTACGGGTTATTGTGTTCTCTACCTTTATGATAGAAAGCATGAGTGCATTGTTTTTGTATATAGGCTTTGCGCACACAATGGGACAAGGACGGGCAGCGATATGCTACGCACTATTTCATGCTGTTTCTGCATTTTGTAATGCAGGCTTTGCTCTCTTTTCAAACAACCTCGAATCATTTACCGCAAACCCCATGATCAGTGTAACGATAGCAATGACGATTATTCTCGGCGGTATTAGTTTTGCGGTTATCAGCGAAGTAACAAAAAAATTAAGCGGCTGCATCCAAAAAACAGTATTTAAAAAGAAAGTACCGCCGTTTTTCTTCAGTTTGAATACGCACATTGTCTTAACCATGACGGGAACTGTTTTGCTTATTTCATTTATCTGCTTTTACCTTTTGGAACATACGCACACAATGAAAGATTTTCCGCTCGGCACACAATACCTTGCAGCATTTTTTCAGGCAGTAACCCTCCGTACTGCCGGATTTTCCACCGTATCATTCGCCGCTTTAACCAATACCACCTTGCTTTTTATGATTTTTATCATGTTTTTAGGAGGGGCATCCGGCAGTACCGCAGGCGGTATTAAACTTAATACGGTTGCAGTTGTGTGGGCTTTTTTCACCTCTTTTTTGAAAAATCGCAATGCCGTAGTAATCAGAAAAAATGCCGTACCTGACGAACAAGTAAAAAAAGCGTTTCTCATTTTTGGATTCGGGTTTTCAGTTATCTGTATGAGCATCTTTATATTAACTATGACCGAAACCATACCGTTTCTTCCGCTTTTTTTTGAAACAGTATCTGCATTTGCAACGGTAGGGCTTTCAACAGGCATAACCGCTGCATTAAGCGTTTCCGGCAAATTAGTTATTATTTTTCTTATGTTTATCGGCAGGGTTGGACCGCTGACTATTCTTACCGCTGCCGGAAAAAAACGGAAAGAAGATACATTTGAATATCCTTATGGAACTATTACGATTGGATAAAGGAGTATATAATGAACGTACAGCACAATTTTGCCGTTATTGGTTTAGGAGAATTCGGCTCACGTATCTGTGAAGTATTAGTTGAGGGAGGAGCTTCCGTTATTGCTTTTGATCAGGATCCGCAAGCGGTGGAACGGATTAAAGGCATTGTACCGGCAGCGATGCTGATTGATACCGCTGATGAATATGCACTGCTTAAAGCCCCCCTTGATGATGTGAGTATTGCAATTGTCGCCATTGGGAACAATATTGAAGCAAGCATTTTAACAACCACACTTTTAAAACAGCGCAATATTTCCTATATTGCAGCACGCGCCGTTTCCTCTCTGCATGAAACAGTCCTTAAACGGATAGGAGCAAACGAAGTGCTTAATATCGAAGTTGATTCTGCCACACAGATTGCAAAACGGCTGATTTCTCCTGATTTATATACAAGCATGGAAGTAACGCAGGATATTTCGATCTCAAAAATAACAGTTCCAAAACTCTTTGCCGGAAAAACAATTGCAGATATTGCCTTAAAGGAGCATTTCAACTTGAAATTGATAGCTGTTGTACGGATCGAGCTTGATATTGATCGTGAAGGCAATCCGCTAAAAAATGTGCTCATGTACTATCCTGATGATACCTTAACCATACAATCAGGAGATGTTCTTTTTTTGATCGGCAGCAATGAACAACTCGCAAAGTTTAGTGAAGTATAAGGAACAGGTATGATTATTATTGAAAAACGAAAACTAATAGGGATTTTACTCCTTTCATTTCTTACGATATTGGCAACTTCAATATGGGCATATCGGCTTGGGATGCAGTTTCAGTTAAAAGCTCATTCTGAGCGGCTGCTATTTTTCGGGTTTATTGCCGCCGGAGTTCAGCTTGCCCTGTCATACGCACTACTGCACAGCGGTAAAAAAACAGCCAATGATTTTTCTATGCTGATGGATTCAATACGGCGTACCGGTATTGTATCTGAAAATCGTGCAGGGCGTTTACATAATCTGGGATTTGAATTACAATCAGCACTCGAGTCTGCGCATAAAATTACCGAACAAAAAACAAAAAAAATTGCCAGTTTACATGGTTTGTTGTCAGTTATTACCGGTATGATTGATCATCCGCTGATTATTGCCGGATTGAACGGAGAAATTATCGAAGCAAGCCCTAAGGCGCAAACAGAGTTTGAATGTAAACAGGGGATGATGCTGTCGTATGTGTTTCCTCATACGGACATACGGGAGGCTTTTAAAGAGGCTTCCGTAACTCATTTACCGGTTCAGCAAAAAAACAACACCCTGTTTATTCCTGTTTTTTCTACGGCTGATGAAATTTCTTATTTTTTAGTTGATATTTCAAGTCAAGATTTGCTCGGTAAATTTACTGCCGCTATGAAAAATATCGTGCAAGAGGATCCCTCCAAACGAGGGCAGTCCCCCAAAGGCGGGGTACAACCTAAGCAGCATCCGTTCGCTGCCTTTGACAAATTAAAGCAGCATTTGTTCAAGTCCTTAAAAAAGCCGCCGCGATAACAGCCGATAGGAACTCAACCTAATAGTTTAATGCTCTTGTATTCAAGGGCAGTATTAGACCTGTTTGATTATTGTGTTCTCAAACAGGTCTAATGCACAAAAACGAATGTATAAATGGGAAGATTTCTCGAAAAAGTCTTTAACGTTCCCATAATGCCGCCGCCTGATCGATAGGGATTCCGCATTATAACGCATTAAAGATTTTTTTGTTTTCGCGCATATCTACTCCATGGCTTCCGCATGATAATAAATGCAATGTTCTTTCCTGAATTATTGATC
>JBQMYN010000030.1:0-23053 GCA_052173475.1 Treponema sp.
AATATGCGGCTAATGTAGAAAGAAACAGGCTCTTCCCGAACCGTCGCGGTCGGCTTAAGAAATAAACTCGCCCGCTGGTTACTAATTGAGCAATATACTCCGTTTTATCGACATAAAGATAATGACCATTCCGTAATACTTTAAAACTTTGTACGCCAATCGGCAATTTCCGTGAGACATTCATCCGGTAAGTATAGCATAAAGAGCGGATTAATCAAAGTTAAATATAAGAGTTTGCTAGAACAACCTCGTAAAATCCTCGCAATATGATTGGTGACTGCTATTAGCATGAGCGGGCAGCTCTAAAAACTCGATTAGATTTTTAGAGCTGTTCTACTCATTACCCATTGAAATTACAGATTAAGGTTCGCCAACCTTTCAAACTTTGCTTTTTGTTCGGTAACGTTGGCACCGGAAATCCCCATAGTACTAAGAGCAGTAGGTGCAGTGTAGTTATCATAATAAGTTTGCGACACTTTTATGCTGCTCAGTTTTGGGCAGTCTGTGAAAACCTGCGAAAAACCTCCGCTATCATAGTTGCATTTAAGGATAACTGATGTGAGGTTTGAGCAGCCGTGAAAACAGCTATTCATATTCGTAACTTTGTTCGGTATCGCCGGAACTTGGCTTAAGTTTGAGCAACCTTGAAAACAGCCATCCATATTCGTAATGCTGTTAGGTATCGCCGGAACTCGGTTTAAGTTTATACAGCCTTGAAAGCAGCTATTCATATTCGTAACATTGTTCGGTATTGTAGGAGCCTGTTCTAAGCGTTCGCAGTAGGAAAAGCAATTCTCCATACTCGTAACCTTGTTTGGTATCTCTGGAGCGTGGGTTAGGCTTTTGCAGCTGCAAAAGCAATTCTTCATATTCGTAACACTGTTTGGTATTGTCGGAGCCTGTTCTAAGCGTTTACAGTCGAAAAAGCAATTCTCCATACTCGTAACGCTGTCCGGTATCGCCTGAACTCGGCTTAAGTTTATGCAGCCTTGAAAGCAGTCGTTCATATTCGTAACGCCGTTCGGTATTATCGGAGCCTGTTCTAAGCATTCGCAGTCGGAAAAGCATCCCTCCATACTCGTAACCTTGTTTGGTATCTCTGGAACGTGGGTTAGGCTTTTGCAGCCATCAAACCAGCTGGTCATAATTGTAACCTCGTTTGGTATCTCAAGCACACTCACAAGGTTTGTACACTCATTAAAGCATAAGCTCATATCAGTAAGACCGTCTACTGTTTTCGGTAACTTAAGCGAAACTTTTTTACTGGAGTTATTTTTCAGCTTTCTTCCGAGTGGGCTTTCCTCTGCACCGTTTGATTGTAAGTCCGCTGCGCTAAGATCGGTTACTTCGATGTAGTTTACTTCTGTGGAAGAAGCGATGGTTTGTAGGTAGTTCTCAAGATTCGCGTAGGCGACGGATATATGAGGTCTTTCGAATCTCACTTTGACCTCTGCCGCCTTTGTAACAGTAATAGTATGAGTATTCGCCGTGCTGCTGGTAACGGCAGCACCGTCAACCGTCCATTTGTACACTTCATATCCCGAATGAGATGTTGCCGTAAAGGTTACGGTTTTACCGTGTTCAACCGGCTTGCCCGAAGTGATTTCGCTGCCGTCAACTTCTGCTTTCAGCATTCCATTCGCCAATGTACCGTCTGCGCTGAACGTTATGATGTACTGATTTATCTGCCACTGTGCGGTGTATTCCATATCTGCGGCAGGGAATACTAAAGGCGGAGGCTGAGCGGGGGTACATCCCTTAAAACTGAAATTCTTTTGTACGGGAACGGGTGCAGGTACGGCTGCTCCATATTTGCCTGTTTTTACGACATTGGTCACATTGCCGTCTACAGTACCGCCAGCAAGCTTAAACCGTATTTCGCTCGTAATAGAACTCTACGACGGTACTATTGCCGGAGGTTATCGTACCTTCTGTCTGTACAGAGCTATTTATCTTGGTGAGGTTCGGATTGTAGGTAAAGCCTCTGTAGGTTTTCGTTGCATATACAGCATTTGCTCCCACTGTGCCGCTTTGATTTTCGCTTTGCGTCGGCTCTGTAGGATAGCCGCCTTCTATTTTTTCTTGATAGTGTTTTACCGTATATGAGGCTTTGCCGGGAGGAAGCTTTTCAAAGCGCACCTTTATGGTTACAGCTTTCTCAATTTTAAGATGATAAGAATTGTTAGTGACGTTTAGAACCTGATCGTCAAGCATCCAGTCCTTTACTTGGTAGCCCGAATCAGGTGTTGCGACAAAGGTTACGATTTTATCCTTTTCGACAGTTACGGGGCTTTTATCCGCCTCCGTTATGCCGCCTGTCTTTGCTGTAAGCCTACCGTTCCCGCCGTCTACGCTAAAAGCGACCGTGTATTTGGGAGATGCCGGCTTATTTTCGTTTACATTTGGACAACCGGTAAACAGCAGTGTTGCTGCAATAAGCACTGCTGTACCGAGTACCGCAACTCCTCTTTTCTTATGAACTTTAAGCTTTGTCATATATTTCCCCTGTCAAAGTTTTTATGAGTAATTGATAATACATAATTTGTAATTGGTCAAGTAATTATTCATCCTATGCGTGTTATGGCTTGAGAAAAGTTGCGGGCATCTGCAAAAAACACAGGTATAAATTTTTAGCGACGGTATCCGTGGCAGCTTTGCAAAACGGACAGAGATGCCCATGGGTTGCCTCAGAAGCGATGGGGCTGTCCAAAAAGTTGGTTACTTTCGGGACATCTCCGTTCCCTCTAATATTTAGAGCGGTTGCTATCTATTTGTATGTTCACAAAAGTAGAGCTAAAAAGAGCTGCTCAAAACCAACATTTCAGAGCAGCTCCTTTATTGCGACAGTGCAGATAAGGCGAATAATAGCCGATGTGCTAAAAGAATATTTGATGCGGCTGTAGTATTTTTCAGTAGTAAAACAGTTATTAGACCTATTCGATAACACTGTTACCGAATAGATCGACGAGTTCACACAGCGTATTTCAAGGTATCTTGTTCGGAAACTTTGATTTTAGAACAAGGTTATTATGCGTCTTTATGTTCTCCGGCTTTCATTGCCGCCTCTTCTTTCTTTGCATCCTGCTTATCTTTTATATCGGCAATTCCGATAAAGACAGCTATTAAACCGATAAATGCCGTAAAAACGGGGACACCGCCGCGCAAAAATAATATGATAGCAGCCCCCCAGCCCAAACCAAATGATGCAGCCGGAAGAGCGGCATACGCCGTAAAAAGAATGAGCACGGCACCTATTGTCAATGCAAGCATATTCCACCTCCAAAATACATAATGACCCGTACACGATTCGAACGTGCGACCTGCTGCTTAGGAGGCAGCCGCTCTATCCAACTGAGCTAACGGATCCGGTAGTAGTTCACAAATTTGTTCGGCAACGAAACTCGAACATATCTACTATATGCGAAAACATTGTTTTTTACAAGTCCCGTTTACGCAAAACTATGTGTTTAAATTATATTTTGCTGCTGAACATCTGCAAAAAACTCTGGTATAGATTTTTAGCGATGCCTTGTCAGCAGTGGCATCCCCGTTCCCTGCTATGGTTTTTTGGCAGCACTGCACCGGAATATGCAATGTGCGGCGATAGTTTAGACTACCCCTACTTTGTTATTGGAACAAACGGAACCATAAAGCACTGATCCAATACCGATGCCCGTGTAGCAGGCGATTCTTGTGTAACCGTATCTAAGGCTTTTATACCCGCCTTTGTTTCAAAACCCTTTGCACTTCCGTATCTTGCACAGTGTACTATCACCTCCATGGCAGTAGCTGCCTGACCTGCCGCATCTTGCAAAACAGTGGCGTACAGTTTATGGGCTGCGATAGAAGTTTTTGCAGCATCCGTTGCATCCACTCCAATTACAGGTACCGTCAGTGCTGTTCCATCTCCGTCAGAGTCTTTATTTGCATCACCGGGAATATCGGTGCGACCGTTTGCTATTAACGCCTCCACAGCACCTAATGCCATATCGTCATTTTGTGCAACGATAGCATCAAACTCCGCATTTTTCTTTATCCAGTTATCGGTAAGCTGACGAGCAATTGCGAAATCCCAAGTAGCACTTCCTTCCGCAACAATATCTACACTGTAACCTCTTTTTGTAAGCCCGTCCATAAAGCCCTGTTTTCTAAAAATTTGAGTACTGTGTCCTACTTCCCCATTGAGATATAAAATTTTTATTGTTTTGCCCGAAAGTTTTCTCGGATTATTTTTAAAATAATCGTCGAGAATTTGAGCTTGAAAGTCCCCAGCAGCCGTTTCAGCAGAAGACACATGGAAAACATTTTTATCAATATCAAGAGCTGCATCAGACGGAAGAATGTTTGAGAAAGCAACACTACCTCCCATCGAGTGAATAAGGCGGACAATTTGTTCTGTAAGTGCTGTATCCACTGGAATAATGACAAAATATTTTACACCGTTTGTTAAAAGATTTTTTACCTGATCTAATTGAACTGCTGAATCGTTGTTACAGAAATAAATCTGCAAATCCGCATCATTTTCATTTGCTGATTTTACAAGTGCTTCTCTATAGGTATTAAGAAATGTTTCGGCATCGCCCCGTATAAGCCCGGCAACACGAACTTTTTTAGTATCCGTGTTTTCTCCGCATGCTATCAAACTTGCAACAAAAAGCATACAAAAAAGAGACAAATATTTCTTCATTATGTTCTCCTGCTCTTATACTTTGAACTGATCAATTTGCGCTCCGATACCTTCGATTGAATTTTTTAGCTTATCAACAATCGCAGAAAGCGCAGTTCCTGTACTATCAATTTTTTCAGCACCGGTTTTCATTTCTGTCATACTATCTTTCATATTTTGGGTAGCTTCTTCAAGGTATTGAACTTGACTCAGCATAGATTGGCTTTCCGCCGTCATTTTTGAGGAAGCCGATCGGACTTCGAGTGTTTTATCATTGATGTCGTGTAAAGTATGATTAATTTGTTGTGAATTTTCCGACTGCTCTAGCATCGCCGATCGTATTTGATGTACAATCTTATCCGTTGTCTTTATGCCATCTACTACGGAATTAAAAGCTGCACTGGACTGCACTGAAGCCGCTACAACGGAGTTGATTGATTCTTTAATTTTTTGTAATTGCGTACCGATAGCTTTTGACTGTTGGCTTGATGTTTCCGAAAGTTTTCTGATTTCGTCCGCAACAACACTAAACCCCTTTCCTGCTTCTCCTGCATGAGCAGCTTCGATAGCAGCGTTCATGGCAAGAAGATTTGTCTGTGAGGCTATGTTCGCAATCGACGTATTTGCTTCTTGAAGCATTGCAGATTCATTTTCAATTTGAGCAATGCGGTCATTTACCGCTACTTGTTTTGAAGTTCCGTCAACAGCCTTTTGTTCCAAATTTGTAAATTCTCCCGCCATTTGCTCTACCGACTGATTAACGGAATGGATGTTTTCAACTATTTCTTTAATGGCGGTAGAAGCCTGTAGTACACCAGTCGATTGCATTTCTATCATCTGTTCAACAAGTTGTATACTGCCCGAAATTTCGCTGATGGAAGCAACCGTTTTATCCACATCATCTGACTGATGGAAAATTCTTTCATTCATACTGCCAATATGCGACAGAATTTGTGCTATAGCGGTCGAGGTGTCCTGTGTACAATACCTTAGTTCATCTCCTGCGGTAGCAAGAGCATTTTCGGATTGCTTTATTTCTTTTACTATTGTTTGAAGTTTTGCTGTGAATGTATTGAAGCCGTGCACGACAGCACCGATTTCATTGTTTGAGCGGATTGAAATCCGGCTGGTTAAATCTGCGCTGCCTGATGCGATATTGTTAATAGATTGTACCACAATAACCAAGGGTTTTAAAAAACCTTCTGTTACTACAATACACATTATAAAAAGAACGGCACATATCACAGCACCGGTAATGAGCATAAAAGACCTGAGTGCACTGCCTGTCCTATAAACCTGCGAATCTTTTATTGAAAGTATAAAAAACCACGGTGTATTGGCAATAGGCGTGTAGGTAACAAAACTTTTCCCCGCTGTGCCGTCAACAGAGGCAGTCCACCCGTAACCGATACCGCCTTCCGCAGCCCTATGCGCCAATTTTGCAATTGATTGCTCCGGCGAATTAAACAGATTCATTTTTAAGGCATAGGAACTATCGTGATGCGCAAGTGCCCGCCCATCATTTGCGATGATCCACGCATATCCGGTTTCTCCAAGCCTGATGTAGCTTATCATATATTGCAGCGTTTCTACCGAAACAGCGGCGACAAAAACGCCATGTATTTGTCCGTTTACCTTTGCAGCGCGAGAGACATGGAATACTGTTTTCCCCGTATCGGGGTCTACGGAAGGATTATCAATATATTCGTTTTTTTGCCGCTGCATAATGGCGGTAAAAAAATCTGCATTTGTTGCAGAAGTTTCTCCGCCAGTATCTTTATAACCGCGTCCGTTTTTATCCACGTACATTACAGAAGAAAAAAACGCTCTGCGGGAACTTACATGGTTTCTCAACCATTCGACAATCAAACTATCATTTCCTGAAGCAATAACATCGGCATCTGTATAAAACCGCATTTGTCCCATGTATTCATTCATTTTATTAGCTATTGCAAGAGAATAGGCATTTGTAATTTGTACACTATGAGTAACATATTCTTCTGTAACAAAGTTCTTAATCTTGTTTGAAATATACAAGGTTTGGAGGATATTCATCACTATTATCAAACCTCCAACAGTTAAGCCTACAATCAATGCAATTTTCTGTTTTGCGACTTGCATGCAAACTCCTTTAGTACACTGCTTTTTCAGACATAGTCTAGTTCATTATAGTTGAAAAAGAAATATCCATGACAAGCTTTTTTCCCATACCAATCACTTCAACTATAAACGTTCCGCTTTTATTACTCATTGTACCATTTACACTTCCTACGGCTTTTGAAAAAGCAATTTTATAATTAACCGGTACATTATCTATTGAATATACGGCATCAGGACTCTTTACGCTTGCCGAATAGGGAATAGTGAATGTAAACGAGGATGAAAACGGCATTTTTCCCACTTTGAACTTTTGGGAAACAACCTCAATATCACCCGTTTTGAGTTTTGTTACTGTTATGGCTATTTTATTTTCTTGTTTTTTAGTATCAATGGTTGAAAAAATAGTTTTTTGCTTTCCATGATACACTGCTGAAACATCTGCGATATGCGTTATAGCGACATCGTTTGCACGTGCAGAAAGCACTGGTACAATACTTAGAAATGCCGACAATATTCCTATATATTTTTTCAAAATAACATCCTTAACTAAAGCAGATTAGACCTGTTTGATAACTTCGTTGTCGAGCAGACCCTATTTACTGTTTAGTTAGAATAAACCTAAGCATATTCTGAGTCAAGAGTATCTCTAAAAACTCAGGCATAGCTTTTAAATGGGAATACCGACGATGATAGTATGCCGACGGCATGCCGGTAGTAGTACCATCTCACGATGGCTATTACAACCAAGCTGATTAAAAATATATTTCTTTACAAATTTTAGCTAGAAAAAAAACTTTAAATAGGATAAAATTAAATAACACTATGGAAATCAGTAAGGGCTGTCAAAAACTGAAAGTCTATCGGCTCTTTCTGTAAGGAAATGCCTTATTAGAGGCTGTCCAAAAACTTCAGTTTTTGGTGGTGAGCTTTGCTCACCTGTTTCCTTAGATTTAGCTGCGATGTTTAAAATTAAGTCATTACTGTATAAAGACTTAATTTTAAACTCGCTATCAGCTGTGCTGATGAGGATGGCGAAAAAGCAACCAACTTTTGCGGCATCTTCTATTTTCTAAAATCGGAGATAGGAATGAAAGTCAAAACATCAGTAAGTATATTTTTATCGGTGGCATTGATAATCGCAGTAACAGGAGCTTTGGCATTTACTGTTATGAATGCTAAAGCGCATATAGAAGACAGTTTCTATAAAAATGTACCCACCATATTGGATGCCTCTTGCGCTGATCTGCAAGCAAATCTTGCCGCAGGTCTTGCACTTTCCGAAGATTTTGCGAAAGAAACATATCTGATAGATTGGTTTGAATCGCAAGAGCAAAATAGCGAATTAGGTGCTGTGACTCAGGACACAATGCTGCGGCTTAGTTCGATTGACCGTTTTTCAACATGTTTTGCTGCTTCAAAAATTACCGGCAGCTACTATATTATTGATGATAATAAAAAGATTCGCCGAGATCAGCTCTATGAATATGAAAAAAAAGATGCATGGTTCTATACACTTTTACAGCTCCCTGAAAAAATATTTTATAATCTCGACTATAATAAAACGATTGGGGCAACTAATTTTTGGTTCGATGTAAAGGTATTTGACAAGAAAGGAACTCCCATCGGTTTTGCAGGCGTAGCTGTTAATATTGATAAAGCAATGAAAAAAATCAAAGAGTCAGTTCCCAGTACTCATTCGTGGATTGGTGTTGTTAATGCTGATGGTTTGATATCGCTGTGTTCAAACACTGCTTACCTTGATACTCAGTTTGATACAGCAATCGGTGCGGTGAACCCAATTAAAGGCTATAACGGTCTAGAATATTATGACGATCCTTCACTTGGCAGGGTGGTAGTAAAAAAACATCAGCTTGAAGGTGTCCCTTACTCTACTATTCTTGTGGCTCCAGTAAAAGATTTTATTCCTTCGGTCTATACAATTATGGGCTATGCCCTGATTTGGGTACCTATATTATTAATCGTTATTCTTATACTTACACAGTTACTGATGCGAGCTGCATTTTCCCACATTCACAGAATTACTGACATCTTTCATCAGGTTGCAGAAGGAGATTTTACTGTTAAAGTAGAACGTACAAATAATGAGCTTGGCATTATTATCGGTGCATTCAATGATACAATAGAAAAAATACGCAATGCCTTGTCCCGAATTACGTATTCAGCAAAAAATATAGAAGAACTGGGGGTAACGCTTGCTTCAAACACGGTTGAATCTGCCGCTGCCTTGAATCAAATTACTTCGCGTATGACCAATGTAAAGGGACAAGTTGTTACACACAATGATGATATTACTGCTGCTGCTGAAAAAATGACGGAAATTACCCAATCTATTTCATTACTTTCGTCCAATGTGGAAGGGCAAGCAAAGAGTATTACAGATTCTACACAAACGATTGATGGTATTCTAAAAAATATTTATGCTGTTCGCACTAGAGCAGAAAACAATCTAAAAGCTATCAAAGACTTAGAAAAAACAACCCATAAGGGTAAAGAAACTGTCGCAATGGTTGTTGATATTACGAAAATTGTTACTGAGCAGTCTGAAGGTTTGTTAGATGCAATAACCGTTATTCAGAATACGGCAAGTCAAACGAACTTACTCGCAATGAATGCTGCTATCGAAGCAGCACATGCAGGAGAAGCCGGCAAGGGATTCGCTGTTGTTGCTGATGAGATTCGTAAATTGGCGGAGGAATCGGGAGCGCAGGGGAACACAATTACAAAAGTTCTTGAAGAGTTGAAACATAAAATTGAAAATTTGAACGGTGCAGGTCCGCTGGTTGCCGAACAGTTTGAAAAAATTAGTGCAATGATGGACTTTATCTACCGGCAAGAAGACGGAATGATTCGTACTATGAAAGAACAAATGCATGATGGAGAACAAGTATTAGACGTAATAAAAGATATGAATAGAGTAACTGAAAGGGTTAAAAGAGATTCGGCAGAAATGCTGTCAGAATCTACTGATGTTACAAAGGAAATTCTCCAGCTTTCTTCCCTTTCTGAGACGATAACAACCAGTATGGCTGAAATGGCTTCCGGCGTTGCACAAATAAATAAGGCTATTCAGGAAATTAACAATATTGCACTGACAAATAAAAATCATACTACCGCAGTAGGAAAGGAAATATCTCGGTTCAAGGTATAATTATTTTTTGTGAAAAACAAGCATGAGAAGTATTCTTCAAAAATGCAGCAGCTGAATAAAATGTGAATTTTAGCGGCTGTTGCATTGACATCCATAGGTTTATTAAAGATTTGAGGAAAAATTCCGATTTTCATTATAGGGCTATTTATTTTCATAACCGTATAGTAGACTTGTTCGGCAGCTTTGTTGTCAAACAGGTAGACGAGTTTAAGTATCTCGTTTCAAGGTAACCTGTCCTGAAACGGAAGTTTCCAAACAGGTTTATTGTGAAAATAAAGATTTAGATTGAAAAATAGAAAGATAGTTTGAGTAAATGCAGGCTAACAGTATGTCAAGAAAGTCATGCAGTACGCTAAACCAAGCTGTTCAATCGCTATTTTTCAATATACCCATAAAAGAGAGGATTCTATGAATAGTATATTCCGTACAATAGTAGGAATAATGTTCTTTTTATTTGTATCGTTTACACTAGCAGCAAATGAACCCATTACAATTGATCCCGAAATATACGGCGAGCTAGTAGAAACTATTTCCCGTGCTGATTCGCCGCTTATTAGCGGTAAGTATATTATTTTTACGGCGAAAGGTTCTGCACGTCATGCAGGAATCGCTTTTGAGCATGAAAATTTCAGCAGCATTTATTCTTTTCAACGACTCTATCGCAGCGAGGATACCGATACAAAGAAATCAATTTTGTTTTTTATCTTTCCCATTCCTGAAGGTATGCGTGAGTTGCGCTACCGTATGTCTATTAATGGATTATGGTCGACAGACCCCCTTAATAAGGAAGAAATTTTTGATTATGCTGCCGGCATGTCCCTTTCGGTGTTAAAAATACCATACCAAAAAGAATATAAAACCATTGCAGAAAGCAATGGTTCGACACGGTTTGTATATCTCGGTGAAACAGGGAAAAAAATTTATCTTGCTGGTACGTTTAATAATTGGGATCCTTTTATGTACACACTGGAAGAAGTTATTCCGGGGAGATATGAACTCCAGCTTCCGCTGCCGAAAGGTACATGGCAATATGCGTATTTTACCGATGGCAAACAAATTCCTGATACCACAAATAAAAAGCATGTATATACTTCAGATGGACGGGTTGCCTCTATTATTGATATACCGTAAGTATAGATACCGCCTTATACGACAATTCTATCGCTGCCGCTGCGTGTAAGTTTTTGCTGTTTTTCAAGAATATTCAGAATTGGGAGAATATATTTGCGGGATAACCTGCTAGCGGTGCGGGCATCGGCAATTGTGATAACCATACCGCTGGATTTTCCTTTCAAAATTGCACTGACTGCTTGTTCGTAGTAGCGGCGGTGGTAGTGCAAAAAATCTTCTAACACAACTAAATCTCCCTGTTTGATTAATACCCGTGCCGCCTTACGGGTATTAGGCAAGGTTATTTTATCTATTTGGATGCCGTCAAAACCGGCTTTTTCTGCAAGTGTAAGCAGCTGCTGTGCTGTTGCAGAAAGTGCTGTATCTGGTATACCGGCGCGAGTATAGACATCGCCGTGCAGAGCGAGGCATCCATTTGTACACAGTGCATCGGCAAACTCCTGCAATAATTTTTGCGGCAACTGCATACCGAGTTCTTCAAGTGTAAAACCGCTCAGAGTTTTTTCAGCGTAACCAACAATTTCTTTTTCCCACACAGCTGCATGAGCGGCAGAAACCCACCACATACTATATGAGAGAACTTCATCGGTATTTGCAGAAAGCTCTTGCCGTTCTGCATATATTTTTTCAATAAAACCGTCTTTTAAAAATATAAAACTATGCCATGAAATCACATCTCTACCTGCATAGACAGCGTATATTTTTTTAAATACGGCAGAATTATAGGTGTCAAAGGCAGCAAGAATCCGGCACGAGGCAAGAATCCGGCTGCCGCCATGCCGGATAATCACTGCATTTTGATTCCATTGAAATGCCATATCCTCCTGTAAGACAATCCGAGCGAGTGCGGTATCAATTTTTGTAATATGAAGCAGCCCTATTGCATGGGCACTTCCTGCAGCCAATTCAATTTCACTGTGATTTTTTAGAATTGTATCTCTACCGGCATCGGTAAATTGCTCATCAATGCGGACAATAATATGAGTACCATGTAGTACCGGAGTGCGACCGGTACCGGCAATCAACATTCCGCGCGTGATAGTTTGTTTTTCAGCTATTTTAATCGTAAGTGCGGTACGCATACCGGCATCTGCAAACGGCACCTCCGTATAATGACTTTGAATAGTCCGAATGCGGCAAGGCAGTGTGCAGGGGTATACGGTAAGTGCATCGTCTCCGCTAATCCGTCCGCCGCGAAGCGTACCGGTAACAACCGTACCGATTCCCTTTAAAGTAAACACTCGGTCTACATATAGCAAGGGTTTATCAAAAATTTCCTGTTCTTTATCCGTAAGTAAGCGGGTAATTGCCTGTTTTAAAATGGCTATTCCCATGCCCGTTACCGCGGATACCGCAACAGCCGGCAGTGTTCTGCCGAGAATTTCCTGACAATGGCGGTTTGCATCTTCTGTAACTACATCCAGCAAAGACGGCTCGGCTAAATCAGCTTTGGTAATTACAAGCAAAATACGGGTAATGTGCAATGCTTTTAGTACACGGAGATGATCAGTAGACATTTGCATCCAGCCGTCATCGGCAGCAACAACCAGCAGTGCTGCATCAAGTCCCCATGTTCCTGCAACCATATTCCGAATAAACCGTTCATGGCCGGGTACATCAACTATGCCGACAGTTCCATGCACAGGGTCATGCAACGAAGCAAATCCTAGTTCAATCGTCATACCGCGTTTTTTTTCTTCAGGAATGTGCGCTGTGTCTATCCCTGTTAAGCACTGTACCAATGTTGTTTTGCCGTGATCTACATGACCGGCTGTACCTAAAATATAGCCCATATAATCCTTTTGACAGCAGGACATCTGCAAAAAAATCTATAGCTGAGTTTTTTGCAAATGATCAAAAATCTATACCTGACTTCTTGGGAGGTATTTACAGCAGATGCTGCTCTAAAAAACGAGCAGCACCATCTTCATTATTGGTAAAATCCGTAACCGCATAGGCTGCCTGTTTAATTGCCGGTAAACCGTTCTTCATCGCGATGCCATAGCCTGTAAGGGTAATCATTGTTTCATCATTCATACTATCACCGAATGCCATAATTGCCCCTGCTTCCAGTCCGAGTATGCGGGCTAAGTCAATAAGTGCCTCTCCTTTACCGGAATGCAACGGGATAATTTCCAAGAAATAAGGCTTACTGGTAAAAACAGTTGCTCTGCCAGCAAGCAGTGTCTTGAAAAACGGCTCTACGGCAGCAATAGTATCCGGCATACCGGGAATAACCATTTTGTACACCGGCAGTGTGTTCAATACTGAGCGGTAGTCATCGGGAATAATAAGCTTCATTTTTGTCAGATGAGAATCTTGCTCGGAAAATACGGTATTTTTTGAAACATAGATAGCTTCATTAATATAAAGATGACACGAAAGGTTATGCCGCTCTATGCTGTCGAAAATTTCCACCGCAAGCGGCGCATCAAGTGCACAGGAGTGAATTTCTTTCATTGTATCTGATGTAAGTATTTGGCTCCCATTACTGCATACCATAAAACTGTGCCGCCTATCAGTCCCAATGCGCTGGATGTATGGATACATACCGAGCGGACTTCTCCCTGAAGCAAGCACGGTATATATACCGGAATCCATAACACGTTGCAGTACAGATACTGTATAATCTGAAATAGTTAAATCATCAGTAAGTAATGTATCATCTAAATCCAATGCGACAATTTTTACTGCTTTTTTCATTTTTATCCCTCTGTATCCCTATACGATGTGTTAGACCTGTTTACTGTGAAACAGCTAGGCGATTAAAACCGCACAGATAGCGCAATTTTGAATATCGGGAACCTTTAATGTGTGATGTTTCAAGGTAAGGTATTCCCACACTGAAGTTTCCGGACAGTTTATTGATGCACGGAGCGGCTGTCTGCTTCATCCAGAGGGATTCCCTGCAACATCAATCCTAGCCGGCGAAGTGCTTCTTGGATTTTTCCCCGTTCAGTTGCATAACAACACCGGATAAAACCTTCGCCGCACTGCCCGAACACATTACCCGGCACTACTGCAACTTTGTACTCATTAATCAGCTTAACGGTAAATTCCTCTGCTGTATAGCCGGTTTTTCGTATATCCACAAAAAGATAAAATGCTCCGTCAGGGCGGATATACGGCAATCCGATTGTATCCAGTGCTTTCATCATGCTATTTCTGCGCTGGCGGTATGAGGTGCGCATATTCAGAACTTCCTGCCAGCCCTGTTCTAATCCTTCCAATGCAGCATACTGGCTCATAATAGGCGCACAAATTGCTGCATATTGATGAATCTTATGCACTTGCGCCATTAAATCGGCAGGGCAGGCAATAAAACCAATCCGCCAGCCGGTCATTGCAAATGCTTTTGAAAAACCGTTAAGAATGATGCTGTAATCTTTCATCCCCGGAAAAGAACCGATTGAACAATGGTCTTGCTCATATCGTAGCTCACAGTATACCTCATCAGAAAGTACCCACAACGCATGCTTTTTTACTACTTCTGCAATTTTTGCAAGCTCCTCAGGAGGAATCATCGTGCCGGTAGGATTATTGGGCGAGCAGAGCATAACTGCTTTTGTCCGCGGCGTTACCAATGCTTCAATCGCCGCAGCGGTGGGAATAAATCCGGTTGAAGCGGTATCAAGCGGCACGACCTTTGCACCGCATAATTGCGCCAACGGCTGATATGATACATAACAGGGTTCTGCAATGATAATTTCATCATCATCATTTAAAATCGACCGGAAAATAATATCAATCGCTTCTGATACGCCGAATGTAACAAGAATTTCATTCTTGGGTGCATAAAAAAGTCCATACCGTTCCAGATAACCAGCGATTGCCTTTCTGAGCGGCTCGAGTCCCCAGTTTGAAGTGTATGAGGTATGCCCGCATTCCAAATGATACCATGCTTGCTCGCGCATTGTCCATGGGGTTGTAAAATCAGGCTCTCCTACTCCAAGAGAAATAATATCATTTCTTCCTATAGTAAATTCAAAAAATCGGCGAATACCGGAGGGCGGTACCGTGAGGAGCTTTCGAGAAAATTTATCAGTACGGTTGTTCATGCGGTAATATTTTCACGGAAGTCTTTTTTAGGATCGATATAGTACGTTCCGTTTTCCTTGTATGTTTTTAAGACAAAATGCGTGCGTGTTCCTTTGACCCCCTCCAATGTCGCAAGCCGTTCGGAAACAAAGAGCGCAACCTCTTTTAAGGTTTTACCGGTAACTTCGACAAGTAAATCGTAGCCGCCTGACATAAGCTGCACAGTCGTAACT
This sequence comes from Treponema sp., assembly GCA_052173475.1. Taxonomy (GTDB): domain Bacteria; phylum Spirochaetota; class Spirochaetia; order Treponematales; family Treponemataceae; genus Treponema. Next base: position 15,338 of record JBQMYN010000030.1, read on the forward strand.
TGCGGAAAACGGTATATGCGCTCTGCAAGCGCATCAAATCCGTGTTCGCGGACAGGTATTACCTGAATTTCAATGATCGCTGAAACAGACGCATCTTGTTTCAGCTTTTCATGGTTAATTACTGCGGTGTATTTTAAAATGATGCCCTGCTGTTCAAGATCGGCAATACAGGCGGCAACCTCCTGTTCTGTTTTACCAATCATAGCAGCGATTTCTGCCGGTGTAAGACGGGCATTTTGCTCAAGTAAATCAATAATTTCCTGCATATATTTTCCTTAAATTTAGGTGCGATAGTATCAGCTCTCCTGCTACAATGTCAATGCCGAAGCTGCATCTTCCGTAACAATGGCACCAGCTAAACAAAGTTTGAACTCTGAGAAGCCGGTGCATTGGATCTGCTCTGATAATACCGCTACTCTATCTTGACATATTCTATTTCATCTCCTTGGTATGCAACGTATACGGAGCCGTTCTGGGCTACTTCTACATTAACACGGTACTGCACCGGTATTTGACTTGACGGAATATGCATTACTTCCCATTTGCCGGTAAATAACTCACCTTTAGCCCCATGTGAATCATTGGTAAATGTATGAGTTCCCGTTTTAGGAATTAACCGGTCTTTTAAAACTGCCAGTTTTACTGAATAACGGGTATCTGCTAACGACATTGTAAAATACGAGATGTACGGCACAATATAGGCAGTACCGTTTTCGGTTACTTCCTTTACGGCAATATCGGTAAATGCACCGGTTTGCTGATACGAATCAACGGTAGAAATATAAATATTATCTCCCGTTACAGAAGGAATATAGGCATACCGTAAATCGCCGTCTCCGGTTGCGTTATAGGCAATATGCAGCCCGCTCTTACTATCTACCGTAATCGATGGATTTTTACCGGCTTGGTTTTTATCTATAGTCTTTTCAACCCATACTGTTCCCGTTCCCGGTACCGCAGCTGCAACAGTGCCGCTTGACAAGCCGGTTATCGAAATACTGGAGTCTGTACCGGTTTGCATAGAGCGCACGACAGGCTTCTGCAAAATAGGATCATATTCTGCATAGGCACCAAAATCCTTTTCAGTAAGTTCTTTATTTAATTGGTATGCAAATTCATACGGAAAATCTCCAAAACCGCTAACCTGTTTTGCAGTAAAGGTTACCTGCTTTGCGGTCTTTCCGTCTACCGCAAGGTTAAAAGAGATATTCCCTTCGCTTGGTAAGGCATTAAATGCCTGATAGCCTGAAAAACTTTGGGCAGGAGTAGTGTTATACTTCATTTTTAAGGAGCCGGAGACTGCATCATACCAAACAACAACCGCAGTACCGTCAGCGGTAACACCCACTGCAGAATAGGGGCTATTTGCAGTAACACCTGCTATTGCCACAAAACCTTGGTGATAATCTTTACCATTAGCCGTATACTTGGGTACTGCTTGATCACTACTATTTGTAGCTCCCCCTGACGGAAAGAGCGTGGTAATACCAAAATGATTATTAGAAGTGTATCCGGTAGACACCGCTCCTGATTCAAAATAGCGGAATTTAATCAGCTTTTGCGTCGAATCATAGTACGAAATATAGCCCTTTGTTCCACTATCCGTACCCCGTACTGCCATATCAGGCCATTGGAAGCGGTTAAGATTATTCAGTGCCGAACCGTTATAGTTAGACTCCAAGAATAAGGTAGTGGTATTCGATGCGGAGTATTCAGACTGTTCAGGAGCAATACCTTTAATCAGTGCCAATTTTGAAGGTCCCTTGCTGAAATCTGTAACGGGAACATTCAACGTATCACCGCAGGCGGATAGGGTGAATGGGGTGCCGTTCTCATTATACGCTATGCAGTTATCAAAATAACGGGTATATGAACTCCGTAAATTATGCGCTGCAGCACTTGTATCAGTTACATTCTGGAAGATAGAAAATTTATTATCCATATAGCCTGCACTAAAATTCAATTTATTCTGGCAGATAGCAAAACTCAGTTGGCGGACTTCTCCTAAACCCTGTACACGATATACGTCTAGCAAGCGCAAATAACGGTCATCGTTCAAGAGATTGTTGTTCCGATTATTCGCCTCTTGATTCATTACCTTCGTATTTACATTGATATTGTTCACTGCCGGAATATACACGGAATCTTTCTTTGCAACATAGGAAAAATAGCTTGATTTTGTCAGTGTACTTAGTTGAACCGTATGCTTGCCGTCTGTCGAAGATACCTTATCATGGGTAATAGATGAAACATTCGATTCAAGAGCTGCTCCACCTGTTGCAACACACCGGGGTTTATCCGAAAGAACAAATACATTATCCGTACTTGGCTCAATGTTAAATCCTTCTACAATAATACTTTCATTTTCCCAATCGGTACTTTTCTTTACCCTTGAGATGGGATATGCGCCTAAAGCCGTTCTATCAATGGTACTTGGATAGAGCGATGAGCCGCGGCTTAGTTTTGTGCTAATACGGCTAATATACGGCACAACATTCACAGCAAGAGAACCATTGCTGTATTTCGGCGTTTTACCATTACTATCGTTTCCTTCATATTCAATAGAATACAGCGTATAGCCAGTAATCGTAGTAGGAACAAGCGTACCTTTCCATTCTACAAGCGAATCCTTAACGGTGCTAATGGTTACAAGGTAGGATTCCTCATCCTTATACAGCCGCAAAAACTGTCCTACAACTGCGGTATCACCTGCCGCAAGGGTAAGCGACTGAGTTGTCGGTCTTGCAGCTGTCTTTTGTGCGGCTGAACCGGCGGACGTAAGACTTTCTACGTTATTATGATAGGCTTTCATCGTAAGGGTTTTATTCAATTCAGGGCTGCCAGTTGTCCATGTATATTCCCAGCGTACCCAGTGTCCGTGTACGTCAAATGCCGTATCAGTTACCGTGAATCCGGTTGGATTCGACCACGCTCCGCCCGTATAACTTGCACTAACGGTTGCCCCCGCACCGGTCAACTCCAGTTTTGTCAGTTTTGTCGGGTGGTAGGCAGTACCGCGCAGCACTACTTTGCCGGACACATCCGATGTACCGCTACCGCTGGAAACTTTGGTAATTTCAATATGTCCGTTTTCGCGGCTATTCCCGGAAAGGCTGTTGTCGCCTTCAGCATTCCAAAAGAACGGCAGAACCACTACTTGCGGCTTGCTCTTATCATCTGTCTTTATATTGAGCGTTACCGTAAGCATTAGTTTGCGGTCTGTATCAGTAGTAGATGCCCCATCTTTCACGATAATAACAAAGGTCTGGTTTTCTCCCTGCGGAATCTTGGTATCAGCAAAATCGTCTGCTGTAAAATCTATAACATGCATTGATCCGCTCGCAGTAAAGTTTCCGGACTTCAAAGGTGTTTCGGTTGCGGCACCGGAAGCATCCGCTTTATACAGCTCAAAGGTTCGAGTTGTTCCTTCGCCGCCGTCTAGGTCAAATGCAATTTGAGATTTTCCGGCATTTTTGAACGTAAAGCGATTTTTAATGTCTATTTTCTGGCTGTAATTTTTCTTCTCGGTATCTACATGGCTATCGTGTCCGCTTTCAGATACAAGCTCCACCAACCCTTTAGCAGGATCATCTGCATAATCATTATTACCGTTTAAATCAGTTTTAAATGTTACTGTCTTAAGTTTTAACGGCTTGTTACGCAAAAAGACATCAGTTTTGTATTCCGATCCGGTATTTCCCGCCTTATCAGTTACTTGTAATGTAAGTGCTTTTTTACCGTCAGTAATGGTATTGGTTGCAAAACCTTCTTTAAACGAGGAAAACTGTCCCTGCAAGCTCGTAAATTTACTAATTTTAACAGAAGCCCCCAAAGAAGCATTCTCAATAGAAGGTACTATGCCAGCAACACCGGAGCCGGTATCATAAACGATACCCGCCAACTGATATTTATCAGGATTATTAAAAATAATCGGATTTTTTCTGAACAGGATATACTCAGATTTGTCAGCAAATGTATCAGCAGCTTGCGAATCATAGGTAAGTGTTTTATCGCCAACCGCAGTAACCTTTATTTCTTTTGCACTACCGTCTTTGGTTGCAACGAACACGTATAAATTATCGGTATTCATATTGTTTGCAGCAGCTGCAACGCCGGTAGCCCCTGATGTTGTAAATTGAGCTAATCCTCCTTCTCCCTCCGGTATACCAAATGCCACTGCCGGTTTTGTATTATCGTACTTGAGATTAAACTGATTAAAGTTTGGAATAGCCCCGTTACTTTGTCCTCCTGTCAAATTGATTGTAATTTTACAGTTTTGATCAGGGTCGGTCATCGTTTTGGTTTTAAGCGGCAGCTTCATTGTGTATCCTGATTTACCGTCTGTCAAAGGATAGGGCGTGAACACCTGTTCAGAAGCTACGCGCGCCGCCGCTATAGCCGTATCATTGGTCAAGTTCTTTAATCCGTTATACTCAGAACCGGCATTGGCAACTTCCACTGAAATACTACTAATCCCTGTCGTAGAAATCAAATCTACCGTTAAATAATACCCGTCCGTAACAAATTTTCCGCTTACATAATCCTGTTGTTCGCTCCCTTTTTCTATTTTTGCCTCTTTAAAAATCGGGGCATTTTGATCGAGTTTTATTTTCCGTGCAGGAGTCCAATCGCAATATGTCCCCTCATCATTTTTTGCGCGTATACTATAGTACAGATCAATACTGCCGCCGCTGCTTCCTACCAAGAACTTCGTACTATCAATAGAAAAGTCCCACGAGGTTATTCCGGAAGATTTTTCTACAACAGGCACGCCGTTTTTCCAGTCTTTCGTTTCACCCGCGTTCGGTAATCCAAGCGATACTTCCTTAATAAAGGATGCCGCAAAATCAGCACTAGGAGAAAACCGTGCTTCAAGGCTTACCACTTTTGCCCCCGATGTCGGCTTATTTACCGCTGCATCTCCGTAAAAACGCACAGTTCCGCCAAGCGTAACCTTTTTTAAGCCATTATGAACATCTGCACCGCTCTCTCCTTGAGCAGGCGGCAGCTGCTCCGGACCGAATATACTCACCTTGGGAGTTTTTCCATCAGAATCGATGGTAAGATAAAATGTCTTTTCCGCTTTGTTGCCGGCACCGTCTTCTACCGCAAGATAGAGCGGAACCTTATAAATTTTACCGTTTGAATCGGAAGTAAAATTCGGTTTAAAGCGATTAGTACTATACTGAGTTGTTCCATATTCGCTTGCATCGGTAAGTTCAAGCGTCCAAGAAAGACCGCTGGAAGAAACAGTAAACGTATCGCCGGATCGAAGCGCATCCCTATTCGTACCGATCTTACAGACCGCACTCCCTGCTTTCATGCCGCTTGCCGTATCCGCGAAAGATCCTGAAATCACTGTTTTTCCTACCAACAGCTCCCGTGCCCAGTCATTGCTTTCTTGCAGAGGATTTTGCATAATAATTGCCGGTGCGGTAAAATCACACACGACCGTTTGCTGCCAATAATTCGGAAAACCGGAAGTATCCGTTACCTTAATTTTTAAAACATGCGTTCCTTCCGTAAGGTCAACACCTTCTACTTCCCACGCTTCCCAACCATTTTTATTCTTTGCAGTATTTCTGGTAAGCGGTGTTTCAGCACCGTCCGAGAAAGATAGTCCTACATCATTAATCCCCGAAGAATCCTTTGCAAATACTCTAAAAGATGCTTTTCGGTTACTTGTATTACCTACTTTTCTATTTGCAATTATTTTTGAATCTTCAGACGTTTCGTTTAAGGCAGCTAAGGAAGTACCGAGTACAAAACGCACATCATCCGATTTTATTTGCGGCGGTGTATTATCAAGTTTAAAAGAAATATCTTTGTCTTTTCCGGTACTTAACGCATCCGATTTCCCAATAGTATTCGGGCAAACAAACTTTGTACCGGCATTTTCTTTACAGAAAATAGTTCCTGCTGCATCCTTTACTTTAAAATTGATGGTATGATCGCCGTCTGCAAGCGTTTCCAGATTATATGTCCAAAAACTGCCGCCTGAACCGAATGTTACCGGTTTATATTCACCGCTGCCTATTTTGATTTCCAAATCGTGGGCTAAATCGTTCAGTAGTCCGTCATCATCGCTGATTGTTCCCGTTAAAATTTTAGAGCTGCTCAACTTAGCTGATGCAATATGTTCAAAGCTGGTTATCGTAATAACCGGTCTATCATCATTCTGGTTGACTGTAATGGTATGCTCTTGCTCTGTTCTATTACCGACTTCATCCTCGGCGATTACCTTGAGTACAATGCTGCCAGTACCGGAATTTCCAGTACTTATCGGTACATACTTCGTCGTATCAAGTTTGAAGCTCCATGAGGCTGCCTTATCCCCGGTAAACACAGCCTTATTTGACGCATCGCCATTGCTTTCTGTTACGCCCTCGAGTTCTGTAGTAGGGCTGTCTTTTTTTACAACCTGTACCGATTTTAGCTTTTGTTTGTCCGATGCAGTACCGCTTATGACAATCGTTTTGTTTACTGTGCTGCCGGCTGCCGGTGTTTTTACCGTAACTTCCGGCTTATCCTTATCTACTTCAAAGGTTCTTACTACCGTTGTTGTTAGACCTGCTTTATCTTCTGCACGGATTGAAATTGTGTACACTCCTTCAGTAGAAGCAATACCGGCGAGCATACTATGGTCAACCGTCCAGCTAAAGGACTGCTCGGTATTCCCTGCTACAGGCTTTTTCATTAAGCCGACACTGTTACCCGTTTTTTTGTTTGTAATAGTTGCATATACAGCATCCATATTTATAGAATCCTTTACCTTTCCCGCTATGGTAAAAGACTTCATTTCATTGTTGGACTGCGTTCCGATAAGTATCGTATCACTTTCTTTTCCGTCCATTTTTATATCTGATAGTTCCGGCGGTGTTTTGTCGTAATGGAATGTAATTGTTTTAGACGCAGCATTACCGAGGAGATCGCTATAATCGAATGTGATAGTATTTTGCCCCTCCCGAAGAGCAAGCGCACCGTTTGATTCTACCGAATTTCCTTTGATCGGTTTCAGAGCAATAGTCTCATTACTGTTAAGTTTTGCCGTTACTGTTTTAATTCCTGCACCCGGCGTATCGGCAACGACGGCAAAGAGGTTCGGTTGATCTTTAAGGGGCTGCCCGTCAGCAGGAACACGCGGTGTCAACTCTGGGGCTTTGGTATCTACCCAGAGGCTCTGCTGCTTTTGTACATCCCCGGCAGCACTTCTGAACGTAAACACATACCGCCCGTCATCCTTATGATCTGCCCGTGGGGTAAATGTAACCGTATAGATTTCGCTTTCATTCGTTTTAGTACCGCTTTTAAACCCGCTTATTGTATTATCACAGAGCTGCACACCATTAACCAGTGTGCCGTTCTTTTGTATCGTTACTCCTAGGCTTGTTAAATCCTGACCGGCTAGTTTTGCGCCGTCCTTATTGATATGTAATTCCAGATTTTGCGCTTCATCTCCGTTGTATGTACCGGTTAGCTGAAGCGTAAACCTTTCTTTCACATACGGCGTATCATCGTGCGTATAGGGTGCCGGATTTGGGGCTGACATTTTAATATCCACTGAAAGCGTTTCATTTGAGCGGATAACCGCAGCCTGCCACTGGGTAGTTTTATCTGAACCGTCTTTTATACTGAAAGTAAGCGCACTGTGTGAATGAGCAAGCGTAATAGCTCCCTCTGCCTTGTAGTGTGCAGGCTGTCCTGCTATCGGTACGG